>JAKOXM010000159.1 GCA_029781095.1 Bacteroidota bacterium
CACCATCGAGGAGACCACCCGCCGTCGCCTCGCGCAAATCGCCTATAACGAGGAACGCGGCATCACGCCGACCACGATAACCAAAACGCGGGAGCAAATCCTTGCGCAGCGCACCATCCTCGATATCCGCGGCGTGGAGCAGACCAAATACTACGTGGAAAAAGAAGGAGTCGACCTCGCTGCCGAGCCGGTCGTTGCCTATGCCACACGCAGCCAGTTGGAAAAAATGGTCGCCACGGCGGAAAACAACATGAAAAAAGCGTCGAAAGACCTGGATTTCATCACAGCGGCGCAGTTCCGCGACGAGATGCTGGCGTTGAAAAAGATGATGCGGGAGAAGTTTGGACACGAAGTATAACTTCGCGCCAGCAGCCTGGCTCGAGGTAAAACCTCGCGCCAGCGGGAAAAATTACTTTTTCCTGTAAATCGCATCCGGCTCAGCAACTACACCTGATCGATCAGTGGATGTTACATTGCTTTTTGCCTTCCGGGTTTCATAGAAATGAAGCACCTGCTCGAAGGATTTATGCCCTCCTGCTACCGCCGATCTGTGGCGACGTTTCGGATAATTTTCTTTTAGCAGGCCTTCTATCAGCGGGAAAGTTTCCCGGCCACTGACATTGTAAGCGGAATTTGCCAGAAGGCTTATCAATTCCTTGAAGTATTTGAGTCTGCGGGCTTCATACTGTTCAGCCATAAAATCGCCATCTGCCGAGCGGTGCATGGCAATCATCTTGTCAAGGTCGCCGATTTCTCCAATAAGCCAGCGGACTTGTATTGATTCAGACTTGTGAGATTTCATGTGCGGTAATATTCATTTCAATCAAACCCTTTTTCCAAATAACTCCTCTTCTGTCTGGTCGGGTCCGGATAAATTTATCCATCCAGTAGGCCATATCTGACCGCATTAGACCATATTTGGAGTGGTTTTCAGGGTGAACTTCTACAAAATACACATCAAGACGTTTTTCTTTTTGCAAAATGTCATTTTGATAAAGCCTCCTCAAAATGTCTCTGTGCCGTTCGGAAACTCCGACATCCAGAAATACAACCAAATCCAGGTCGCCCGGGTTTCGTTTTCTCGTGGTAAAACTTCCGTTCGCCCAGATTTTGATTTCGGGCAGACCCAAATTGTCCAACAATTCTCTACAAAATTGAACAAAATTTTCAAAAATCAGAGCGCGAATTTCATCCGGCATCCCTTCAACAAAGACAGCCCGAAATTCCGGCAATGTACAGACGAGCAAATGGTCAGGAGTCAGATAGCCTTTTGAGTCGAATTGGAGCATAAGGCATTAGAATCATTTTCTAAAAAAAATTACCGTTTCCGAATCGCATTTCCGTATCCGTTTTTCACGGTTATTATCCGGATCGACATGGTTATCGATTTACCCTTGGAAGGGAAGGCTTCTCACAATATCTTTAAGTTTTGATCATAATAAGTACCCGGACATATCTGATTATCAGCAAACTGAAATCCCCGTTATGAATAAAACACTGCTACGCTACGCATCCTTTTTTGCCTTGTTCCTTTTTCCGGTTTTGTTGCCTGCGCAAAACCTGCTCATCCCTTTGTTGCGCGATTCAAGCCATCGTTATTACTATTCAGATAATGAGGACGAGCTTACCAGTTTCTCCCGGTCGGTAAGCCGTTATAATTCCTCGGATCTCGAAGAAGTGGCATTTTACGAATCCAGTTGGGTCGGTCTGCCAACGAGTTATTACCGGGATACGCTGGAATATGACAATAAAAAAAGGCTGATACGGGATACCGGGCTCAGGAGCCTCGACTCGCCGCAGGGTCCCTGGGAAAAATGGAGCCTCGACACTTTTGAATACGATGACCAGGATCGGCTCATCCATTTCACCGACTACCTGGGCGACGGAGACAACTGGGTTCCCTATTTCGCCGAATATTACTGGTTTGACGAGGCAGCATACACTGATTCCTCTCTTTATGTAATCTGGGACCAATCACTTTCACAATGGGGAAACCGGTACCGGGAATTCACGAAACGCACAGCGGAAGGAAAGGTCTTGCAACACAACAAGGACATCTGGGATGACGTGCTGAACGATTGGAAAATTCAGAACCACGATTTCTATACTTATCTGCCTGACGGGCGATTATTCCTTCATAAATCCAACAGTCTCAGTTCCAACAACGTAAATACGATACGAACCGACTCGTCGATCTATAGCGCCGACGGTTTATTGGACAGTACTTTTCTGTTAACAAAAAGTTCCGGTTCGCCCATTCAATATATCGCGGTAACGGATTACACGTACGATGCAAACGAAAATCTGGAATCTTCCACAATTGTTGTTTCTTCCAACAACGGCGTCACGTACAATCCTTCCGCGCGCCAGTTTTTCGCTCCCGGCGACGGGATTTATTCAAACGATTACTCCTTCGAATCCCTCGAACTTTTCTCATTAGGAGGGTATAAACTTCAATGGGATGACAACAACGCATTTACTTACCTGGGCAACAACAGGGTCTTATACGTCCATCGGTACCGGCAGGCCAGCGGCGGCCCCGTCCATTTGCAAACCCTGGACTCTGTCTGGTACCACATCCCCGCTGCGTTGTCAGCACATTTACCGGGTGCCAAGGCAAATGCCGAATGCCGTTTTGCCAACCCTTTACTACCCGGCGGCCTGATCGTATGCGATGCGCCGGATAACGGCGCCATGCTCACGCTTCAGATATCCGATCTGAACGGCCGGGTCGCAGGAACCGAAAAGGTACGGCCCGGAGAAGCCTGGCAACCTTCCCTTGATCTGGCCGAAGGCATTTATTTCCTGACGATCTGGCAGAACGGCGCGTATCTGGGGGCGAGAAAACTCATCTGGACACGTTAATTTTCACCACGACGGACACGACGAAACACGACGCAAAATACCGTCGTGTCTCGTCGTGTCCGTCGTGGTGAATAATTCGTGCCCGTCGTGGTGAAAAAAAACTACTTCGCAAACGCGGACTCCAGATCCGACACGTCGCCCTTTGCTTCCCAGTTGGTCACCTTGCCCGAAGCGTCGAAGGTGAATACCATATCGACGGTGTTGTTGTATTCTTTTCCGGTTGCAAGCACCGTTCCTTTGATGTTCACGGTGGTTGTAACGGTATTGCCATTTTCCACAAAATTCTGCGGGTCGAACACGGTAATGTTCACACTCGAACCGACATTCTGGAAGAACCGGCCCACCCCTTCATGCCCGTTGAAGGTGCCGGCGAAAGGCACGATACCGGGGTTGCCCGCATGCCTCCATACGACGGCGTCGGTTGTGGAATTAACGATCGTCTGTACATCTCCCTTGCCGAATGCGGCAAAATCATTTTGAACGGTCAGCACGTTGGCACTCTGGCCAAAAGCGGTAGCGGAAAAAAGCAAGGCAAAGAAGAACGAGCATACCTGGAAAGATTTCATTGTAGTGTTGGTTTTGAACTTTTTAAAAATGATGGTTGAATTGACAGGACAAAGATGCCGGCCGGCAATGCCCACGCACCAGACCATTTTCTGCTCAGATATTGTCCAGCCTTGTTCAAATAATTCGGAGTTTTGACCTTTTAAAGCCTCGATGACACATGCAATTATTTAACTGGTTATCGCCTTTTCGACAAAACAAGACCCTGGAAGGCCATTATACCCATCTGAAGGCGGATCTGATACTCAAAACCATTGAGCGGCTGGAACAGCGCATCAACAATCGTTTCCCGGATTCGGGTCTGGGCCGGGTGTGCGGGGAGTTCCGCATCTTGTCGTACGAATCCGAAGCGCTCTCCCGGCGGCTGGGGCCGCCTATATGGCCTGTGCGCATCGTTGCATGGATGGCAGCCGTGCTGCTGGTCGGCCTGGTGATTTGGGCGCTCGTTCAATTGGTGCAGCATTTTTCCTTCAATGCCGAGGGTATGGCAGATTTGCTGCAGACAACCGAATCGGCTATCAACGAGCTCATTTTTCTCGGCCTGGCACTGTTTTCCCTGATTCGCTTCGAGACCCGTATCAAACAGCGGTCGGCGCTGGCAGCCCTGCACCGGCTGCGCAGCATCGCACACGTGGTGGATATGCACCAGTTGACCAAAGACCCGGCTTACCTGCTGGGCACCTTTACGCAAACCCAGGTATCGCCCGAACGCAGCCTTACCCGCCAGCAACTGACAAGGTATCTGGATTACTGTTCGGAAATGCTGGCGCTCAACAGCAAGATCGCCGCGCTGTTTGCCGAAAATATGGATGACCCCGTGATTTTGAATGCAGTGAACGATCTGGAATCACTGACACAGGGTATGGCAGCCAAGATCTGGCAGAAGATTATGATCCTCGATCTGGCGGAAGAATGACCGTTAAGTGTTAAATCCGGCCGCAGGCTCAATAATACCAATCTAATTCTCTTTTTTTGCCGTCCCTCCCGATGAAGGCATGATCCTGCCCCAACAGTTAAAAACCAATTTTAATACGCTTATGACAGATGGAAGACAGAAGAAATTGTATCAAATGGCCTGTCTTTTGCCCTATATGCCTCAAAAAGTTGTTTTTTTAATAAAAAAGTTTGCTAACAAATTACGCATTGCTACATTTGTGCGCCTCCTCCAATAAAGACCAAGAGCCGGATTACCCGATTCTAACAAGCCAGGAGTATCATCGGCGTACGATTTTTAATCGCTTTCAGAATTTTCAAGAAGCAACTTCACTCCCCAAAGTCCGCCGAACTGATTTGCAAAACACCGAGGCATTGCAATCGACCGATTCGCCTGGTAAACTCTAAATGTATGGGCAGGAAAGAAAAGTTTGTTTACAACATTCACACACTTACCTACGAAAAACTTGTAATACCCTTTAAAACCAGACTCTGGCAAGCATTCGGATTTTTCTCCGTAGTAGTCGTCACATCATTTGCCTTGCTTGCGCTGCTTTACACACTTTTCCCATCACCACGCGAAAAAGAGCTGGTGCGGGAAATAGAGCAGATGGAATACAAATACAACCAGTTAGACGGTCAGTTGGGCATGATGTCCAAAGTGCTGAGTAACATCCAGCAACGCGACGCCAACGTACACCGTGCCGTATTTGGCATGGACCCCATCGATGCCGATGTATGGAATGCCGGTATCGGGGGTCACGAATCCCACCCGGAACTCGCTGCATTCAAATACGGCGGCGAAGCGGTAGGCGCAACGCTTGAAAAAGTGGATATGCTCGCCCGACAGCTGGCCCTCCAGAGCAAATCGCTCGATACCCTGCAAGACCTGGCCAACAACCAGCAAAAAATGCTGGCTTCCCTGCCAAGCGTAAAACCCGTTCGGGAAGACAAATTGCAAAAAAGCATCGGCACGCTCTCCGGATTCGGATACCGCATTCACCCGGTGTATAAAATCCGGAAATTCCACGCGGGCCTCGATTTCCCGGCACGCGTCGGCACGGCCATTCAGGCTTCCGGCGACGGTATCATCGTTGAAACGGGCTGGCACCAGGGCTACGGCAACTGCGTAAAAATCAGCCACGGCTACGGTTACGAAACGCTGTACGGCCACATGAGCAAGATCACCGCCCGCCAGGGAGAGCACATCAAAAAGGGCCAGAAAATCGGCGAAGTAGGTGATACGGGTCTGTCGACCGCTCCGCACCTCCACTACGAAGTGCACTACAAAGGCAACCCGATCAACCCGATCAACTTCTGCATGGACAACCTGACACCACAGGAATACCAGCAAATGGTGAACAGCGCCAACATGGCCAACCAGTCGCTGGATTGATACATTGGGAAAACACTATGAATGATATGCCGCCTGCCGGCCAGTTTTTAGCAGGAACAATAAACAGCAGCATGAGTCATCCGGATTTTCGGATGGCTCATGTTTTTTTACGGCGTACCTTCGTCAACGATTTGACCGTTCCGGCGTTTAAACATGCCCGTTTTGGCGGTACCACACTCCTGAAACCGAAAGACAAGGACATATCATGACCAATACCATCATTCGCCGTGTCATCGTGCTGGGTGCGCTTTCCATGCTGAGCCTGCTGGCCGTGCAAACCTACTGGGTGCTCCGCACCTGGGATTTGCAGGAACAGGAGTTCAACCGCAAGGTTTACCAGGCCTTGCTGGATGCCGCCAACCACCTCGCACAGGCCACGCCATTCGAATTGCCGTCCCAAAACCTGATCGACCGGCTCTATTCCAACTACTACGTGGTCAACGTCGACAACGATTTCGATCCGAACACGCTGGAGTTTTACCTGCAGAAATCCTTTGAATTGCAGGGGCTGCATGAAGATTTTCAGTACGGCGTGTTCGATTGTTCGAGCAAGCAGATGGTAACGGGCAAGACGATCAAGTACAGCAAATCCATGCCCTTTGCGGCCATCGCGCTGAATCAGGACGAAGCCCTTCCGCCGCACAACAAAACGGAATTCAACTATTATTTCGGCGTGCGTTTCCCCGGTAAAAACGCCAATATCCTGAGCAATATGTGGATCGTGGTCGTTTTCACGGCGCTCATGCTCATCACGCTGGCGTTTTTCATCTATTCCATGTTCGTTATTCTGCGGCAAAAGCAGTTGTCAGAGCTCCAGCGCGATTTTATCAACAACATGACCCACGAATTCAAAACGCCGATTTCCACGATCAATATTTCCACAGACGTATTTCTTCAAAACGAACAGATCAAATCCGATCCGCGACTCAATCGATACTCCGGTATCATCAAGGAACAGGTGTTGCGGCTCAACAACCAGGTGGAGAAAGTGCTGCAACTCGCCAAAATCGAGCGCGATAAAATCGAATTGAACCTGGAGGAACTCGACCTCGGCGAACTGATCAAAGGGGTGCTGCCGTCCATCGAAATGAAAGTACATGAAAAGGAAGGCGGGCAGCTGCATCTTGATCTTGCAGCGTCCGATACCCTTGTCCAGGCAGACCGTATGCACCTGACCAATATCCTGCACAACCTCGTCGACAACGGCGTGAAATACAGCAAAGGGGCTCCGGATATTCTGATCGCTTTGAAAAACGATGGCAACAAAATCGTACTGAGCGTGCAGGACAAAGGCATGGGTATCCCCAAAGAGCACCTGAAACGGGTGTTCGACAAATTTTACCGCGTACCTACCGGCAACGTACACAACGTAAAAGGCTTCGGCCTCGGCCTTTTCTACGTCAAAACGATGTGCAAGGAACACAAATGGAAACTCAATATTTTCAGCGAACCGGATAAGGGCACAACGATCGAGATCCGGATGCCGGTGGTAAAAGGCTGAATGTATGCATACCTTTCCGCTCAACGATTACACCATTTTCCTCGGCGACCTGCAAGAATCATTTTCCCGATGGCTCCATGCGCGCGCTTATTCGCAGGTGTGGGTACTGACCGACGAAAATACCCGTCGCCATTGCCTGCCTCTTTTTTCTGAAAAAACGGGCCTGCCCGCCGACCGGAATATCATTGAAATACCTGCAGGCGAACCGTATAAAACCCTCGCTACCTGCGAACGCATCTGGCAGGCCATGCTCGACGCCCGGCTCGACCGACGCGCGCTGGTCGTCAACCTCGGCGGCGGCGTGATCGGCGACATGGGCGGCTTCTGCGCCGCTACCTGGAAACGCGGCGTCGATTCCGTGCAGGCGCCTACTACCCTGCTGTCGATGACCGATGCGGCTATTGGAGGTAAATTAGGTATTGATTTTCAAGGCATTAAAAACACGATCGGCGTTTTTCAAAATCCTGCCGCCGTGTTCGTGGACCCCGTTTTTTTGCAAACGCTGCCGGAGCGTGAACTGCGCAGCGGCTTCGCGGAAGTTATCAAACACGCCCTGATCGGCGACCCGGCTCTGTGGCGTCGGATTCAAAGTGACGGGGTGACTTGGAGTCACCCCGTCACGCACGACGACTGGATTGACGCCCTCCGGGCCTCCATCGCCGTAAAGGTCCGCATCGTGCA
>JAKOXM010000175.1 GCA_029781095.1 Bacteroidota bacterium
CGAAAGCCCGTGCCGCTGGTGGGTAGCCATGGCAATCATATTCACATCGTATTGATCGGCAACCGAAAGGATGGTGGAATCTTCGAAAAATGAACCCATCGACATGATGACTTCGGTTTTTGCGAGCCCGGCGGCTTCTGCCATCCGGTTTTTATGCGCTTCTGCCGAACCGTCGGTCGGGAAACCGGACGGGTTGTTCAGGTACAGCACTTTTACGTTGAACCCGAATGCTTTTTGCCATTCAACCAGGTACCGGAAGATACCTTTCTGATCCTCCTTGAGCGTTGACGGCAGCAGTACTGATTTCAGGTTCAAGCCTTTGGTTGTTTCCGGCACAGCCAGCACCGGACAGGGCGCGACCCGAATGACTTTTTCCGTATTGGAGCCTACGAGAAATTCATTTACGCCCGAGGCGCCCCTTGTTCCCATTACGACCAGATCCACGCCGTCTTCCACAGCCACATTGCGAACGCAGGAATACAGATAACCTTCTTCCACCCTCGTATCCACTTTCAGGGAAGCATATTCCGGCTTGCCGAGTAATTCGTTTTTTACCCTTTCCAGCATGCCGATGGCCGTTTCGTCGTATTCCTCATCTTCGGCATATTGTGAAGGTGAAACAAACTCGGAAAGCGGCACGGCATAGGCAGCCGCAACATTAGTATGAAGGAGTTCGAGGGAAGCATTATTGGTGAGGGCTATTTCTGCTGCAATACGCAGGGCATTTTTTGAATTGGGGGAAAAATCGATTGGAACCAATATCTTTTTCATGACATGCAGTGTTTTATAATTGTACCACTGCAAAAGTGCGCCCCCTGATATTTCAGGGCGATGATATACGTCAGACCTGTAGTTGATTTTGGTGCGTCCTTATTATTGCTTTAAAACCGTGTTCCCGATCGCGCATTCCAGGCATCGTTTCGTATCGCAATAACGGGTTTTCAGGTGAATCAGCGCCTGTGTCTGGTAAGCATTGCGCGGCGGAATGCCCAGTTCCGCCCAACCGGTTACGATCGAATTTGCTTCCGGCGGCAATTCCTCCAGCAGCCGGAGCGCGCGTGTCTGATATATTTCCAGGTTTTTCGACTTTCCGTAGTGAAAAAGATACGGTGCAATAGTGTTGATGATCAAAAGGTGCACAAAATCGCGTCCGGGGCTTTTCTTGCGGTTCACCGATGGCTTGTCAAATTGAAAATGCGTCAGCCAGTAGTCGCCCGGCTGTACGTCAAACAGGTTCTCGAGTTCGCGCAGGTTTTGGGCTTCCAGTATTTTGGAAAACAGGTGGGCCGACTGATGCACCAGCGCTGCAAACTGCGCAAGCCGGACAGTAGGAAATCCGGCCGGGCGCAAACGGAGGAATTTCCACTGCCCCGGGGTAAGTGGTGTCAGACCGTATTTGTGCCGCAGGAATTTGTACTCGCGCGCCAGTTCATTGGAATACGCGTCCCGGAACGTTTCTTCCAGCATGCCCGCCTGTCCGAACAACAAGGCTTCCACCTGTTTCGGGTCGTTTTTGTGCCGGGCAAGGGTCAGCAGCGGCAAGGAACGCGCCAGCGCCTCAAACGGCTCTGCATTTACCTTCAGGCCGAAGCTGCGCGCCAGCGAACGGTAAAACGCTTCTTCCCAGTGATTTCCCGTCGCATCGAGCATAGCGGCGATGGCGGCTGTTTTTTGCTCCAGTCGCTCCACCAGCAGCCGGTCGAGCCAGTTGAGCCGGATGATATCGGGGATGCCCCGGAAAAAACTCTGGCAGGGAATCCAGGCGCGTTCGTGTTCGAGACGCTCATAGGTTTCCAGTACTTTGGCCGGGATACGGCCCTTCAGTTCCAGGCAGGGAATGCGCTCGCCGTTGGCGCGTACGACGGGCTGGTCTTCTTCGAGCACGACGTGGAGCACCACGTTGTCATAGGCCGGGTCGCCGGAATGGCCGTGCATTTGCCATTCGGAAGCCAGCAGGTGCATTTCCACATTGCCGGCCCAGGTGGTGTCGCCGAGCCGGAGCCGGGCGTTGAAAAAGTCGGGACCGGCGTCGGTGTTCCATTCGCCGGGATGCAGAATTTCTACGGATTTGCCTTCGGTGGTGGTCAGGTTTTGCGCATCGAAGCGCCGCCAGCGCCAGAGGTAGTGGAGGAAGGATTCGCGCATGAGGGGTGGTTGTATTAGGTTATACCAGGTTTCGGGTTTGATGGTTTCATGGTTTCATGGTTTCATGGTTTCATGGTTTCATGGTTTCATGGTTTCATGGTTTCATGGAATATTTGGCTGACAAAGATAATAAATGTTTTATATAAATTTTAGACGCGTTTTGTGCCGGAATTAATAATACATACGGAAGAGAAGGCTACTGATCCTGCATTTTTTCGTTATCTTTGCAAATTAACTTTTGAAAAATGGCAAAGAATACCGGAACAGACAGCAGAAAAGGAACGGTCAAAAAACGAACGCAGACAATCAATCCTAAAACAGGGCTTTATGTAAAACGCGACGCCACTACCGGTCAGTTTTTATCGGCAAAAAAAGACAAGAAACCATATAAAGGCGTCACCAAAGAGGAGATAGCCAAGATGTCCCCCGTATTGAAGAAGCTTGCTGATTATGACAAAATGGGCAAGAAATGATGCGATAAATTACCTCGATTTAGAAGATTTCAAGCGAATCATATCCAAACTTCAGGATATGCAAACTGAATTCACAGAGGACATTCCACCTTTCGAGACAAGGTACGCGGGCATTTTAGAAGGCATCCTTGCCCAGATAGGATCAGAATATTTTGGTAAAGAACTTTATAAAGGGGTCGTTAACAAAGCGGTTTGGCTTTTCTATTGTCTCATCAAAAATCATCCTTTCTTTAACGGCAACAAAAGAGTGGCGGTCGTCGCCCTGTTCGATTTTTTGAAAAGAAACGTTTCCGAACTTTATATTGACGATGATGCTATTCTGAACGATCTTTTCCGAATGGCAATCCGGACTTCAGAAAGCGATCCCACAGAAATTGAAGCAGTGAAACGTTATTTGAAAAGGAAAATTCGGTCGTTTATTTTGGAGTTTTGAGTTCCTCCCTTGCGCGTCAAACCGACGTCAGTGCCAGAGGAAGTGGAGGAAGGATTCGCGTATAGTGGGTTAGTTTTCAGGAATTTTGTTTCATTTTTTCTTCAAGGCTTTTCAGATTGCTTTTTGCTCTTTCAT
>JAKOXM010000212.1 GCA_029781095.1 Bacteroidota bacterium
GAAATACATGCCGAACGTATGCCGGTGGGCGTTTTGAAGCTCACCGTATCCTTCCAGTTCGAGGGCTTCCCAATTGCCCGTGCTGTACAGCCAGGTGTTTTCTGCGCTGAATTGCCAGTAAGTATAGAGCAACCCGCCCCGCTGCTCGTAATTGCCATGACGCACCTGTGCATACACCGCGTGGAAATCATTGCGTCGGAAAAGCCCGAGGTCGCGCTGGTCATACCGGTCATCAATGGCAGCATGTATCGCCGACCATCCCCATTTGCCGCTGATCTTGCTTATGCCATACCTGAAACCGGCGCCCTTCGCAGAGCCCGCACCGGATGCATCCCACACCTGGCTAAGACGCGATTCACTGAACAACTCATATCGATTGGCCCTGTCGCGCAGGTTGAATGTCATGGCCGATACGTTGGCATCGCGGCCTCCGCCTTCGCGCAATACGCTGGTGTTGATAAAACTGATCGATGAGTTGTTGGGAAGTGCCTGGTCCAGCACCAGCACGTTGAAATTGGTCAGTTCCGAGGTCAGAAATTGCCGGGTGCTATCGAGGGCTCCAAAGCGTATGACTGCGTTAGCAGGCGCGGCAACCGCGTTCAGCACCCCGATGCCGAGTCTGGATTTTGTACGCCCCGAAAGTTTGGTGGCGTTGTACAATGACGTTTGTGAAGGGTTTTTCTCCAGTATCTCGCCCGGGTTCAGGTCGGATGCGGCATTGCCAAAACCACGCGGAGTGCCCCCTATCCTGCGCGAGTAGAAAATATTGGCTTTGGAAAACAACTCCGTGCCTTCTGTAAAAAACTGCCGCCGTTCTTCGTATTGCACTTCAAAAGGCGAAAGATTGCGTACGGTGTTGTCGCTCTGGGCTTCGCCGAAATTGGGCACCAGCGTGGCGTCCAGCGTAAAACTTTCGCTGATACCCCATTTTACGTCCATGCCGCCGTTGAGAGAACGGCTGTTGGCGTATTCCACAGGGTCGGCATTGACGGGCGAACGCTGGGCGGAAGCCGCCACATAGGGTGAAAACGCCAGGCGGAGCGGCGGGTTTATATTTTGAAGTCCCTGTAAATCACCCCATTGCGGCATCGCCCCTGCGCCGTTCGGATCCACCGGGCTCCAGGTACTGAATTCGTTGGCGTATTGTATCTGACGCGCAAACTGCAAACCCCACAATTGTTCCGCCTGCCTCGGAAAGCGAATGGCGCTGAACGGTATTTCCATTTCTACCGTCCAGCCGTCGGTTTGGAGTTGCGTTTTGGCATCCCAAACGGCATCCCACGACAGATCGAAATTGGCGGGCGACATCCGGGCATCGGTTTGCACCCCCGAGGCTGTCACCTGAAAGCGAAAGGCGTTTTGCCGGTCCCGGTAGGTATCCAGCCCGACGTGGAACTGGTCGGCAGTGCTTTCCGCATCGCGTTTGCTCAGATCCGTTCGGATGCGCGAGGGGTCCTGGTGCAGATAGGCGCCAATGAAAATGGCCTCGTCGGTATAGACAATCCGCACTTCCGTTTTCTCTATGGCAGGTTTGCCGAAGCTCGGGCTGTTGGTGACAAAGTCGCCGGCCACCTGGGCGGATTGCCAGCAGGCGTCGTCGAGCTTGCCATCCATTTTGGGCGGCGTGGCGGTACGAAGGGCAGTCATCGTGCGACGGCCGGTGTCGGAGATGGATTGGGCATGTGTGACACCGCAAGCTACAGAGAGCAGGCTGACGAGGAGGGTTTTATTCATGGCGATGATTTCAATTTTCAGAAATCAAAGGAAAAATGATGTATTTCCATCAAAAACTAAACTATACGACAAATTAAAATATGGATTCGAACAACTGTTATGGAAAGACGAATGTAAATCCGGTCATAAACACAAATATGATATGTTTAAGTTTCCCGACCGAATGCCGTAGCCAATGCCCCGGAAACATCCTACCTTTGACCAAAATACGGTCTACCGTAAGCCGTCTACCGTCTTAAAATGAAAGTCGTTATCCCCGTTGCCGGCGCCGGCACGCGCCTTCGCCCCCACACTTACACGCAGCCCAAGCCGCTCATGCCTGTGGCGGGCAAGCCTATTATCCGGTTTATTATCGATAAACTCGTGGAAGTGGGGCTTACCGATTTTGTATTTGTGATCGGTTATCTTGGTGAAAAAATCCGGGATTATATCGAGCAGGCTTACCCGCACCTGCAAACGGAATTCGTGTACCAGGAAAGCCGCGAAGGTTCGGCACACGCCATTTGGACGGCGCGGGAAGCCATTGAAGACGAAGACGAGATATTTATAGCGTTTGGCGACACCATTTTCGACGTCGACCTGCGGCAAATGCTGGACTGCCAGTATTCCTGTCTGGGGGTAAAAAAGGTAAGCGACCCGCGCGAATTCGGCGTAGCCGATATCGACGAGAACGGTTTCGCTACCCGCATGATCGAAAAGCCCCGCATTCCAAAGTCCAACATGGCCATTGTCGGCCTTTACAAGGTAAAGGAAGTGCCTGTGTTGCTGCGTGTGATCAACCACATGATCCAGCATGACCTGCGCAGTATGGGCGAGTTCCAGCTCACCGATGCCCTGCAACTGATGCTCGAACAAGGCATTCGCTTTCAGACACTTACAGTCAATAACTGGTTCGATTGCGGTCGAAAGGAAGTGCTGCTCGAAACCAACGCCATGCTGCTCACCCGGCGCGGTTATGCTACGGACGATTTCGACCTGCCGGAATCCGAAAACACGATTTTTATACACCCGGTGGCTGTCGGCGCCAACTGCCAGATTGCGAACAGCATCATCGGGCCGAATGTGACCATCGGCGACAACGTGACCATCAATTATTCCATCGTAAAGGACAGCATCATCGGCAATTTCGCCGCACTGGATGACGTGGTGCTCAAACACTCCGTCATCGGCAGCGACGCCGGTGTCCGGGGTATGAACCTGAGTCTCAACATCGGCGACAATACGGAGATTGATTTTGACTAGGATCCCACCCGCTCCAGTAACCAGGCCCGTTCGGCAACATCCGGTGTGGCATCGATTTCCGCGCGGAGCGCCGCGTTGGCATTCCGGTCGGAACGATTGATTTCCATCATTTTTTTTGTAAAAACGATCAGTTTTTCGTTCGTTGTGCGGTGATAGCCCAGGTTTTTCTGTCGCCGGAGGTATGCGGCAAAACTTTGCAGCAACGATTCCAGCGCGTCCCATTCTTCCAGTTCGTAATAACTGCGCAGCAGCATGCGCCGTGCATCGAGGTTGTTCAGCGGATCTTCCAGATCGACCTGTTGAAGCAGCGGCATGGCCCCGGCGTAGTCGCGTTGCTGAAAACGCAGATAGGCCAGGTTGTAGCGATAGAGGTTGTCGCGTTCGCGCGGATGGAGTTCAGCGCGATGTTGTTCAAGAAACTGTTCCGTCCATTTGTGCTCACCCAGCGCAACACCGATACGGATGATATTTTTGTATGTAAAGCCGGATAAAACACCATTCTCACGCAAAAAATCGCGTTTCAAAGCGGCCTGATACAGATCGAACGCTTCGCGTATGTAGTTCCTGCGTCCGGCATTCATCCGTCTTATGCAGCCGTTAATGGCCATGAGGTAAAGCCCCCGCATTTCATCCGGCTGAAAGTAGTTTTCATATTCGGGCAGCAGCGCCTTCAGTCGTTCGAAAGGCTCCGCCGCATCCGGCGATTGCAGCATCTGATAGGCGAAGTAGTAAATGGCCACGGCCGGGATATGAAGCATCGTTTCCTGCCCCGCAGTATCGAGTATTGCATTCAGCAGGTCGATCCGGTACGCCTGACCTGCCACAGCCTGGTGCATGAGTGCGGAACAGGCATGACGCAGCATTTCCGCGACGTAAAAAGCGGTGAGTTCGTCGGGTAGTGGTTGCAGGTTCAGTTTGGCGGAGCGTTCGCGGCGGGCCGTATGCTCCAGTTTTTCCTGCTGAAGCTGGTAGCGCTGAAAATGGAAGCGGGCATCCCGAACGGGGTTTTCTTCCGCCTTTTCGCTGGCCCGATGCCATTCTTTTTCAAAAAGATGATCCAGTCCGCGGTTGCGGAGCGCACGAACGAGATAACGCTGTTGTCCGGCGGCATCGGTTTGCCATTCCGACCAGGCGAGATACCGGCGCACCGCGTCGAGCAGATAAGACATGGTGTGGCGAAGCGCCAGGTTGTCGAACGCCGCACCTGGAAAAGCGGCGGCATGCAGGCGCTTTGCCTCGAATGCTTTCCGGTCGGGTTTGGCGATGCCGGATGCGATATGATCGCACAAACGGCTTACTTCATGGCGGCGATTGAACAGCGGGCACGCGACGAAGTCGCCCAGGGTGCGCAGTTCTTTTGCAGAAAGGCTTGACAATGTGCGTATTAAAAGGGAATTGATCATTTGCTTTGCTGATTGGCCGGAATGAAAGATTTATTTAAAGGCAAGCAGGATATACAACAGTAATTTCCGACAAAAATATAATCAAATAATTGATTTTCAATTTAATAATAAATTACAAACCCGACAACTGATTTTTTTTGTATTTCGAGTCTCGCCGGCAGCACCCGACTTTTGAGGCATAACAATTCGAAAAAAGTTTTCGCCATGAACAAGTTATCTATAATCGCTTTTTGCTGCTTGCTGTGCACATCCGGACTTTCGGGTCAAAATTCATTTTGGGAACAGGTGCCGGGCCCGCCCGGCGGTACCGTGGACGTTTTCCCGACCACAAAGACGGACACCATCTACGGGAAAGCCGGCATTAATCTGTACCGGTCGATCGATAACGGAGTTACGTGGTTACCTTTTACAGTGGGCTTTGCCGGTTCCCCGGTTAGTTACGCCGTTGACATAGGATCGAAGGGAACATTTTTTTACAAAGCAGGTGATTACCCGTACTTCCGCTTATATGCATCGGCCAGCGAAGGAGCCGACTGGCACATGCTTCGCGACAGTATTTCCAACCAGTATTTGATAAAAGAAACAGCGTCGGGAAGTTTGATCGAGGTTGAACGCCCGGGGGCCGGCCCTACGATGACCGTCTCACGGTCGGTCGATGGAGGGCTTAACTGGACGACTGTGCTGCAACACAACATTTATGACGACGGCTCCGGTGCCTATCCGGGTGTCATTTCCGCAATACTTGATTTTCCGAACGGGACCATCGTATTAAAATCCGGCAGGCTCCTGTACCGATCCGATGACGACGGGCAAAGCTGGTCGGCCGTCAGCGATCCCGGGCTCAATGAGCGCCTGGCCGTGACCAATTCGGGCACCATGTTGCTTTACGGCAACAGCGGTTATTACCATCGCTCGACTGACGGCGGCATGACGTGGGACAGCCTTTCGCTGAGCGGGCAGCCATCCAATCCACAGAAAATCAACAGTTTATTGACACTGCCATCAGGGCAAATTTTGTGCTCCGACACTGCGGGCAACGAACTTTTCCATTCCGGCGACGACGGTCTGAGCTGGACGCAGCAAGCTGCCGACCGGCATGTCGACCTCTTGTTTTACCTTCCGGGCGGGGATATTTTGGGCAAAGACAGCCTGTTGTACAGATCTTCCGACAACGGCATCCATTGGAACCTGTCCAACGCCGGGGTTTCTGAAAACACCGTTCAATCCATCAGTTTTTCCAATGCCAATGCCATTTTTGTTACCACAGACGACGGGCTCTGGCGCTCGCTCGACGGCAATACATGGACGCAGGTTTTGACCGGTACGTTTACATATCAACACAAGCAGTCGATCGCAGTCGGCGAAGCCCAGCATTTATTGGCAGATCCCGGCGGGTATTGGAACAACAAGATCCTTTGGTCGGAAGACTGGGGCGATTCATTTACGGATATCACGCCGCAGAACACATCGCCCATATGGTTTCCGTTTGTCGCCCTGAGCCCCGGCGATTCCGTTTTCTTTACCAACGGCGAAGAGGGCATCCTGCGTTCTGCCGACCACGGGATATCCTGGGAGTATGTCATAAACGATAATACATATGCAACGAATATGGTATTCCACCCTTCGGGGCGTTATTTCGTTTTGTTCGAGACATATAACAAGCCGCCTTATTATTCCGATGACTTCGGCAAAACGTGGCAACCCGTTCCCAATTTCCCCGGGTCGTTCCAACCTGCTACCCTGACCATAGGTCCGGGAGGTGTTCTCTACGTTCGCGATTTCGAATACGGATTGCTGGCCCGATCCGCGGATAACGGCGCGAGTTGGCAGGTGTCGGACATCCCGGTCAGTTACAACTTTACACATCTGCCATTGCTGGAAGACGCAGCGGGCCATTTTTGGTCGGGCGACAGCGACGGCAACATGGTGTTGTCGGCAGACCAGGGTATTACGTGGCAAACACAGCCGGCGATAAGCAGTGTTTATCTCACTTCTTATACCCTGAGTCCCGATCAGTATGTTTATTTGACACTTTTGGGAGACGGTTTGTACCGAACCACTGCGCCGGCGACGCAAGGCGCTTACCTGCGCGGCAATGTCCGGAAAGATGCCGATGCCGATTGTTCCACGCCCGATGCCCAGCAGCCCCTGGCCAACTGGGCAGTAGAAGCCGCAGGCAATTATACTTTTTATACGACAACCGATTCGGCCGGCGCTTATCAGTTTTATGTTGATACCGGCACTTATTCCGTAACAGCGCGTACGCCCCAACAGCTTTGGTGGTCGTTTTGCGACAGCACGCAAACCGTAGTATTAGACAGCCTGTTTGGTGCCGACACCCTTGATTTTGCTGCAATTGCACTTGGGGAATGTCCGCTGATGACCGTCGATGTCGTCATCCCCACACTCCGTCGTTGCTTTGACAACAACGTGTATGTGCAGTATTGCAACCAGGGCGGCGAAACGGCCGATAGCGCTTATCTGGACCTGACACTGGATCCGTCTATGAATTTTGTGAGTTCGGATCAGCAGTACAGTGATCTTGGCAACAATATCTACCGGTTTTTCCTCGGCAACATACAGAGCGGACAATGCGGCCAGTTCAATCTGCGCGCACACCTCGATTGTAACGCCGTATCGGGCCAGACGCACTGCGTGGAAGCCCACGCATACCCCGACACCCTGTGCGTTCCGACGCCCGACTGGTCGGGTGCGCAAATTGTGGCAACAGCCACCTGCCTCGACACTTCCGTGCAATTCAAATTATACAACGACGGCACGGCGCCCTCGCATCCACTCGATTATATCATCATCGAAGACGATGTCGTGCTGATGAGCGGCCAAAAACAATACAACCTCAACGATTCCGTCGTGACTGACGTACCGGCCAACGGCCACACATGGCGCATCGAATCGCAGCAGGAACCGGGTCATCCATTTTCCGTGCAGGCCGTGGCCTTCAACGAAGGCTGCGGCGGGTTCGAAAGCCTCGGATTCGTCAACCAGTTCAATGTCAACACGTTCCAGCCATCGTGGGATCAAACCTGTGTGCAAAATACCAACTCCTACGACCCGAATGACAAGCAGGGTTTTCCGCTCGGCTTCGGCGACGAACACGTGATCCGCCCCGGCGGGGAACTGGAATACCTGATCCGTTTCCAGAACACAGGCACCGATACGGCCTTTACCATCGTCATCCGGGACACGTTGTCGCCGTGGCTCGATCCGGCTTCCGTGCGGCCCGGCGCATCTTCTCATCCATGCACATGGGCTTTAAGCGGACAAGGCGTGTTGCGTTTTACATTCAGCAACATACTGCTGCCCGACAGCAATATCAATCTCGCCGCTTCGCAGGGTTTTGTGAGTTTTAAAATAAACCAACGGCAGGATGTGCCGCCGGGCGCCAAAATATTTAATACGGCGGATATCTATTTCGATTTCAACGAGGCTGTTACAACAAATCAGACATTGCACACCGTCGGCATTGATTATATCACCGGCACCTATTTGCCTCCCGTGCAAAAAAAGCAAAGCACCGTCTCGGTATCGCCCAATCCGGTTGCGGAATACGCTGAATTTCAACTGATTAATGGCTCGTTCCAACGGCACCGGCTTATCGTGACGGATGCCTTCGGTCGAACGGTACAGGAGACAGAATTAACGGGAAAGCAGTATTTGTTCCAGCGACGTGGTCTCCCGGCCGGTACATATTTCTACCGGCTGGAAGATGCCGCAGGTCGATGGACAAACGGTGGCTCGCTCATACTCCGGTAAACCCCGCCTTGTTACCTGAAGTGCATGGCCTGCCTGATTTTGGCCTAAAATCAGGCAGGCCTCTTTTTGCCCGTTCCGGGTAAAATCCATTAATTTGTCCGCTGAAAAACGCCCTATCCTATTTCGCCGCCTGCCGGACCGGAATAGGATTTTTATTTTCATTCGTAATCAGTCGCGACAAAACACATGAAGAAATCAATCCTCCTGATTCCGGGCATCCTCGCCTGCCTGAACGGTGCCATGGCACAGGTTACCTGCGATCCGGTCTTTCCCGCAGCCACCGACAATGTGACGATCTATTTCAATGCCGCGCAGGGGAATGCTGCACTGGCGGGTTTTGCCGGCCCGGTGTACGCGCACATGGGCGTCATTACCGACCAGAGCACATCACCAAGCGACTGGAAACACGTCGTTACCACCTGGGGTACGGCCGACGCCGTGGGTCAAATGACCTTTGTAGCACCGAATTTGTGGAAGAAAACGTTCACAATCAATACTTTCTTCAACATCCCGGCCAATGAAACGGTACTGAAACTCGCCTTCGTTTTCCGAAATCAAAGCGGCAGCATTGTAGGCCGAGCAGCAGGCGACGCCGACATTTTTTACGACGTCTATCCGGCCAACGGCCCGCTGCTTACCATCCTTATTTCACCGTCGGCATCCTCTTTCCTGACGACTTCCGGCAGCCAGATCACCGTGAACGGCGCCGCTTCCAAATCGGCCGCGCTGACGCTTTACGACAACGGCACGAGCGTTACGACCGCTTCGGGAAAAACGCTCAGTTACTCGCTTATGACCGGCGGAACAGGAGTGCACCGCGTCGATTTTGTAGCGGCAACTGCCACCGAGCAGGATACCTCCTCTTTTCTGTACGTCATTCCCGGCAATGTGACAGCCCTTGACCCGCCCGTCGGAACGGAACCGGGCATCAATTATGTGGATGATCAAACCGTTCGATTTGCATTGTACGCACCCAACAACCAGGTAGTCCACGTGATGGGCGACTTCAACAACTGGCTTCCGGATGCAAGTTACCAGATGAACCGAAGCGCGGATGGCGCCACCTGGTGGCTCGACGTGCCCGGACTGGTGCCCGGGCAACAATACCGCTTCCAATACCTCGTGGATGGCGCCATGCGCATCGCCGACCCGCTCAGTACGCTTGTGCTGGACCCCGGGAACGATCCTTTTATCCCCGCCTCCACATACCCGAACATGCCGGCGTACCCAAGCGGCAAAACCTCAGGTATCGTTTCGGTGTTGCAAACCGCGCAACAACCCTTCAACTGGCAGGCAAGCAATTATCAGCGCCCGAAAAAAACCGATCTCGTCATTTACGAACTGCTGTTGCGCGATTTTATCGATGCGCACGATTATCCGAATTTGCTCGATACGCTCGATTACATAGACCGCCTGGGCGTCACGGCTATAGAACTAATGCCGGTGAACGAGTTTGAAGGCAACATCAGCTGGGGTTACAACCCGAATTTTCACAAGGCGCTGGACAAATATTACGGAACGGCAGAAGCGTTTAAAATGGTGATCGACGAATGCCACAAACGCGGCATTGCTGTCATCCTCGACGTGGTGTTCAACCATGCCGCCAACTCCAGCCCGCTGGCGCAACTTTATTGGGACGCCGCCAACAACAGGCCGGCCACCAGCAATCCCTGGCTGAATCCCACTGCCAAACACGAATTCAGTGTGTTCAACGACTTCAACCACGAAAGCCAGGCAACCAAAGCGTACGTCAAAAACTGCCTTGGGTACTGGCTCAGGGAATTCAAAGTCGATGGTTTCCGCTTCGACCTTTCCAAAGGTTTTACGCAAAAAAACACCCTTGGGAACTCCGCTGCTTTTGCCCAATACGACCCGACACGAATCGCCATTTTAAAGGATTATGCCGATTACATGTGGTCGGTGGACCCGACTTCGTACGTCATTCTCGAACATTTTGCCGATAATGTGGAAGAAAAAGAACTCGCCGAATACGGCATGATGCTCTGGGGCAACCTGCATGGCAACTACAAGGAGGCAGCGATCGGATACAACCTGACTGCAGCGGCCACGGACCTCAACTGGATTTCCTACAAATCGCGGAACTGGACGGTGCCGCACGTCGTGGGCTATATGGAAAGCCATGACGAGGAACGCAACGCTTACGAATGCCTCATAAACGGCAACGTCAACGGCAACTACAACATCAAATGGCTGCCGATATACCCCAAACGCATCGAAATGATGAACAACCTGCTGTTCACCATTCCCGGGCCTAAAATGCTGTGGCAGTTCGGCGAACTGGCCTACGATTTTTCCATCAACCGCTGCGAAGACGGTACCATCAACAACGGATGCCGGCTCTCGCCCAAACCCGTCCGCTGGGATTTTCGAAACGACCCGTATCGCCGCCGCCTGTTCGACGTGACCGCCTCGCTGCTGGAATTGCGCAAAAACCACGATGTTTTCGAAACGACTGATTTTCAAACGAGTATCGGACCCGGCCTCGGGCGCTGGGTGCGACTGAATTCGCCTTCCATGAATGTGCACGTAGTGGCAAACACGGCCATCACATCAGGCACGGTGACGCCCAATTTTCAGCATACCGGCACCTGGTACGAATACTACACCGGCCAAACGCTCAACGTGACCAATACGACGGCATCGATATTGCTCGGGCCGGGCGAATATCGCCTGTATACCGACGAGTTCGTGGCCTTGCCGCCGGGCGTCAACCCGACCCCTGTGACCGAGATTTCCGGTTTGTTGAGCGGTCTGGCCTTGTACCCGAACCCGGCGGGCAGTACTTTTGCACTTGAATTTACCCTCGGCGAAAGCGCAGGCGTGCAAATAACCGCTACCGACCTGACCGGAAAGGTGATTTTCGAGAGCGATACCAACGCACTGCCCTCGGGGGAACAGCACGCGGAAATAAATGCGGGCGACTGGTCGCCGGGCTTTTATCTGATCACGGTGCGCGACGAACAGGGCGGGCAATTGACACAGAAGTTGATGAAATATTGAAACACCTCCCGATAAGGCGACAGTGAACGGAATTGCCTATTTTTGGGGATCAAAGGATCATCTTATGAAACGCCATCCCCGTCAATTGTCTACCGGGGCAAACAATGTAGTTATCGCGTTGAATGAAACGGAAGTTGCCAAAATTTACGAAGGCGATACGCGTTCGGATATTGGCTCGGAAGCTGAAAAAATGAAATTTGCCAACGGCGTGAATAAGCTCGTGGTACGCTTTGTACGCATTGATTTTGACGAGGAAAAGCAATGGGAAATGCTCGTGATGGAGCGGCTCTACGCGATGGATTACCGGAGTATCGAATTTGAAAAAAGAGAATTGATTTTCAGCGTTTTTGAAGACGAAATAGCCGCGTTGCACCGAGCAGGCTTTGCCCACCGCGATCTGGCGCGACCCTCCAATATGCCGGGCGAACGCTATGACAACGTGTTGCTTACAGGCTCGGGGCTCCGACTTATTGACGTGGGCATTTCGGCATTGCGGCACCAGGTAGGCGATTCACTTTTCGAACGCTTTATCGAACAGGAAACAGAAGAACTTGCCCGTTTCAAAGACTTCTTTCTAAACCGTTGAATCAAGAAAACGGTGGAACCCCGCTCGACGGGGCCGCCGTCATTCCGTCCCGAAGCATTCGGGGCGTCATATACCCGGGGCGAACGGATACAAACGTTCGCCCCATTATTTTCAAACATGCGCGTATTGTGGATCACCCCCGGCTTCGCCGCTGACGAACACGACCACAACTGCATCCCGGCCTTGCAGTTGCTGGCGCTCGAATTGCTCGCAAAAAGAGTTGATTTACAAATAGTTGCGCTGGAGTATCCGTTCCGCGACGAGCCTTATCGCTGGCACGGCGCCACCGTTTTCCCCTGCAACGGCCAAAACCGCCGGCTGCTGAAACCGCGCACACTTTGGCGGGCCATGCGTTTTTGCAAACAGATCATACATGAAAAAAGCGTGGATGCCTTGCACAGTTTCTGGCTGGGCTGGGCGTCGTGGGCCGGAGAAAAAGCCTCAAAACGACATAACATCCTCCATATCACCACGCTGATGGGGCAGGATGTGCTGCCGGGCAACGGGCTGTTTTTGCGCGGCCTTTCCGCAGAACGCTGTCAGCGGCTGGTGGCGCTTTCCCGCTTTCAAAACGAGATTTTTAAAAAAAACAGCGGATGCCGCGCCGGACATGTCATTCCCTGGGGCCTTCCCCATGAGGAGATACCTGCCGGCCTTCCTCCCGAACGGCCACTCGATGTACTGGGCGTAGGGTCGCTCGTATTTGTAAAAAACTGGGAAAAATGGCTGCACACCATTGCCTTGGCTGCCGAAACGAACCCCGGCATTTGCGCCGAAATCATAGGCGATGGCCCTGAGCGGGATGAACTGGAACAACTGGCCAGTCGGCTGGGCCTGGAAAAAAACGTGCATTTTGCAGGCAATCTTCCACGCGCAGAGGTGCTCGCGCGCATGCAACAGGCGAAAGTGCTGCTGCACACGGCCCGCTTCGAATCGTTCGGCTTAGTGCTGGCCGAGGCCGCTGCGAACGGTTGCCGGATCGTCAGTACGCCGGTCGGAGTAGCGCAGGAACTGGGGAAAACGGCTGAAAATGAAGGAGAATTGGCCGTTCTGTTACTCGATGCGACTGAACAACCTGTTAAAAATCAGCCATTTATGCCCTTTTTGATGAGGGCGACGGCTGAGGAGTATTTGCG
>JAKOXM010000216.1 GCA_029781095.1 Bacteroidota bacterium
ACATACCACTGCTCCCGCGCGTTTTTTCCGAGTACGCTCACAGTGAAACCGGCATCGATATACACCCCGCCGCTATGATCGGACATTCCTTTTTCATCGACCACGGAACCGGTGTCGTCGTCGGGGCGACAGCCGTAATTGGCGATAATGTAAAACTATACCAGGGTGTCACCCTCGGCGCCCTCCAGGTGGAAAAATCGCTTGCCAGGGTGAAACGCCATCCGACCATCGAAGACAACTGCATCCTCTACGCCAACTGCACCATTCTCGGCGGCAATACGGTGATCGGCGGCAACAGCTGGGTTACCGAAAGCGTGCCGCCTTACTCTGTCGTGCTGCACCAAAGTCAGGTGAAAGTGCGCACCAAGCCGTTTGAGGAATCAGTGAATTTTGTCATCTAGCATTGTTTAAAATGCTTGTTTTCAACCTTTTATAATACTTAATTTTTTTGCACACCCTTTAATTTTTCATACTTTTCTCAAACATGAAAGCGAACAACATTCTCGAAACCATCGGCGATACCCCGCACGTCCGCATCAACCGCCTTTTTGGCAACAAACACGAAATCTGGCTCAAACTGGAACGCGCCAATCCCGGCGGCAGCATCAAGGACCGAATCGCCCTGTCCATGATTGAAGACGCGGAACGAAAAGGCGAGTTGCGCCCGGGCAGCGTCATTATCGAGCCCACCAGCGGCAATACGGGTATCGGTCTGGCAATCGTGGCCGCAGTAAAAGGTTACTCGCTCATCCTTGTCATGCCGGAAAGTATGAGCGTGGAGCGCCGGCGGCTGATGGCTGCTTACGGTGCGCAGTTTGATCTTACGCCCCGCGAAAAAGGCATGAAAGGGGCAATCGAGCGCGCCACAGAGTTGTTGCGGGAAATTCCGAATGCGTGGATGCCGCAACAGTTTGAAAACGAAGCGAATATCGCGATACACAAAGAAACGACGGCCCGGGAAATCCTGCATGATTTTCCCGACGGTATCGACTATCTCATCACCGGCGTCGGCACGGGCGGCCACATAACTGCAGTGGGGGAAGTACTGAAAAGTCATTTCCCGAAACTGAAGGTGTTCGCTGTGGAGCCCGAACTCAGTCCCGTGATTTCAGGCGGCGCGCCCGGTCCGCACCCCATCCAGGGCATAGGAGCGGGTTTTGTACCCAAAAACCTGCACACAGACGTACTGGACGGTGTGATCCAGGTATCAAAAGAGCACGCGTTCGAGTTTGCCAAAAAGGCAGCGCTGGAAGAAGGCATCTTCGGA
Source organism: Bacteroidota bacterium (assembly GCA_029781095.1). Classification (GTDB taxonomy): domain Bacteria; phylum Bacteroidota; class Bacteroidia; order Chitinophagales; family Saprospiraceae; genus M3007. Next base: position 1,268 of record JAKOXM010000216.1, read on the forward strand.
GGCATTTCGTCGGGCGCTACCCTGGCGGCCATTTCGCAGAAGTTATCCGACATCCCCGCGGGGTCCAGGGTGCTCGGATTTAACTACGACACGGGCGAACGCTACCTCTCGATCGAAGGATTGTACGAATGGGAAAACGCACAAAGCGTTCATATCCAGGCAAAAACACCTGCCTGACGATTGGAGGATAAATTGTAAGCGGCTGCCTCGCAACCAAGTTGGGAGGCAGCCGCTTTTGTTATGTCAGATTCCCGACTTTTCCGAAAAAAGAAACGCCCGGGACTTGTATTACTACTCCGCTTTTAGCACGATATTTGTGCTCGAATTTGTCGCCTCAATGACTTTTAATACTAAAAACTCAACGTCATCATGAAAGTAATTCGACACACTAAAATCCTACTGATCCTGATAGCAGGGCTGACTGTGTTCTTTGTGCAGTCCTGTAAAGATGTGCAGGTGGAGCAATCGAGGGCCCTGGTAAAGGATTTCGACAACTCGGTTTTGCTCCGCTGGAACGATGTTTTCCTGCAGCTTGACCGCTATGCTGTTGGCTACCGACCCGGCCCCGTGCCGCATGCTTTGGGCTACCTTGGCTATGCTGCATACGAAGCGGTTGTGCCTGCGATGCCTCAGTACAATTCACTGGCAAATCTTTATCCGGGACTCGATATACCGTCATTTGACGAACAACAGGAATACTACTGGCCCGCAGTCATCAACGAAGTATACGCTTACCTGATGAAGCGTTTCTTCTTCCACATGGAGAATGAATATCCCGACCTGTTCCAGAAAATCGAGCAGACGCGTATTCAGTTGCATGACCAATATGCCCTTGAAACATCGCCCGAAATATTGCAGCGTTCTGTTGATCGCGGCATCGCCGTGGCATCGGCCATGTATAACTGGGAAAAATCGGATATGCAGGCGCACAACGCCTTCCTGAACCCCCAACCACCTTATAACGCCCCGACGGGCCCCGGCTACTGGGAGCCGACCATTCCCGATTACATCAAAGGATTATTCCCCTTCTGGGGCCAGGTACGCACCTTTGCACTGTCGGAGGAAGAGCAACTCGCCCGTCCGCCCATACCCTACAGCGAAAACCCGCAATCGCTTTTTTATGCCCAGGGAATGGAAGCGTACGCCCGCGTAAAGAATATCAAGGACAACGGCCCCGGCGCCTATGAAGATCGCTGGCTGGCCGAATTCTGGAGCGACGACATCCTAGGTCTTACGTTTTCGCCGCCGGCCCGACTGATCGCAGTTGCCAACCAGGTCGTTGCACAGGAAAACCTCAATCTCGAAGAGACGGTAGAATTATACGCCAAAATGGGTATGTCGCTCAACGACATCAGCGTAGGTATCTGGCAATCAAAATATGTGTACAACCTCGAACGCCCCGTATCTTATATCCGCCGGGTGATTTCGAAACAATATCCGGACGCCGCCGACTGGACAACCATCCTGAACAATCCGTTCAACGGAATGCAAGGCATCACCCCGGCATTCCCGGCATATCCTTCCGGGCACTCGGGCTTCGCAGGCGCAGGTGGCAAAATTCTGTCCGCCTTCTTTGAATTCAACAGCAAACACCCCGGCACTTTTGTCTTTACCGATAAATGCCACATCAACCGCTCGGAGTTTAACGGCACTCCACGCACCCTCTCGTCGTTCACCGAGCTCGCCCGGGAAGATGCATACGCCCGTATTCCTTTGGGTGTGCATTTCCGGATGGACTGCGACGAAGGCATCCGCATGGGTGAACTGGCCGCTCAACGCGTGCTGGAATTGCCGTGGAAAAAGTGATTTCATTGTAGCATTGTTTTAGTTGCTACTATTGCTGCATTGCTTAAATTGAAC
>JAKOXM010000222.1 GCA_029781095.1 Bacteroidota bacterium
ATTGCCCTGCAGGGACCTACAACCCCAATCCGGGTCAAACAGTATGTACTTCGTGCCCTCCGGGTTCCTATTCATCTACGACGGGGAACGTAGCCTGCCAAAATTGCCCTGCGGGAACCTACAACCCTAATCCGGGTCAAACGGCCTGCACCGTTTGCCCGCCCGGTACGTTCTCCTCTACCACGGGGAACGTGGCCTGTCAAAATTGCCCGGCCAACACTTATAACCCTTCCTCCGGTCAAACGGCCTGTCTTGCATGTCCATCGGGCAGCAGCAGTAATCCCGGTTCGACAGAATGTACGGTGAACAGCAGCGACAGCGACTGCGACGGAATTGCCGATGGTCTCGATAAATGTGCGGGCGGCAACGACGCGGTCGACAACAACAACGACGGCTTGCCCGACTGCAAATACCCGCCCGCTTACAACCAGATCATATCGGCCTGGAAATGCGGCAACAACAAAGTTTATGTGTGTCATAGCGGCAATACGATCTGTATCAACAAAAGCGCCCTGGCCGCTCATATGGCCCACGGTGACTTCCTGGGCCCCTGCGGCAATGTATCGTGCGACAACGATTGCGACGGCGTGGTCAATTCCCTGGATAAATGCGCCGGCGGCAACGACGCGGTCGACAACAACAACGACGGCTTGCCCGACTGCAAATACCCGCCCGTTTACAGCCAGATCAAATCATCGTGGAAATGCGGCAACAACAAAGTCTACATATGCCACAGCGGCACCACGATGTGCATCAATTACAGTAACCTGGCTTCCCACATGGCGCATGGCGATTATCTCGGACCTTGCGGCAATGCATCGTGCAATAATGAGAACGAAGCTGGAGATTTCAACAACGATCGAAGCGATGCGCAGCTTTCCTCTGTTGAAACGGACGATGCCACGCTGTACCCCAACCCGGCTACCGGCGAAGTCTGGCTCGACCTGTCATCTTTGGAAGGTCTTGCCTGCACGGTTCGCCTGACGGATGTACGTGGCGTGCTGGTTCAACAAGTACCGGTTGCAGCGGCCGGTTTCGAGCCACTGCGGCTGGATTTGAGCGGGTTGTCCGTCGGACTGTACTTTGTACAGGTACAAGCAGACAATCAGGTGCTCAAGCCGATGAAACTGGTGGTGGAGAAAAATTAATTGCGGTGCGCAATTGCGCATGATATCCGAAGGCCTCCGGAGCGTTTGCTGCCCCGGAGGCTTTTTATATTTGATAAGTCTGGCTGAGCAGCATTTGCAAATCAGTGATTCAGAAACAATGCCATAAAAGCACATTTATCGAATTGCAACGACTCGCCCTGCTTGTTCATCAGATGATTCCAGTCATCAGATGAATATTAAGGGTATAAACCACAACGGACACAACGTAATGGATTTGTACGTCGTGCCCGTCGTGCCGTCGTAGTTAAAAAATCGTCGTGGAGATAAAAAGCCCTTCTCACCATCGGTTGCCTTTCTCTCCAACCACCGGAAACGCGCAACCGCGCCGCGCCGCGCCGCGCCCGTCGTGGTGATAAAAATCGTCGTGGTGATAAAAAGCCGCTATCACCACCTGCGGCCTTTCTCTCCAATCACAGGAAACGCGCTCACCCGCAACCGCGCCGCGCCCATGGGTATCATTTGAACCGTCTCGACAGGCTGATCGGAAAATACGGGGCTGTCCTTCAGCGGTGCGCAGAGTCCGTAATTGTCGATCTGCCATTCGGGTATTTTTTTTGCTTTGGCCGTTATCTCGAACGGACAAGATTCGAGCGTAAACGGAAAGTTGTCAGCCGGCCAGGGTCGTTTTTTTAACGAGAAAGAGCGCGTGGCGTCGGCGTCGTCGAGGAGGAGGCCGTAGTTCCACGGCGAGCCGGGCAGTATCTCGAATGAAGGCCATGCTTACCGGTCGGCGCTTTTCTGCCATTTCGAGTCCCCGGTCGCAGTCTCGTCGCTGGCCTTGCGCCGGTAGTATTCCTCGATTTTCAGCGAAAACGTCAGCGGGCCGTAGTTGACACTCACGCTGCGGTGGTTTTTCTCCCAGGTATTTACGCCAATTTTCATGGGCAAACGCAGCGTCACAGCATCGCCATCCGACCATTTTCGATTGATTTTCAGGAACTTGCCTGTTACCGGCTGCACATTGATACGTTCGCCGTTCACCCACACCTGCGCGCCGGCCGCCCATGCGGGTATGCGCATGTAGAACGGGAATTGCACTTTTTTGCCGGTATGCAGCACGAAGCGGAGCGTCTCGTCGAAAGGGTAGTGGCCCGTTTCCTCGAAGCGGATCTCCGTACCGTTTCCCACCTTCATATTCACTTCGCTTTCGGCAAACAGCACCGCGGCGGCGCCGTTGTCGGGCGTGGCCATCCAGAGGTTTTCGCAGAAATACGGCCAGCCCTGACCGTGGTTGTGCTGGCAGCAGCGCGAACTGAAGGGGTTCATCATGAGAAACGGTCCTTTGTTCTGGATGCCGGGAGCGTGGTTCTGGTCATCGCAGAGCACCATATTGGGACTGGTGAGGTAGCGCAGCGAGCGCATGTCGGGCATGAGGGCCGCCGGATAGGTGTTGAAAGCCACCTGCTCGGCGTGATCGGCCCAGAACACGTCGCCGGTGATGCGGAGCAGTTGTTCGTCGGAGTTCATTTGCTCCACCATGCCGCAGGTTTCCACAGCCTGTCGCGGATCGTCGTAGCCGGGCCGGGCGTCTTCGTCGGCGCCGAACATGCCGCCGGGCACCTGCCCGAAATGGTCGCGGATGCTGTTAAAATCGCGGTAGGTGGCGTCGAGGTGCCGTTTTTCGCCGCTGAGTTCGTAAAAAACGGCCGGTTCGCGGAAAGCCTGGGCTACGTTGACGTTGTGCCAGTCGGGCAAAGTATCCCACCATTCGGGCAGGTTTTTGGACAGCAACGCAGCCTTGTCATGGGGTTGGTCGCCGGTCCAGTCCGCCGTTTTCCGGTGGATCTTTCCGGCGAGATCGAGCAGCCAGGGTTCGCCGGTACGGTTGTAGAGCCAGAGCACGCTGGTCAGGTTGTCGCCGCCGCGCATTTTTTGCCAGTACTGGTCGAGGAATTTGTCTTCCGGATAAGCCAGTTGGTACCTGAAAAACCGCTTCATCAGATCGATCACGCGGGCGTCGCTGGTGTGCTCGTACCAGGTTTGCAGGCAATACAGCATGATCATTTTGGGCCAGAAATCTTCCACATCCCGGCTGTCGGTAAAAATGGGTCCGAAGTTGCCGTCGGGTCTCTGGCTGCCCAGCGCCCCGTCGATCCAGACTTTCGCTTCGCGCAGCATGGAATCGTTTTTCATCGCGATGGCCAGCGAGAGGTAGCCCTTGAGCCAGTAGGGTACTTCCTCCCAGCCCCATTCGCCTTCCCCGGTAGGCGAAAGCCAGGCGTTTTTATCTTTTTGAAGCCAGGCGCTGATCTCTTCGAGATGGCCGTTCAGGCCGTTTTTCTGCCGAGTCATGGCCTCCAGCAGCCAGCCGCGCGGGTGCACGGCTCCGGCGGGCAATTTCAAAAAGGCTTCCGGCTGCAAGGGCGCGCGGTTGTGTACGTAAAGCGTTTTTCCGGTGGAGGGGGCCGGTTTGTCAGCGACCGAAATATCCATTTCACCGTTGGGCGGCGTTTTCCCGGTCAGGTATTTGATCACGTCCGTTTCCAGCGGGCTGAAGGGCGTCCCGTCCTTCCGGAACACGTCGTGGAACCACAAAACCGGCTCCGGCGTGCCTTCCGGGCTGCCCCAGGGGAAAATCGTGTTGCTTTTTCCGCTCACCAGTCCCCAGTTGATGGCCGTGATGCCGAGGCGTTTGAAAACGGGCAGATGCGTCTCGAAGCGGCTGCCGTTGGTGCGCGCCATGTATTCCGTGCAGACCAGCGGGCGCCCCGATGATTGCAATATCTGGATCATGTCGTGTAGCGAAGTGGTGTCGGAATAATCGTGGAAACTGATGACGTCGGAGCTTTTGATCTGGAAATCATTCAGTTCCGGGTGTTCAAAATACCAGACACCCGCGGTGAGCGGCTGCGAAGGGCGCACTTCCCAGGCCCACTCGAACATTTTGCGCAGCAGCGGCAGCGACGACATGCCGTAGCCGCTGTTGCCGGGCTCATTGTAAAGGTCCCACATATAAATACGGCGGTCTTTTTTGAAAGTTGTCAGCACGTCCTGCACGTAGGGTTTCAGTTCGTTCCAGCGCGTGGAATCGTTGTGTATGTCGATGTGCGGGCTGCGCACCCAGCCGCTGTTGTGCACGCCGGGACGCGGCTCGGGTTGCCGTCCAACTTGCGGTTCGGGGTTCCAGCAGTCGTCGAGGATGGTAAAGAGTATTTTGATGCCGTGGCGGTCGGCGATGCCGAGGAAGCGGTCCATGCGGTTTTTGAAGCCCGCCGGGTCGGTTTTCCAGGCCAGGTCGTGCAGGTACACGCGCATCACGCTCATGCCGATGCCTGCTGCCCAGCCCAGTTCACGGTCGATGGTGACCGGGTCGAAGGTTTCGGCCTGCCACATTTCCAGCTGGTTGATGGCGGTGCTGGGCAGAAAATCGGAGCCGACGCGCCAGCCTTGTTTCGCCTGCCAGGCGCGGGCCTGTTCGGGTGTCCAGATGTTTGGTTTTTGAGCGGGTAAAAGGACAGGGGCCAGGGAAAGCAGGACAAGGAGGATAGGACGCAGCATAAGAATCAGTGATACAGGTTGCAACCCGCATGAAAACATTGATATCCGGGAGCTCCTGTGAGCCACCCGCTTGACGAAGTTATGCAAAAAAACAATACTGGCCCTCCGCTGATTCATATTATGAAAGTGACAAATATACCTCTGCCTCCTGATCAGGATCATTGGATTCGCGAAATGTATCCGGGTACATTTGAAAGCATAGTGTTAGGGATGAGATTTCCCGTAAAGTCCTTGTCCGGGAGCGGGTGTTTTATCCTGTGTCACCTCCTCAAAATGTTCATCATGGAAAAGACCGACCTTAACTACATACGCAACTTTATTATTGAAGGCAAAGTCCGGGAAGCGCTGGAAGAATTGTTAAATATTTTGCAGCGGAGCCGCAGCCTGCACGGCCGGTTGCGTGACGATGTAATCATCCTGCGCACACAGCTCAATGAGGTGGAACGCCGGGAAAATCTGAACCTCGTTTCGGCCGATGAATCCGGCAGGGAGCGGGCCCATCTTCAGAAAGCCATCCTCGACGTGATCAACAACCTCGAAGAACCCTCGGAGCCGCCTCCGGTGGTCACACCAATGCTCGGTAAAACGGGTGGTAGCAAACCGCTGGTACAGATCATCGCTGTTGCCCTGCTGCTGCTACTGGCCGGTGCGGGTTTTATATTCAGAAATTATCTCTTTCCATCGAGGGAAAAGCAGGAAACATCCGTTCAGCAAACCGCTCCTCCCGGGCAGACCTCCGGAGGCGGAGCAGGGAATATACAACCGGCACAACCTGGGGTGACGAGCGAAGAACCTGTCGTTATTACCCAACAAACCGAACAAACATCCCAGCAAACCGATGAGAGTGATCAGCCGGCAACGAATTCAGGTGGAACTGTACATCCCGTACGAATTGCAGATATCTGTATATCGAACTGGCGATTTGTACCCGACCCGCCCGTAGAAGGAGAGGCGACAAGGGTGGAATTTATCGTCGAGAACAAGGGAAATAAATCTTCCGGCAATTTTTCAGTCGAGTGGTGGGCAAGTGTCAACGCGCCTGCTGCGGAGAAAACATGGGAGGATGTCGCTCTCGGAGCGGGCGAACGACGCGTATTATCCTGTCAATACAAAGGGTATCCGAGCTGGTACAGCAACCTGCAGACCAAAATTGTACTGGATCCGGACAGGCAGGTAGCCGACAAGGATCGTAGTAACAACATCGTGGTCAAAAACATCAGTGTGACGCGGCGGCCACCCGTCGACAAGGCGGATATCGTTGTGTCCGATCTGCAATTCTCACCCTATCCTCCTGTGGAAGGAAAGGCGACCAAGGTGTCTTTTACAGTCGCAAACACAGGAACTGCCGCCACCGGCATGTTTTCGATCCAGTGGTGGGCCGGGATTTATTACCCGTCCCCCGAGAAAACCTGGTCGGGCATCGGGCTTGCACCCGGAGAAAAAAAGACGTTCAGCTACATTTATCCGGGTTACCCGAGCCCGTACGGCACCTTGCAGACCAAAGTTGTGGTTGATCCCGCGGGACAGATCAGCGACCGGGACCGCAGCAACAATACCCTCGTCAAAACGATCAGCGTGACGCCGCGGCAGGTTGAGGTTCTGGCCGATCTCGCTGTGAGCGGCTGGCGCTTCACGCCCGATCCGCCTGTTCAGAAACAGGCTACCCGTATCGAGTTTATCGTTGAGAATAAGGGAGGCCAGGCTGCCCGGAATTTTTCGGTGCAGTGGTGGGCCGGCGTTAATTTCCCCGGCGCCGAGAAGACCTGGAGCAATATTACGCTTGCGGCTGGCGAGCGTAGAACATTCAGCTATTCGTATGCCGGTTACGCGAGCTGGTACGGCCAGTTGCAGACAAAGATCGTGGTTGATCCGGATCGGCAGGTGAACGACGCCGATCGCTCCAATAATGAAAAGATCCTGACCATCAGGGTGCTGAAACCCAACGGGTAACCCTGTTCCGGCCGGTAAATATTCTGCGCCGCGAAGTGGAAATATTATTGTCGGCCTGTTTTAACCCGGTGTTTCCGATGGCGCTTGCTGCCGCCGGAAACACCGTCATTTTTTCCAAAATCCTGCATTTCACCTTAAACGGACCGCTCACGCCTGCCAAAACCTGAATGAACTGATTACATTTGGAGAAAAACAAACATGTCAGTCAGTTCATCATCTCAAAAGGGCAAAATACGCGTGCTTACCATCGACGGCGGGGGTGTGCTGGGCATTATTCCGGCCATGATCCTGCACGCACTGGAGGACAAGTTGCAGCGTTATTCGAACAACCCCGACGCCCGCATCGTCGATTATTTC
>JAKOXM010000474.1 GCA_029781095.1 Bacteroidota bacterium
GTTTCACCAGACCGGCCTTTACCGGATTTTCATGGATGTACTGAAAACAGGTGTATCCATATTCGTTCCAGAACTGTGAACGCGTCCGTCGGTCTTCAAGAGCGATAAAGCCTTCCATCCAGCCGTCTTTGGCTTTGGTGTCTTCCCGGAATAATGCACCGATCCGGTTTTCCTGTTTATTGATGGCCCGGGTATAGGAACGCAGCAAAATGGCAATGGAGTCATTGAGCGCACGCCATTCACCGGGTGACTCAAAGTCACCCGGTGAATGAATTTCAATATGTAGTGAGGCGGTGATTTTAAGTCACCGCCTCGCTTAAACATGCCAACTGGAAGTTGGCGTTACCCGTTCTCCGTAAAGCCCGGATACAGGGTCATGCCACCGTCTACAAAGATCGTGGTGCCGTGGATGTAGTCCGACTCGTCGGAGGCCAGCCAGACGGCTACCGCGCCGATGTCGGAAGTTTCGCCGACGCGCTTGTAGGGGATGAGTTGGAGGAGTTTGGCTTCCGCTTCGGGTGTTTCCCAGGCAGCCCGGTTGATGGGCGTTTTGATGGCGCCCGGGCCGATGCTGTTCACGCGGATCTTCATGGGGCCGTATTCCTGGGCAAGGCTTTTCATCATCAGCATTACACCGCCTTTGGAGGCCGCGTAGTTGACGTGGCCGGCCCACGGAATCACTTCGTGTACGGAACTCATGCAGATGATCTTGCCGGTCGCTACCGATACGTCGGGGCGCGGACCGCGGCGCAGGAACTCGCGTATGGCCTCGCGCGCGCAGAGGAACTGGCCGGTGAGGTTTACGTCGATCACGAATTGCCAGTCTTTAAGGCTCATTTCGTGAAAATTGGCGTCGCGCTGGAGGCCGGCGTTGTTCACCAGGATGTCCACCGTGCCGAAAGTGGCGACGGTTTCCTGGAACATGGCGATCACCTGGTCTTCCTTGCTGACGTCGGCTTTGATGGCTATGGCTGTGCCGCCGGCCTGTTTGATCTCGTCCACGACCTGCTGTGCGGCTTCGTCGCCGAACACGTAGTTGACGACCACGTTGGCGCCGTCGCGGGCCATGGCTATCGCCACCGCGCGTCCGATGCCGGAATTGGCGCCGGTGACGATGCAGGTCTGTTTTTTGAGGCGATCATTCGGTTGCTGATACATATCTGAAAGTTGTGATAGAGTGATTGTAAAAGATAAGTGATGGTCGTTGTGGCATGGATTTCAACCCGGTTTCAAATCCCGATTTGAAACCGGGATGAAATCCATACCACAACTGTGATTTCAGGTCACCCGGTGAATCAGGCGCTCAGCGAACGAGCTGTCCCGCCGTTTTTCCGCCGTTGACCGTCCTGATTTTATACAAGCCGGTATGGGCGGTCAGGTATAATGTTTTGCCGTCCGCGTCGCCCCAGGCCATGTTGGCCGGGCGCTCCGGGCAGGTGATCTTCCCGAGGTATTTGCCTTCCGGTGAAAGAATCCACACGCCGCCGGGTGCGCTGACGAAAATGTTTCCGGCCTTGTCCACTTTCAGGCCGTCCAGCGCTTCGTCGCCGTCGGTAAAACTGAAATCGAAAAAGACTTTTCCGTTTGCCAGTTTGCCGTCGCCGGTCACTTCATAGCGCCACAGCGTTTTTGTATGGTGGATGTCGCGTATATCCCAGTTGCTCACGTACAGGTATTTTTCGTCGGGGCTGAAAGCGATGCCGTTCGGTCCGCCGAGATCGGTAGCGAGCAGTTCGGCCTGTCCGTTTTTGATGCGGTAAACGCCTTGTTGTGTAGTTTCCTTGCGCGGGTCGTCGTAATTTCGGGGCAAACCGTACGGCGGGTCGGTGAAATACACCACATCGTCCGATTTGAGGGTCAGGTCGTTGGGACTGTTGAGTTTTTGGCCGTTCCAGTTGTCGGCCAGCACGGTAACGGGCCCTTTTTTCTCGTGGCGAATGATGCGGCGGTTGCCGTGCTGGCACACGATCAGCCGGCCTTCGGCGTCGATAGCCAGGCCATTGGAACCGGGCTGGTGGTATTCACCGATATTGAAACCTGTGTAGCCCGATTTGTCGATGTAAATGGAAACGTTGTGCGACAGCGGTTCGTAGCGATAGATCACGTTGGTGTTCGGGTCGCTGAACAGGAGGAATCCGTCCGGGTGCCAGACGGGACCTTCCGTGAACTGGAAGCCGTCGGCGAGTTTTTCCACTTTGGCATCGGGAGCGACGACGTTTTCGAATGATTTTTCAACTTCCACCAATTGCCCTACATCCTGCCAGTCAGCGTTTTGCGGGTATTTTTTGTAAAAATCAAGCGTAGCGGAACGCACCCAGATATAGTTTTCCGGCAAATCGGCGAACGGTGCATTGGCGCACAGTATGGCGAGTTGGAACTGCTGCCCCGGCTGTGCGTCGTTGCTCAGAAATACCCGGTTGCGGGCGTTCCAGCCGCTGATGGCGCCACCTCCGGACTGGCCGAAGGTCTTGTTCAATTTTCCGTTGACCCAGACTTCCGAATAATCATCGGCCACAAGGTCGAGCACGACGGTGGAGCCTTGCGGATCGAAATCGCCGAGTTTTTGAGGCACGGTGATGTTTATCCGAAACCATACGAACGACAGCAACCCGCTTCCAAAGCGCGTTTCCATTTTTGTGGGATCTACGACTGTCCATTGCGAATCGTCGAAGAGCACTGCCCCCGCTTTTGGCTCGATGGTGTGCGTGCTGATCTTTTTGCCCGTGGGGTACAGCGGGAGCGGATCTTTGGGGCCCGGACCGGGGGCATTGAATTCTGCCTCTACGATGGCGGCATCGTGAAATTTCCAGACCGCTTTTACGGCGTCCGCGCCTTCGTGGGTGCGGAGATCAACCGTGGCATCGGCCTGACCGATAGCGAGTTCGCGGTGCTCCTGCGCCGACAGCGTGAGGGACGCAAAGAGTGAAAGGAGTGAGAATGTGATATTTTTCATAGCTTAGGTTATCAGATTTTTGATGGAAACTTGCCGGCCCGGTTCCTTTTCGGGGCCCGGGCTGAGGCAATATTCACTGCAACTGCACTCCCGCGCCTGCCGTGGCGATCTCGCGGTCCTGGTCGGCTGTTTTGGCGCCGCTGACACCGATGGCGCCGACGACCTGGCCGTTGTAAAGGACCGGCACACCGCCTTGCAGGAAGGTGTAACCAACGGTGATGAGGGCATCGCGGCCGCCGTTGATGGCGTCTTCGAGTTTTTTACTTTCAAATTTGAACAACGCCGCGGTGCGCGCTTTTTCGATGGCGACCGTCGCGGAGGCCGGGAAAGAGCCGTCAAGGCGTTCGAACAGGAGCAGGTGACCACCCGCGTCAACGACAGCAATGCTGCCGCCGGGTGACTGGTTGGCTTTGGCGTATTCGACGGCGGCATTCATTACTTTTTGCGCGCCTTCGAGGGTAAGGTTGGCCGTTTGGGCTACCTGGGCATGGGCTGAGGTGGCTGCCAGAATGATGGCAGCAATGAGTATGTTTTTCATAAACTGGAATGGTTGGAAATGGATGAGAAAGGTTGAGAAAGGTTGAAAGGGTTGAAAGGGTTGAGAATGGTTTAGAAGGGCTGAGATGATCTGGAGTGCTTGGGCGAAATTAGAAAAGCGGGCGAAGCGCTTGATTCTCTTGACTAAACCATTCTCAACCCCTCTAAACCTTTACCCCCTCCTCAACCCTTTTTCACGTACTGCTGCTGAAACTTCGCCCATTTTTCCCGGGCGAGTGCATCGTTGCCAGGCACGTCTTTCTTCCAGCCATTGACGGCTTTTTGATTGTGCTGGAAAATGTTGCGGTTTTGGTACGTCGTATCATACGTCCACATTTCGATGGGGGCAAGATTGCCGACCGAAACGCCGTAGGCGCAATAACCACCGTATTCTGGTTCGAAGGCTACCGGGTTGGCGTCGAACGCAGCCTTGTTTTCGGCTGTTGCAAACAGGTAGACGGCGCCGTGATAGGTACTCTGGAATTTTGGATCGCCTTTCAGTGGTCCGCCTTTGCGAAGACTGACGGCGTCGAAGCCTTGCAGGATAATGCCTTGATCATCAACGTTTACCAGGTAGCCGTCTACGACTTTGCCAAGGCTCGGGGTGGTGTCGGGGCTGCATGCTGTAAAGAACACGACGCATACTGAAAGCGTCAGGAAAAGGAATTTTTTCATGGTTTTGTATCCTTTGTGTGTGGTGAAAAATGTTTTTCAATTTGATGACACAAAGGTCGGGGCAGGCTGCGGGGCAGAAGGTTACGCAGGTAACACTTGCGAAAAAACTAGCTTTCAACGGGTTTTACTTCGGGAAAATCGAGCGGCACCCTTGTTAAAAGTGCTACATAATTGGAAAAGGTAGCCTCCATGACCAGAGCAACCGCATCCATCAGGGCGCGGGCGTTGTAACCCCATTCTTCAAAATCGTCCATCATCTCGCGGGGAACACAACCACGGTATTCGGCGACGGCGCGCCCGAATTTTGCCAGAAAATTGAGCCTTGGATCGGCGATCGTCGTTGCCCTGGCCTCTATGGTTTCTTTTTCCGATAACCCGTATGAAATGGCATACGAAGTATGCGCCGACAGGCAATACGGACTGCCGTGAAATTCGGATACCGCCAGCAGGATCACTTCCCGCTCCGTTTCGGTAAAAGAAGTACCCCTCGCGTGGCTTTGTACGAGGTTGAGATAGGCTTCAAATGCATTGGGGGAATAACCCAGTAACAGCGCTATCCTTGGAATAAAACTGAAACCATTCTCCAGGGCATCGAAATAAGGGGCGAGTTCGGAGGATAATTCTTCCCGGTGTGGAATGAGGACTTTCATGTGGCGTCGGTTAAAAATGATGAAAAATAATAAAGAATTTCCCGCGGATTTTCGCAGAAAAATCCGCAGAAAGACGCTGATTTTTGTTTAAATCCGCGAAAATCGGCGATATTTTTCTGCGGAAATCCGCGGGAAAAAAGCGTGATGACCGATATGTGACAACACTGCCGGTCAGGGCAACTGTCGCTGCAACAAGACGGCGTGTCCGTCAGGGTCGCGGAGCAGAAATCTCTCGGAACCGCCGATCATTGCCATACCGGTTGAGATATTTACATATCCTTCTTTATCAAGTTTTTGTACCATTTTTACCAGGTCGTCTACCACCAGCTCCGTCTGATAATAAAGCAGGTCGGTTGGGCGGCTGTCGACCGGGTATGTGCGCCCGCCAGGCGGTGTGATGTATCGCAGAAACTCGACTCCAAATCCGGTATCTGCATGCAATCCATTGATATCGAGCCGGGCGCCGAACACCTGGTTGAGGTGCTCCTGTTCCGTTCCAAAATTTTCGGAATGACCGCCATGCACGAGGCCCAGCTGATCGCGGTAGAACGACATGCTGCGTTCCGTGTCGGATATGCCGATCGCCGTGTGGTCAATACCGAGGAAAAGGTTTTCGGGTTTTCGGGTTTTCGAGTTTCGGGTTTCGGATTCTTCACTGCCTGACGACTGTAAATTGCCGGCGGCAACTGCCGCAGATTCCTGCCATTTCGGATTCCCTTTCCCGGGCGGAAACCAGATCAATTCGAGGTTGTGCCCTTCCGGATCGCGAAAATAAAAGGCTTTGATACCGGCTGCATTGGGAAGGTAGTCGGGTAAAGTTTGCGGTCCGGTGCTAACATAGGTGACACCCGCCGACTGCAGGCGCTGGTAAGCGGCGTCCATGTCGCGGACAACAATCGCGAGGTGCTGAAACCAGAGGTCGTTGCTGCGGCTGTCGGCCGGAATGGCGCGCGAAGGGTCGCCGTCAAAATCCATGAGCCGGATCTGTTCGGCGCCCAATTGCAGGGTGACGACCTGTACGGAGGCATTTTTAAACGGCAATCCGAACAGTTTGGTTACCTCGTCTCCACTCCAGGTCTCCTGTTTTATTTTTTGAAAATCAAGTGTTTGAGTGAAAAAATTCACTTCCCGGTCAAGATCTTCCACGGTAATGCTTACGCCGGTGACAGCCGTGACTTTCTGCGAAAAAATGAACGTTGGCGTCCCGGCTAACATCAACGTAACGCAAAATATGAACGCGTCGTTGGGGCCGGGTTTTCCGTATTTACGGCGAGCAGTTTTTAGGCGACCCGGAAAACGGAGCCGGTTCATGCATGCGATCAGCGTGAGACTGAAAGCGATGTCCCTGAAAAGTGCCAGAGACTGGCGGATCGTTGTTTGAAAGGATGTTTTCATAGCTTTGAATCGTATTTGGTTGAGTATTGGATCGTTTGTAACCCCAAGCTCCGGTTGGGCGTCGCAATACGTAACCCCAACCTCTGGTTGGGCGTCGCGATACGTAACGCCAACCTCTGGTTGGGCGTCGCGATACGTAACCCCAAGCTCCGGTTGGGAATCGCGATACGTAACCCCAAGCTCTGGTTGGGCGTCGAAACCTGAATCACCAAGCTCCGGTTGAATACATTTGGTTTCTCAGAAGTTGAAAAGCCGTTTATTCATTTGTGTTTACGCTTCCCAACCAGAGGTTGGGGTTACATTTCCCAACCAGAGGTTGGGGTTACATTTCCCAACCAGAGGTTGGGGTTACGCTTCCCAACCGGAGGTTGGGGTTACTTTGCGAGTAATTCGCTGATCCGGAGTGCGTTGGCCATAGCCGTCAGGGACGGATTCACAGCCCCTGACGAAGGGAAAAAACTGGTGTCGACGACGTACAGGTTGTCGAGGTCGTGGGCTTTGCAGTTTACGTCGAGCACCGATGTTTTCGGGTCGTGCCCGAAGCGACAGGTGCCGTTCTGGTGGCTCACGCCGCCGATACCGAGTTTGAAACCATAGTATCGGGTCGTGCCGCCCACACCCTCGCCTTCTGCTACGCGGTCCATGATGCCGATGAGTTTGTCGCGGAGCCGGCGGTATGCTTCAAGATTGTTTTGGGTGTAATGCAGTTGAATATTGCCCGCTGCATCTACCGTTACGCGGTTTTCCTGTTTGGGCAGGTCTTCCGCGGTGATGAAGAAATCGACGATGTGGCCGGCGAAATGCGCTGCATCTTTTCCATCCTTGCCCAGATCGTCGCCCACGGCGTCGGCGAGAAGGAGCGGGTCGGCTTTACCCATATTCTGAATTGAACCCAGTGGGTAGGGGCTGTCGTCCGCTCCGTGGTAGAAATCGGGTATCAGGATCGCTTTTTGGAAAGTCGAAGGGTTCGGTTTGGCGGAATAGGCCAGCACGACGCCGTTGTTGTGGATCATCAGGTTGCGTCCTACCTGTCCGCTGCTGTTGGCAAGGCCGCCGGGGTGTTTCTCGTTGGCGGAGCGCAGCAGCAGGGCAGCCGAATTGATTGCGCCGCAGGCCACCACAATAGTTTCGGCGTGGTAGGTTTCTTCCATGCCTTCGTGCGCCACGGTAACGCCGGTAGCGCGCCGGCCGCTTTTATCTGTATTGATTTTCAATGCTTTGCGATTGCGAAGTAAACTCACATTCGGATATTGCAAGGCGCCCTGTATACCGATCACGTGGCTGTCGCCCTTTGCGCCGGTGGGATCGGGGTAGCCGTCGTACAGTTCCATGTGGAGGCGATCGTTCTGGCGCCCGTTGTGATCCTGCGGCAGGCGTATGGCGAGGGGGATGGGGGCCGGGTTGAAGCCCTGTTTGCGGATAGCCGCGCTCACCTCCGCCATGCGCGGCTCGAAGGGAAGGGCGGGGTAGGGGTAGCCGTTGTTTGCCGGCGGCTCCGTCGGGTCGATGCCACGGGTGCCATGCACGGCGTACAGGTGCTCCGCTTCGTCGTACCAGGGTGAGAAGTCGCTGTATTTCAAGGGCCATTCGGGTGAAATACCGTCGAAGTGTTCCCGCGCTTCGAAGTCCCGTTCGCGGAGGCGCAACAGCGCGCCGCCGTACATTTTGGTGTTGCCGCCCACCCAATAATGTTGATACGGAGAAAACTCTTTTCCTGCTGCGTCGCGCCA
Source organism: Bacteroidota bacterium (assembly GCA_029781095.1). Lineage (GTDB taxonomy): Bacteria > Bacteroidota > Bacteroidia > Chitinophagales > Saprospiraceae > M3007. The sequence goes on from JAKOXM010000474.1 coordinate 7,941, forward strand.
CATTTCGGTGGTTTTGTAACGTCCCTGCGCCACGGCGAGCGGGTCCCAGTTTTCTTTTTCCTTGGGCAGAAAGTCGCCGCGCTCGAGGATGAGGATGCGTTTTCCCGAAGGGGCTAATTTGTACGCCAGCGTACCGCCGCCGGCGCCTGTGCCGATAATGATGATATCGAAGTTTTGCATGATGCCTTTGTCTTTTTTCATTTCCGGGACAAAAGTGCGGGCGGCGTGGCGGGCGGGATGTTACGGGGGTAACATTGGGGAAATTTATCAGACGAAGCACCAAAAATTGCAAACCCGGCATCTGGATGATAAATCTGATTATATGCGATTTATACTCCTGCTTCTCTGCTGCTTACCACACTTTGTCCACAGTCAAAAAACCACCGAAGTGATTGTTTACTATGAAGTGGACAATGACACGATCACGGAATCAAACAGGAACAGCATCATTAAAGAGCGCTACGAGGTTTTGAAACACGATAAAAAGATCAGGCATGGGAAATACCGGCGCTTTTCAAAATTGATGGATTTGGTAGAAGAAGGAAACTATGAAAACAACGTGAAAACGGGGATATGGACGATGTACAGGGAAAACGGATACGTCAGGGAACGTTTTGATTTTGACAAAATGCTCAGCCTGGATACATCGGTATTATCGGACCGGATATTCGCATACCCCATGAAATACCTCCTCGAAATGGAGCAAAATGATACGATCGAATTAAAATCCGGTGAAGTGGTTTTGCAAATCGGTTTCGACGCAGACTGTGCGCTCGTTACCTGCGAATTAACAAAAACTTCGTACGCCGAATTCAACAAGATCGCGCTGGACGGGTTTAGAGCATACGTGCGCTTGATGCGCCAATACGACAAGGAAATTCCTGAATGCAAAGCAGGTAAGAAGGAATTTGCCATTTTTTTCGGAGAAAACAAGTAACAATCCGTCCATCCCTCAAGTGTAATAAAATGACCACTGAAACAAACCTCCTGGCACTGATCACAGGCGTCAGTCGCGCCGAAGGACTTGGTTTTGAGACCGCCAGACAACTGGCGCAGCGCGGCATGAACGTGCTCCTGACGGCCCGCGACCTTGAAAAAGTAAACCTGCTGGCGCAGCAACTCCAATCGGAAGGCCTCAAGGCGCTGGCTTTTCAACTTGATGTAACAAGCGACGAAAGCGCGGCTCAACTTGCAAAAGAGGTAGAGGCCCGTTTCGGCAAACTGGACGTTCTGGTGAACAATGCCGCAGGGTATTTCGATGCGGGTGGCACGCCACTTGAAAGCGATATGGATTTTATCAGGGATGCGCTGGATACCAATTTGCTGGGGGCATGGCGCATGGTCAAAGCCTTTGCCACCTTGCTGCGCAGGAGTGGGCACGGGCGCGTGGTGAATGTGACGAGTGGCGCCGGTTCGTTCAGCGACCCGGTATTCGGTTTGCCCGTCCATCGCCAAAACGTGCCGGTGTACGGTATCACCAAACTTGCCCTCAACGGGCTCACGGTCAAGCTGGCACTTCAGTTGAAAGCCGATAATATCCTTGTCAATTCAGTTTGTCCCGGCTTTGTAGCAACCTACCCCGGCACGGCCGATTGGGGTGCCCGACCGGTCAGCGAAGGCGCGGCGGGAATTGTTTGGGCCGCCACACTTCCGGATAACGGCCCCTCCGGAGGACTTTTCCGCGATGGCGAGGTGTTAGGCTGGTGAAATTTGAAAAAGCGAAATCTGTATTAATTTTTATTCCAGCCCCTCCACATCCGGGACATAAATTTCGCGCCGCCCGAAAAACTTCACCAGACCGGCCTCTTCGAGGTCGGTGAAGAGCAGCGACACGGTTTTGCGCGAAGCGCCGATGAGCGCGGCAATATCGCTTTGGGTGATATCCAGCGTCACTTTCACGCCTGTGCGGTATGGAGCGCCAAAATCGCGGCACAGGTCCTTTAGAAATTCAACGAGTCGCTGGCGGGCGTCCTTAAAGAGCAATATTTGAAGCCGGCGTTCGAGCCGCTGCATACGTTCGCCGAAACGTTTGGTAAGGGTAAGCGAAAACGGCACATAGTCGCGGGCGAGTTCACGGGCTTTTTCCACCCGAAGTCTGCAGATCATTGTCTTGTCTGCCACTACCTGCGCGAATTCCTTGTGGCGATCCTCGCCGAATATGGCCTTTTCTCCCAGTATCTCGCCGCGACCGAGGAAAGCGATCACCTGCTCGTTGCCTTCCTTGTCGTAAAAACCGACTTTCACCCGCCCTTCCGCAACCAGGAAGAGTTCCCGCACGACATCACCTTCCATAAACAGGAAATCCGTTTTGTTGTAGCAACTCAACGGATGCGACTTCAGGTGGTCGTTGTACTTGTAAGGGCACAGGATGTCGTACAGATCCACTTCCTCAAAAAACCAGATGTTTGTTTTCATGAATGCGAGGTTTGAAGATTTCCGGCTTGCAGGTTTTCAGCCGGTAATTTTCTGCGTTTGGGGTCTTTTTTGATTGCTACCTGGTTTAGATGTACCCGCCGCGAAAATACCAAATCGCCGCCGGAAAGCAGGCGAATTGAGTACAGACAATTTTCCCAGTCGGCGTACGGTATGAGATTGGCGTCGTGCGACAGCGCGTGGTGAAATTCGCGATAATGACAATAGTCGCGTATTTCCAGCAATGGCTCCTGCAAACGGCGGTCGACGTTGACAATGAGGTTCCTCGCCTTTTCATCTAGGTGAAACTTGATAAAATCACCCGAAATGCCGTGGACATGGCCGGGCATGTCGCCGAACAACCACTGGAGGGCGTGTTCGAATTCCCGCGCCCAGAACCATTCGGCGTGTACTCCGTCGGAATGCAGGTCGTAGTGCAGGTCATGGTCGTCGTGGCCGGCTTCCAGCAGCGTTTCATACAAGTCAAGCAGGTCGCTGACCATCGTTTTACTTTCCTGCTGGCCTGCCATGAGCAGTATTTTTTGGGGGAAAGCCGGTTTCCGTTTTTGTACGAAAGGCAGAACCTCGTCTGAAAACCACAGCGAAGGGGAAAATACTCCTGCCATGCCGAAAACCTCCGGTTTTTCGATAGCCGCATACAAAGCGAGCAAGCCGCCCATGCTGCTGCCGATGATCCCGGTTGCTTCCCGGCCGGGCAGGGTGCGCAGGTGTTCGTCTACGAATGGCTTAAGCGTATCGCACAGAAAATCAAGATATTGTGCGCCTTCCCCGCCGCCGTATTCTTCGTTTTTCCAGGCTGAATATTCCGCGATCCGGTGTTCCGCGCCATTTTCAATGCCGATAAAGATTGGCTGTAAGGCGGCCTCGATACCCTGATTCCCGCGCAAAAACAAGCGGTTCAGAGCTTTGTCGATGCCCCAGGACCCGAAAGCGGCGTCCGGGTTGTCAAACAGGTTCTGGCCGTCCTGCATATACACAACGGGATATCGTTTGCCGGAAGTCCAGTAATCGGGCGGCAGGCAGGCCCATATCCGGCGGTGGCGGCCAAGTTGCGGGATGTAGAACCCGGGATGCAGCAAAAGCACATTTTCGTTGTGTCCGTATCGCGAGGCCTCCTGCCACAGGTCAGACCAGGATTCAATCCGCACCCAGAGTTCATTGTCTGCAAAACCCAGTTTGGTTACGCGGTTGGGTGTTTCGTTGCCGCGGGCGTCGGATTCTGCCGCCGACCAGTCACCCCTGGTGATCTTGTACTCCAGAATGTCGACATCCGTCTGAAAATCAATGCTGTACGAGCCATCTCCATCCTGCTGAAAACGGTAACGCGGCTCGGCGGGTTGCCATTCGTTGAAATTTCCCGCGAGGTACAGGGAAGCGCCGGGCGGCGTGTAGGCCGGCAGCGACTGGATATGCAAGTGTATTGTTTTCATAACTGTTTTTGGAATAATGGGAGTAAGTGCGAGGTGATACGTTTGGATATTAAAGCCGTCGGAGGTCGGACAAAAATGATTGGCAACTTGGCATGAAGGGACACGGGATTCCACGGATTGGGCACGGATTTCTTAATTTGATTCGTGTCCAATCCGTGGAATCTGTGTTCTGTTTACTTGGCTCAAAGTCATCAGATGAATAACTATTTGTTAATCAATTATTTGTGATTTCAGGCCTTGCTTCATTCATCAGATGACTCAAAGTCATCAGATGAATAACCATTTGTTAATCAATTGTTTGTGATTTCAGGCTTTGCTTCATTCATCAGATGACTCAAAGTCTAGTTTCGTCAACTTGGCATGAAGGGACACGGATTGCAGGGATTGGACACAGATCGAATTGAAAAATCCGTGTCCAATCCGTGAAATCTGTGTCCTGTTTACTTGGCTCAAAGTCATCAGATGAATAACCATTTGTTAATCAATTGTTTGAAGACATAAATTCCTGGCGTTAGGCTGCCCCGGAAATATTGCCAGATAGTTCTACATCCATTTGCAGTCAATACCCGATTTTTTAATTGCAGGGTATCCCGGGGTTCAGGGATTCTTTATTGATGCGCCGGATACCGGACAGATCTGCGTACAGTACCAGCCAGTCTCCTTCCAGCACCAGCCTGCCGCACAACTGCACACCGTCGCCCACGTATTCGAGCAGGCGATCGTTGGCGGGTTCGCCGTTCGGGCCGGCAATCAGGTAATATTCGGTCTCTCCCCGGGCGTTTGCGACTTTTAACACGGGCGGAATACCACCTGCGATGCAACGCGCGGCGCAGTCGCGGTGCGGTTTCCCGTGTCCGGGTTTCATTACGCCGAGCAGGCATTTCGGGTCGGTTATTTCGCCGCGCAGGGTAGCGACGCCCAGTGGCTGGGTATTGATTGAAGT
>JAKOXM010000234.1 GCA_029781095.1 Bacteroidota bacterium
TTCTGCGCAGCTATGCTCGGGCACCTCGACCTCGTCAGGACCACACTCGACATTTACCCTGAACTGAAAAAATCAGCAGGGCCGCACGGATTGAAATTGAAGCATCACGCCACCAAGGGCGGTGAGCCGGCAAAAGCAGTACTGGAATACCTGGAAAGTATCGGGGCAGAATAGGGTATGTCTGAAAAATACGTATCGGGATGAAAAGGTGCACACCCCGAGTCATAATGGAATCTACGCTTCAAAATTTTAAATATTCTCAAAACTTGCCTTCGAGAAATGCCTGGACGTCTTCCACCGTCCCTTCCGGATTTTCCTCCTGCGGCCAGTGACCGGTATTCTGGTATATGCGCAGAAAAGAGCCGTGAATACGCCGGTGAAACTCATACGCGTACTCGGGCGAAATGCGGGTATCTTCCGCTCCCCATAAAATAAGTGTAGGCGTATTAATGCGTTCTATGATGTCTACAGGAGGCCGGTTGTCGCTCACCGAAGCACGGTCGATAAACGCCTTGCGGTTGCCGGGTCGTCGCAGCAGATCGAAATGTCGTTGCACAAGCGAATCGGTCACCTGCGCGTCGTCCGCGTAAATATCCTGCAGCATTATTCTGATGAATGAACGGGGGGTGATTGTCCGCATGATACCATTCAGTACCGGTGTACGGGCAAGCCAGATAACCCAGGGTGTGCTTTTCGGCTCGAACCCCGGCGGGTCAAGCAGGATCAGTTTGTCGAGGCGGGTCGGATGGTCGGCCGCGTAGAACCACGCGATTTGTGCGCCGAGGCCGTTTCCTGCGAGGTGAAATTTTTTCAGACCGAGCGTGGCCACCAGGCTGTCGATGAATCCCGCGTACATGAACGCGCTATAACTGCCCCTCGGGTGCGGACCTGTGAGGCCAAATCCCGGAAGGTCTACGCTGATGACCTGATATTTGTCCGAAAGCGCTTCGGTCCACCCCGCCCAGGTGTGCAGGGAACTCTGGGCGTCGTGCAGCAGCAGGATCGGCGTGCCTTTTCCCGTGATGCGGCAATGCACATCCATGTTATCGACATAGATGAATTTGGAGTCCGGAAATGTATAACGCGCATTCAGTTCACGAAGCGGGATGTCATCCCACCAGTTCTGATACACCCAGAAAGCTGCGAGGAGGAAAAGCGCCCATCGGATGAGGCTTGAAATACGGATTGCGCCCAGCCATTTTCGTGCGACTGCAATAGTTTCAGGGGCTCTGTCAGGTAGATTTTCCTCCATTGATAATTAATCGTGCATAGATTTAAACTGTATTGTGCATCCGTTAAAAATTCTGTAATCCACTTACCGGGCGTCAGAACGCAATAAGACGGCTATGCCGGCTGACAGCGCAAATCCGCCCAGGGCGCCGAATCCCATGCGGAGGAATACGTGGCCGAGCGGAAGTGACATGCCTGATTTTTCGAGGTACTGGATATGTTCGCGCAGTTCGTTGGCCTGTTGGGGATCGCCGGCGCCCGATGTCAGCTGGTTCTTCATGTATTGCAACTGCGCCGCGGTTTCCATTTGCAACAATTCCGGATCTGCCAGGTGGAGCGAGTAATAAAACAACCAGTAAAAAAGGTTGATCAGCAGAAAGGCAATAAAGGGTATGCGCAGAATTTCCCGAAAATCGCGTTGCGTGCCGTTTTGGGCGCAATCTTCCCGGGCACTGCGGTACATGAACAAGAGGTATATGGCCATGCTGGACCATTGCAGCCAGGGATTGAGGAATAAATCCTTTTTGGCAAAATAAAGGAGTGCAAAAAAGAAGATGACGACCAGGCCACCCAGAATGCCGTATCGTACGCCGGGGTTTTTCATTTTTTCAGACAAATGTTCGCATGAAAAGAGGCTGTGCAACAGGTCAAATTTCCCGCAGATAACGCGGATGTCGCAGATGTCATTCCGCCTTTTCGGAATTTTCTGCTGAAACCCCCGTCATTTGCGGGATTTAAGTAGGTGTGCAAAATTAACGTGGTTATAAAATGAGCAATGTTGTAAAAGTTAGCACAATAGCACATTTTTTAATTAGCACATTCACTTAAACGTCTCCTCGCAGGGACTTGAACAGATGACTTGCAAAACAGCCACTCGGATAGGGCAAAGAAAGCGAAAAGGAATGTTTGCCCGAATGTAAGAAGTTGTCTGAATTATTCTCACCGGGTCCAAAAGGCATCTTTTCAAGCCATGTTATACTTTTTTGATGTCCATAGCGCTGCCATGCACTTCAAAAAACTTGCGTCTGACTTGAAAATCCGCTCTTTTGGACTCCGGCAGAATTACTCAAACAACTTCTGAAATTACATGATAGCGCGTTCGCGTTTCATGAACAGGCCTGCAATAAGCCCGATAATAAGGCCGAAAATTGCTCCCGAAAACACCTGCATCGCAGCAATCGCCGGGGGGCTGGTAAATGCAGAGGACATATTGGCTGCCATTTCAATTTGCTCCTCGCTCATGCCCTGGGCGGCCCAGGTTTCCTGCATGGCCTTCAGCATCTGTTCCTTGAACCCGGGATTGATGACCGTCATATACAACAGGGTGAACACAGCGCCGATGACGCCTGCGACAAGACCCGTCAGTGTTCCGATCCCGATGCAACGGCCCAGTCCAATATATCCGCCAAGTTGCTGGTCGCGGTCTGTTTTAATTACCGTGGTAATTGCCCAGATGGCGGCGCCCAGACCAATCAGGCTGTACACCCATTTGATCGGGCCCGTGGTAGGCAATGACGGGTCCGTGTTAGTCAGATAACCGACGAGTGTGATCAGAATACTTACCCCTCCCCATATGCCGCCATATCGCATAGCCAGCTGGCGGTATGTTACGGTTGCGGGATCTGGCAAGGATGGATTGTCAATAGTTTCCATAATTTTCCGATTTAATGAAAGATTGATTTTATACGTTTTTGAGTCAGGCGCCAGGACGTGTTCAAGTGCCTCTTCTACCGGAGGAAGTGCAACTCAAACAAGTTCTTGCAGGTCGAAAACTACAACCCATCATTCATCATATCCACATATTCCTACTACTTTTATGTTTTTGACGACAAAAAACAGCCAGACAGTCGCTTTTCCCGAACTTTGCGGGCCAAAATTGGTTTGAGGGATTCAGGCTCTGCCAAACCGTCTACCGTCCACCGTCTACCGTCAGTGTTCATGTCCGATTCTAAAAAATTCAATTTTTCCCTGTTTCGCCAGGTCATGGCGATGGTAAAGCCCTATAAACGAACATTCTATTTTACTGCGGCGCTCACGATCGTGCTCGCACCGCTGGCGATCCTCCGGCCAAAGTTGATCCAGGTGATGGTCGATGAGCACATTTTCAAGGGTGACGTGCGGGGCATGACCATGCTGGCATGTATCATTCTTGGCTTGTTGATACTGGAAGTGATGCTGCGGTATTTTTTTCTGTACTACGCCGACTGGCTGGGGCAGGCTACGATCCGCGACCTGCGGGTAAAGGTGTTTAACCATGTGACCGGCCTGAATCTCAACTATTTTGATAAAACGGCCATCGGTCAAAGCACAACCCGCACCATCAGCGATATTGAGGCCATCAATACGGTTTTTTCGGAAGGCAGTATTACCATCCTCGCCGACCTGATGACCTTGACGGCTGTGTTGTTTATCATGTTTTACACGTCATGGAAACTCACACTGGTCGTACTGGTGGTTTTCCCGCTGCTGATATGGGGTAGTTACCAGTTTAAGGAAAGTGTGCGGAAGAGTTATGAAAAAGTGCGCAATCATATCGCGTCTATGAATGCTTTCCTGCAGGAACGTATTTCCGGCATGCGGATCGTTCAGATATTCAATGCCGAGGCGAGGGAGGCGCAAAAATTCCGTCAGATCAACCGCGATTACACCTCGGCCAACCTGAAAGCCATCAACGCCTACGCGATCTTTTTCCCGGTTGTGGATATCATATCGGCACTTTCCCTTGGCCTGATGGTCTGGTACGGCGCCCGGGGCGTACTGTCCGAGGAAGTAACTGTCGGAACCCTGGTTGCATTTCCGCTTTATATTTCCATGTTGTATCGCCCCATCAGGATGCTGGCCGATAAATTCAATACCCTTCAGATGGGCCTCATTGCCGCCGAGCGGGTATACAAATTGCTCGACAACACGGATACGGTGCAAAATACAGGCACCCTGGCGCCCGAGCGGCTTCATGGAAAAGTGGAATTCAAAGACGTTTATTTTTCCTACAGCGGTGAGCACGAACAGGACCCGATCCTGCAGGGTGTGTCGTTTAATATTCAGCCCGGCGAAACGCTGGCCATCGTGGGAAGCACGGGAAGCGGCAAGACAACCATTATCAGTTTGCTCAGCCGTTTTTATGAAATACAGAAAGGGCAAATACGCATCGATGACCACGATCAGCGTGAATATGAGGTCTTTGCCCTGCGCCGCCGGATCGCGGTGGTGTTGCAGGATGTTTTCCTGTTTTCAGGCACAGTGCTGGAAAACATTACCCTGCGCGACGCTTCCATTTCAGAAGAGCAGGTCGTGGAAGCCGCCAAAATGATCGGCGCACACCGGTTTATTGAAAAATTGCCGGGAGGCTATCATTACCAGGTCAGGGAACGCGGCGCAACGCTGTCCATGGGGCAACGCCAGCTGATTTCCTTTGTGCGGGCACTTGTCTTCAATCCTGACATACTCATACTTGACGAAGCGACTTCGTCAATTGATCCGGAATCGGAGTCGGTGATACAACACGCCATCGAAACGCTCATTGCACGCCGCACGAGCATCATCATAGCGCACAGGCTATCGACGATCCGCCATGCCACCAATGTGCTCGTACTGGAAAAGGGGAAAGTCATGGAGTTTGGCTCACCCGAGGAGTTGCTCGAAATAGCGGACGGGAAATACCGGGAATTGTACGAAAAACAATTCCTGCAGGTGAGCGACGAAGTATAATACCCCGCCAACACCGGAATGAGAAATACGCCGGGAGGCAGAATTCCGCAGCGCCGGGTTTCGGGGTTTCGTAAAATTTAAACACGCTCTTATTTCGGCCACAATTTCCTGCAAAATGAGTGTTCTTCAAAGCCTGGCGTCCGCCCTCGGACACCGCGACGAAATTCCCAATCAGGAACTGGCCGCCGCTATCGCTGCAAACGGCAACGAGGCTGCCATCGCCGAACTCCTTTCAGGTCTTTCCGGCAAGGATAAGGGTATCCGGAGCGATTGTATCAAGGTCCTTTATGAAATCGGAGAGCGCCGCCCCGCTTTGATCGCCCCGCATGCCGGGGTTTTCGTTTCATTGCTCGACGACAAAAACAATCGACTTGTGTGGGGCGCCATGACTGCGCTGGATGCCATTGCGGCTATCGATCCGCACGGGATATATCGCTTCCTTCCCGAAATTCTGGATGCAGCAGGCAAGGGTTCGGTCATCACCAGGGATCATGCCGTTGGAATTCTGATAAAATTATGCGCCGCAGGGGATTATGCAGACGACTGTTTTGCCTTGCTGGCGGAACAACTGGCCAAATGCCCGACGAATCAGCTTCCCATGTACGCTGAAAATGCGCTTCCCGTGGTCAAACCGGGAAACAAGGCCTTGTTTGTCAAAGTCCTGACGGACAGACTTCCGGAAATAGAAAAAGAATCCAAACGGACACGCGTGGAGAAAGTAATCAGGAAGGCCGCGAAATAGGCAATGATTCAAACAACCGCTTTTTTGTAGACAGGTACGGTCGAGCAGGGCTCTCCGAACATGATGCTCCTGGCCACAGGCTGCAACCGGCGCGTCATTTCGAGGTAAGCGGAAGGAGGCACGGGTTTGTCGCTGCATCCTTTCACGACGATGCGCTTGCCTTCATAAACGCTGATATCCATCGCGGCGATTTTTTTCAGAAAAGCCGTTTCGACAAACTGTTCCGGTGTCGTCAGCGCTATGTCGCCGGCAAAGGGCGCGGCAAAGGAAGCTACCAGCATATAAGCCCACATCGGGATAATGGCGTCGGCGGAACAGAACACAGCGAGGTTTTTTCCTGTGTAAATCGACCAGTCATGCGCTTTAAGCGCCTCGCGGAAGTCTTTTTCCTTCAGGATCATTTCCATGAAAAGGTAGCCTTTCAGATCGAAAGGCACGATTTCACCTGCCGGATAGAGTTCTTCCAGATCGATGGTCACGAGGCCGCTGCCTGCGACCCGGTTGATGAGCGGTTGTTCGAGTGTGGTATCCATGTTTTATTGCTCTTGCGCTGCCGGCGGTGTGAATTCTTCGATGGAAGGCGCTTCGCCGACCGTATTTTCCATTTCTTTAAAGTCCTTGGGTTTGGGAAGGTCCGTTAAACTGTTGATTCCCAGGTAATCCATGAATTTATCGGAAGTAGAATACAAAAGCGGCCTCCCCGGTCCTTCACTTCTGCCGGTTATCACAACAAGTTCTTTTTCCAAAAGTTTTTGCAATGCATAATCGCAATTGACGCCGCGGATTTCTTCGAGCTCGGGTTTGCTCACCGGCTGTTTGTAAGCGATGAGCGCCAGGGTTTCGAGCGCGGCCTGTGAGAGGCGTTTTTTAGTGGTTTGCTTGAGGTGAACCGCGACAGTATTGTGGTAAGCGCCCTTGGTCATGAACTGGTAACCACCGGCAATCTCCACGAGTTCGAATGCAAAACCGTCCTGCCGGAATTGCTCGGCAAGTTCGCCGATAGCCGACTGTACGTCAGCCTCCGATATTTCCGTCTGGAGCGATTCTTCCAGCACCGACCGGATGTCGGTCAGCGCAACGGGTTGTGGTGATGCAAAAATGAGTGCTGCTATGTGCTGCTTCATGGGGCAAAGGTAAGAAGGGTATCAGGGATTTGGCTTCAATACTTCACAGTCAATTCCTGCAACAGTTCATTTTTGGTTCCGCGGGCCTGCAAAGTGACGACGGGTTTGTCGTTGATCCAATAGACTTTCAGGATGCCAAAATTCTTTTTTACGATCATATCGCCTACGCGGAATTTGTTCGGCTCGGAATTGCCGCTGCGTATATGCGTCAGACCGCTCGAAGTAAAATCGTAAAGCGGGTAGGGCAGACCCGTCAGATCCATTTTTGAAAACTCCGTCATGTGGCGGTCGCCGGAAAGAATGAGCAGGTTTTTGGGCTGGGTTTTGACGATGAGTTGCAGCAGCCGTTTGCGCGCATTGGGGAAGTTGCCCCATTTTTCATAACCATGGTCGTCGGCGATGACCTGTACGCTGGAACAGAGGATATTTAGGTTGGCCTTGCTGTTTTTCAGTTCATTTTCCAGCCATCTCCATTGTGCCTCGCCGAGCATGTCGCCGTTCATATTGGGCAGATACCTTTTTTGTTTGCTGGGGTCGGGCGCCAGGGTATCGCGAAAGTAGCGGGTATCCATGAGGATGATCTTGATGCGCTGGTTGCCTTTGCCAAAAGTGTATGACTGGTAAGCGCCTTCCTGTTTTCGAAACCGGCTGTTCAGCGGGATGTCGAGGAAGTCCATGAGGCACTTTTGCGAGCCCTTTTTCATGGGATAGGTCTTGCAGGCATCGTTTTGACCGAAATCATGGTCGTCGTATACGCCGATGATTTGTGATTTCGCGCGGAGTTTTTTATATTCAGGATTGGTTTTCAGGCGTTTATAGTGCGCTGCAAGCGCTTTCATATCAGTGGTGTCGGCATAAATGATATCGCCCAGCCAGACCCAGATATTGGGGTTGTTGGCCACTATGTCATTCCACATGGTTTGGGGTTTGTCCAACTTGTTGCAGGAGCCGAATGCGATCACCGCCAGACCCATGGTCGTATCTATCTGTTTCGGTTTAAATGCTTCTTCATCGAGGATGTCAACGTCCTTCACCACGGCCGGGCCGTCCTTGGGTTGCAGAACATCTTTCCCTTTTTGTGATAAAACAGGACCATAAAAGAATAACACCATTGCAGCCGCAAGCAGCAAATTTGATTTTTTCATACCGGGAAATATGTATTGGGCAATGTAATAGTTGGAGATGTTGTTGTAAACGTTCGGGTCGGCAAAAATCGTACAAATAGAAAGGGATGGGTTTGATTTAATCCGGATAATTGAATGTTAACAAATTCCAACGAGGTCAAAAGTGTCGCCGTGCT
>JAKOXM010000239.1 GCA_029781095.1 Bacteroidota bacterium
TGCGGGAAACCTGGCCATACGAGATGAAATTTGTTTCCCCCAGATTTCGCAGATTTTCGCTGAAAACTCCGGAAAAAGTGGAAAAATCTGCGTTATCCGCGCAATCTGCGGGAAACCTGGCCATACGAGATGAAATTTGTTTCCCCCAGATTTCGCAAATTTTCGCAGAAAACTCCGGAAAAAGTGGAAAAACCTGCGTTATCCGCGCAATCTGCGGGAAACCTGGCCATACGAGATGAAATTTGTTTCCCGCAGATTTCACAGATTTCGCAGAAAACTCCGGAAAAGTAGGAAAAACCTGCGTTATCCGCGCAATCTGCGGGGAACCTGGCCATACGAGATGAAATTTGTTTCCCGCAGATTTCGCAGATTTTCGCTGAAAACTCCGGAAAAAGTAGGAAAATCTGCGTTATCCGCGCAATCTGCGGGAAACCTGATCCAGAAAGAGGCGAAATCAATTTAACCCGAACTCCTTCCTGACACTGTCCACAGCGTCCAGTTTTTCCCAGGTAAAGGTTTCCACTTCTACTTTTTTCGCCGAGCCATTGAGGCCGATCTCGACGATTTTCTTTTTCGGTGTGCGACCAAAGTGGCCGTAAGCGGCTGTCTCCAGGAAAATAGGATTCTTCAGGCCGAAACGACGTACGATAGCCGCGGGGCGCATGTCGAAAATATGCAGGATTTTTTGAGCGATTTCTCCGTCGCTCAGGCCTTTCACTTTGCAGGTGCCGTAGGTATTCACATACAGGCCGACAGGTTGCGCGACGCCGATCGCGTAGGCGACCTGCACGAGCACCTGGCTGCACAGTCCGGAGGCCACGAGGTTTTTGGCGATGTGGCGAGTCGCATAGGCTGCGGAGCGGTCCACTTTGGAAGGGTCTTTGCCGCTGAATGCGCCGCCGCCGTGCGCGCCTTTGCCGCCATAGGTATCCACGATGATCTTGCGGCCGGTGAGCCCGGTATCGCCGTGCGGGCCGCCGATCACGAATTTGCCGGTCGGGTTGATGTGGTATTTCACATCGCCGGTAAAAAGCCGGGCGACGCGGGCGGGCAATTGTTTTTTCACCCTGGGGATGAGAATTCTTTTTACATCGGCCGCGATTTTTTCCAGCATTTTTTCATCCTTGTCGAAGTCGTCATGCTGGGTGCTGATGACGATGGTATCGATTTTTTTCGGAACGTGCCGGTCGGTATACTCGATCGTAACCTGGCTCTTCGCATCCGGGCGGAGGTATTTCATTTGTTTGCCTTCCTTGCGGATGGCGGCCAGTTCGCTCAAGAGCAGGTGTGCGAGATCGAGCGCCAGAGGCATATAGTTATCCGTTTCGTTGGTGGCATAACCGAACATCATGCCCTGATCACCCGCGCCCTGGTCTTCTTCCTTTTTACCTACATCGACGCCTTGTGCAATATCCGCGCTCTGCTCGTGGACCGCGCTGATAACGCCGCAACTTTTGGCTTCAAACTGGTATTCAGCTTTGGTGTAGCCGATGCTTTCGATCGTGCGGCGGGCCGTTTCCTGTATGTCAACGTATGCCTTGGAGCGCACTTCACCCGCTACAACCACGAGGCCGGTGGTCACGAGGGTTTCGCAGGCCACTTTCGAGTTGGGGTCCTGTCGCAAAAATTCGTCGAGGATGGCGTCGCTGATCTGGTCGGCGACTTTATCGGGATGTCCTTCGGAAACGGATTCGGAGGTGAAGAGGTATGGCATGTTCAAGTAGTATTTGTAAGTGACGGGCGGGTTTTGTAATAAAGGTCGGGACGCAACAGCCTGGCCAGTTGAATCATCCCTGCCACCGCCTGCTGAAAAAGCGGCGCAAAGGTAGGTTTTTCCCTACTGAATTATCGTATTCCGGAAAAAATCGATCCCCGATGGATGATCAACGCGCTGGCAGTCATGGTTTTTTATCCCGACCGGTTTTCCATGTCATTGTTTTTCAACGCAATATTTCATCTATCCGATCGAGTTCATTTTTTTCGAAATGCAGTTTGTTCAGACATTGGAGTGAGTCAGCCAATTGCTCCGGCCGGCTGGCGCCTACCAGCACCGAGGTGATCCGATCGTCGCGAAGTATCCAGGCCAGGGCCATTTGCGCCAGCGTCTGGCCGCGCTGCTCTGCGAGCTGGTTGAGCGAACTGATCTGTCGAATCCGGGCCTCGGTGATATCTCCCTCTTTTAAAAACCCGTGTTCCTTGGCCGCCCGCGAATCGGCTGGAATGCCTTTCAGGTATTTATTGGTCAGCAGTCCCTGTGCCAGCGGCGAAAAGGGAATGCAGCCCACGCCTTCTTTTTCCAGCACGTCGAGCAGGCCGTCTTCAATCCAGCGGACAAGCATGGAATACTTGGGCTGGTGAATCAGGCAGGGTGTGCCGAGTTGTTTCAGGATGCGGCAGGCCTGTTCCGTTTGTTCGGCGGAATAACTTGAAATACCCACGTACAGCGCCTTGCCCTGCCGCACGATCAGGTCCAGCGCCGCCATTGTCTCTTCGAGCGGCGTGTCGGGGTCGGGCCGGTGGCTGTAAAAAATATCGACGTATTCCAGTCCCATGCGTTGCAGACTTTGGTCGAGGCTGGACACAAGGTATTTTTTGGATCCCCATTCTCCGTAGGGGCCTTCCCACATGTGATAGCCCGCTTTCGTGGAAATGACGAGTTCGTCGCGATACCCCCTAAAATCCTGCCGCATGATACGCCCGAAGTTTTCTTCCGCCGAACCGGGCGGCGGTCCGTAGTTGTTGGCCAGGTCAAAATGGGTAATGCCGGCGTCGAAAGCCAGATGCATGATGGCACGGCAGTTTTCCTGCACGTCAACATGTCCGAAATTGTGCCAGAGGCCCAGCGAGACCGCGGGAAGTTTCAATCCGCTGCGGCCGCTGCGGCGATAGGGCATGGATTGGTACCGGCGGGGATTGGGAAGGTAGATCATTTGTTATATTTGTGGTGAAAAGAGTAGAAGCGGCCCAAAATTATTCCGGGAAAACCAATTACACTCCGTTTTCAGAACATTTCCTCACCACCCTTTATGCAGTATCCATGTTAAAAGACGCCCTCATCGAGATTTTCGAGCGCGACCTGCGCAAAACAAAAGAAGAAATCGGCCTTTACAAAAATGAAAGCGATCTGTGGATCGTAAAAGCAGACATCAGCAACTCGGCGGGCAATCTGTGCCTGCACCTGATCGGCAATCTGAAGTACTTCATCGGGACAGTGCTGGGTCAATCGGGCTATGTGCGCGACCGCGACAACGAGTTTGCGGCCAAAGGTGTGCCGCGCGATCGGTTGCTTTCAGAACTGGACGAGACGATCAGCGTGGTCACCGATACCCTTCAGCGAATGCCCGATGAACACTTTGAAAAGGATTTTCCCATCGAGAAACGCGGCGAGATCGTAAAAACGGATCATATGCTGATCCATTTGCTCGGCCATCTGGGTTATCACCTCGGGCAGATTAATTACCACCGGCGACTGATCGGCTAAGCCTTCAATGCGGCGATTTACGCGGTTGACAGGATCGCGAAAAGCCAGCCCGCGGGTCATTAAGATGGAACTGGACGTCGCCATACAACTGATCACCGGTTTTCGAAAACCGGTGCAAACTCCCGAAATCTGGTCGGACCTGGGTTGCGGCTCCGGTTTGTTTACCCATGCACTGGCGCATTTTCTTTCGCCCAAAAGTGAAATATACGCCATTGACAAGGAGCCGGTTGCCATTATTCCCCTGAATAGACCAGGCGATATTGTCATTCACCCTTTACAACTCGATTTCGTTCAGGAAGAACTGCCATTTCGCGAATTGGATGGCATACTCATGGCCAACTCGCTGCACTTTGTGCGCGACAAACCCGTTTTTTTGCGGGCTATCGGTCGTCGTTTGAAAGCGGGAGGGCTTTTTTTGTTCGTTGAATATGATTCGGACAAACCCAATCCCTGGGTACCTTTCCCACTGGGTTTTCGCTCCCTTGAAAATCTGTTCAAAAAGGAAGGGTATACGGACATTCGCAAGTTGGGCGAACATCCTTCCCGGTACGGAAGGTCGAACATGTACGCTGCTGCCATCTCAAAAAAATAAAACAAACCGGTATGATCCGATTATTCATAATTGCAACTGTTCTGCTGTTTTCGCAAGCCATGACAGCACAGGAAACACCCCTGCAAATTCATCTTTGGCCCGGCGGTGCACCCGGTTTTGAGAATCGCCGTGATGAGCCGGAGCAGGCCAAAGACTGGTGGGTGCGGAATATCCACAACCCGAGCATCACGGTCTTTCTGCCGCCAAAGGAAAAAGCCACCGGCGCGGCTGTGGTGGTCTGTCCGGGCGGCGGGCATCGCAATTTAGTGTATAACTCGGAAGGGCGGGATGCCGCCGAGTACCTCAACAGCCTGGGGGTGGCGGCTTTTGTGCTGAAATACCGGCTGGCGCGGGAAGAAAATTCGCCTTATACGCTCGAAACCCACGTCAGGCAGGATGCCTACCGCGCCATGCGTCTCGTGCGCAGCCGCGCGCAGGAATGGGGCGTCGATACCAGTCGCGTGGGAATGCTGGGCTTCTCGGCCGGCGGCGAGGTAGTGGCAATGGTAGCTTATGCCTCCGGCAAGGGCGACCCTGCAGCGGCCGATCCCGTCGACCGGCAGAACGGCAAGCCCGATTTTCAAATGCTGGTGTACCCGGGGCCGCTGTTCATACCCGATTCCATTGCTTCCGACGCCCCGCCGGCATTTATGGTGGCTACCATCGACGATGAATGCTGCTCTGCCCCGTTGCTGAAACTGATCCAGGAATACCACAAGGCAAAAATTCCCGCGGAACTGCACATTTACGCAAGAGGCGGTCACGCTTTTAACATGGGCAAACGCTCCAAATTAGTCACCCTGAATACCTGGCCGCAACGCATGGCAGACTGGATGAAGGACAGCCGACTCCTCGAACCCGCAGATGAAAAACACTGAGCCAACATGGCGATCGACAAAGTGATACTCATAACGGGCGGCAGTCGGGGGATTGGCGCCGCTACGGCACTGCTGGCTGGCCGCAGCGGATATCGCGTATGCGTAAATTACCACCGGGACCAGGCAGCAGCGGAGCAGGTAGTCACCGCTATACGTGACGCAGGCGGCAGTGCCGTTGCTGTCCGTGCCGACATTTCATCGGAAAACGATGTATTGCGCTTGTTTGAGGCTGTCGACAAAGAATTCGGCGCACTGTGCGCGCTGGTCAACAATGCCGGTATTCTGGAAAAACAATCGCGGCTCAGCGATATGAGCGCTGCCAGGCTGCAGCGGGTATTTGCGACAAACGTAGCCGGCAGTTTCCTCTGCGCACGGGAAGCGGTACGGCGAATGTCAACACGAAACGGCGGTGCAGGCGGCGCGATCGTCAATGTTTCCTCCGGTGCTTCAAAGCACGGCGCACCCAACGAATACATTGATTATGCCGCCTCGAAAGGCGCCATCGATACCATGACCCTCGGGCTGGCAAAAGAAGTAGCCGCCGAAGGCATTCGCGTAAATGCTGTCCGCCCCGGCCTGATATATACAGATATCCATGCCAGCGGCGGCGAGCCGGGGCGGGTAGACCGGCTCAGCGCAATGGTGCCCATGCAAAGAGGCGGCCGGCCCGAAGAAGTGGCCCGAACCATTTTGTGGCTGCTGTCAGATGAAGCCTCTTATGTAACCGGGGCTTTGGTGGATGTGACAGGCGGGCGCTGAACGACGCGCATTTCGGTTACTCATATATTTAAAAAATTCAGACACCCCGGCCAATGAATGCTATGAAACAATATTTTACAAGAGTGATCTTACCATCCGCTCTGCTCGTCGGTACGCTGGACATCACGGCGGCAACAATCCAGTATTATATGCGCACGGGCAAGGATCCGCTCAATGTGCCGCGTTTCGTGGCCAGCGGAGTATTCGGGCAGCAGGCATTTTCCGGAGGCACGCCAATGGCAGCGTGGGGATTGCTTTTTCATTACCTGATCGCCTTTTCT
>JAKOXM010000244.1 GCA_029781095.1 Bacteroidota bacterium
CGAAGTAACGAAATACCAGTGGATGCAGGTCATGGGCAACAACCCCGGCGCTTTTGCCGATTGCTTCGATTGCCCGGCCAATTATATCTCCTGGATCGATGCGCATCTATTCATCAAAAAACTGAACGCTATCACGGGTCGGCGCTATCGCCTGCCGACCGAGGCTGAGTGGGAGTATGCCGCGCGGGGCGGAGCGACCAATGCTGCAAAAAACTACCTCTATGCCGGAGGCAACAACCTGGGCAAACTGGCCTGGTACAACGAAAACAGCGAGAAAAGACTGCACCCCGTGGGCCAAAAAAATCCGAATGCCCTGGGCATTTACGACCTCTGCGGCAACGTACACGAGTGGTGCGAGGACATGTACCTGGAGTACCCGAATTGCCCGATACCGCCTTCATTGGGCACTACGCGCTGCTGCCGGGGCGGGTCCTGGACGAGTACTTATTTTGCCTGCCGTATATCGGAGCGTCTGGGCGTGGAGCCTTCGGGCAGGTATCTGAATATGGGATTCCGGCTGGTGCATGATTGAATCTATTCCTCCTTCACCAGTTCATCAAAATCCAGATCGCGCAACTTCGGCGCTTTCCATACCGTGAACAGCACAATGAGGATCGTCATCGTGCCGCCCAAAAGCACCGAGGGCACGGTGCCGAATAGTTTGGCCGTCAATCCGCTCTCAAAGGCGCCGATCTCGTTGGAGGAAGTGATGAAAATAGAGTTGACCGATGATACACGCCCTTTCATGTGCTCCGGGGTAAGATATTGCATCAGAGAAGAGCGTATATAGACGCTCACCTCGTCGAACACGCCCGCCATAAAAAGGAAGAAAAACGACAGCCAGAAAAATTTGGAGAGTCCAAATCCAATGATACATCCGCCGAAACCCGCCACGCAAGCCAACATTAACCGGCCGGCATTTCGACCCATCGGCCGGTGCGCAAGTAAAATCGCCGTCGAGATCGCGCCGACCGACATGGCTGCGCGCAGAATGCCCAATCCTTCCGGCCCGACTTTTAAAATATCCTTGGCAAAAACCGGCAGCAACGCCACTGCTCCGCCAAACAATACGGCAAAAAGATCCAGCGCAATGGCACTGATGATCAACTGATTACTAAATACAAACTTCAGGCCCTGACGAATGCGTATTATCGCAGGTTCCGAATGGTCGGCCGGCGGCACGGGGCGCGAAGCGATTTGCAAAATGAATGTCAAAGCGAGCAGACACAAACCTGCCATGGTGGCAAACGTGGCCGTTACGCCGGCAAATCCATACAACAAACCGCCCAGTCCGAGGCCGGTTATGCTCGCGACCTCCCAGGTACTGCTGTTCCACGTAATAGCATTGGGAAGTATGTTTTTATGAATGAGTTGCGGGAGCAGTGCAAAATTGGCAGGGCTGAAAAAACCCCGCGAAATGCCCGTGCAAAAGACGACCGAGTAAATGCCTGTCAGGAGGACCGTTTTGGGAAGGGTGTCGCGCAGCGATGCCAGTGTCAGCAGCGCAAGCGAACACAACAACAAAGTCAGGATGCAGCCGATAAGAATATTGCGCCGGTTGTATTTGTCTGCCAGGTGTCCTGCCCACAAACTGATGCCGATGGCCGGTACCGCCTCCGCCAAACCGATAAAACCCAGCATGAGCGGATCACCCGTGAGGTCGTACACAAAATAACCCACCGAAACCGACATGATCTGTATGGCCAGCGTAGTCATCATTCGCATGGCCAGAAAAAAGCGGTAAGCGGGTACCCTGAGGGCGGCGTAAGCGTCGGGTTTTGTTATTGTCATTGCTTCATTGTTTCATTGCAGGCATCCAATGCCGGGTGTTACTGGCTAATTAGTTATTGGTTTGATAATCATTTATTTAACCTCAATTTTATCCTGACAGTTAAAAATTTTTATGAAACCCCGACAACCGCTAACCGGCCACCCTTGACCAATCACCATCTCCAACGCTGCAAAAGAACGAAAGCTTGGCAAGTGAAGTTCGGATCGGGCATCCCGATTTGTCATATTTTCTAAAATTGCCAAATCCGAACCTCCCGAACAACAAATCCGCCAAAGTTACCTGTACATAAAGCAGTTTTATGAACTTTGCCCCTTCATCCCCGACCCTCTCAACCCCCTCAACCATTCTCAACATTCTAAACCTGACCTATAATGAAATTACTGGAAGGAAAAGTAGCCCTCATTACCGGCGGCTCCCGTGGCATCGGCGAGGCCCTCGTGCGCAAATTTGTCGAACACGGCGCCTCGGTCGCCTTCACATACGTATCGGCTGCCTCCAGGGAGCGTTCGGAACAACTGGCCGCCGAATTGGGCAGCCAGGCAAAAGCGTACCAAAGCGATGCGGGCGACTATGCCCAGGCGGAAGCGCTGATTGCGCAGGTTACGGGCGATTTCGGAAAACTGGATGTGCTCATTAACAATGCAGGCATCACCCGCGATACACTCATGCTTCGCATGACCGAGCAGCAATGGGACGAGGTAATCCAGACCAACCTGAAATCGGTGTTTAACCTCACCAAACACGCGCTGAAGCCGATGTTGCGCAGCGCCGGCAGTATTATCAACATGAGTTCGGTCGTTGGGGTATTCGGGCAGGCCGGACAAGCCAACTACGCCGCTTCCAAAGCAGGCATTATCGGGTTTTCAAAATCCATTGCAAAGGAATACGGCTCGCGGGGCATACGCTGCAATGCTGTTGCGCCCGGCTTCATCGAAACCGAAATGACCGCCGCTCTCGATGAAAAAACCCGGGAAGGTTATCTCGCCGCTATTCCGATGAAACGCCTCGGTTCCGGCGATGATGTGGCCAATGCCTGCGTTTTTCTGGCATCCGAAATGGGCGCCTATGTCAGCGGGCAGGTTATTTCGGTGTGCGGAGCCCTGAATTGTTGAGTGGCCGGGAGTGGTTGCAGCGAGCAGCAGGGTAAAAGATTGCCGGCAGGCAGTGCCGGATTTTACCGGGACAGATTTCCTTTGCCCACGGCTGCTTCCTAGAACGGCAGCGTTATATCGTCGTCGTCATAGTCATCCTGACCGTCCCAGTCAAAATCATCGAAATCGTCGGGTGAAGACGAAGGCTCCTCGCCCTGAAGTTCGGCATTGATGTCGGGGCGATAAAAATAGAGCCAGGCATCGGCGTCTTCTTCGGCGATAAACTGGCGCCAGCGGTCGCGGGTTTCGTCATAGTCCCAATCAAAACCGGAGGGTTCGTCCTGCCGGAGCCATTCATAAAATTCATCCACCGGAGATACACGCTCGGGTTCCTGCCTTTCGCGGTGATATTCCTCCCAGGTTTCAACATCGTGGCGCGCGGCGTCTTCAATTTCCTGACAAAAACAGGCGCCGTTTTCGCCGAAGGGGCATATTCCCTGATCGCGGTAGCAGCAAAAATCGATCTCGGCGCCGAAGTCGTGGTGGTATCGTACGGTCTCCCGGCACATCCAGTCCACCATAAGCGTATACCGACGCCGGGCAGTGAGACGCGCCGGACATTCCCAGGAAATGCGCCATGCCCGCCAGAGGGTTTCCATGGCGGTGAGCAAATCGCTTACCTGTGATTTGGTCAGGCGGTCGACGGGCGGGAATGCATCGGGTGCTATGTTGAACAACTCACACAGACGTGTGTAACGCGCATGAATACTGTCCATGCGCTGGTTGTCGTCCTCCTCGGGAAATGGCGACCGGAAAGCATACGAACTGGGCCCCGGCGCGTGGCGCGTGGCTGTTTCCAGATCGGCGAGCAGTTGAGCGAGATAGCGTTTCATTTTTCCCTCTATTCAACGTTCAAAGTTGTTTCAAAAAAACGAAAAAACTGCTTCGCCGATGCAGTTTTTTTTAAAAATCAAACGACCTCAATTTTTTATCCGTAAGATTTGCCAAAAATCTCCACATCAGTCATGAACAAGATCCTTGTCTTTGCCTCAACGATCCTCATCAGCCTTTGCTTTGCTTGCGGCTCCGTCCGCCCCAAAGAACCGTTTGATCTCGCGAAAGCACCCCCTGTTCCCGACT
>JAKOXM010000252.1 GCA_029781095.1 Bacteroidota bacterium
CTTTCGCCCCGTCAAATCGGGCGTATCCCTCCTGCACTGTGGCATAAACGCCTGCCAGCCGGCACATCAGTCTGAACAGAAAGGCAAAGCCCTCGCAGCGGGTGCGCCGGGTTTGCATGATATTGGCGAGTTGCTGCTGTGTGTAATAGAGCGGATGGGTCGCTTCATCCGGCTCCGACTCCAGGCGATTTTCACCGCCGCAATCGTAGGCAATGTTTTCAGTAATCCAGACAAAAATTGCCCGCCCCTTTTCAAGATCACTGTCAAAGCGATTGGTAAGAGAATCGGTAATACGTATGATGTCATTTTCAGCGGCAAAATCCAGTGACCGCACATAGGCATCTACGGCAGAGAGGCCGGCGGGTTGCGCCGCGCAACTTGCCGGCCTTTCGGCCGTAGATGCTTATGTGCGTTCCCTTGATTTTACCGGTGAAAATGACATCATACGCATCACCGATTCTCTTACCGGCCGCTTTGGCAGTGATCTTGAAAAGGGACGGGCTGTTTTTGTCTGGATCACCGAAAACATTGCCTACGATTGCGGCGGTGAAAATCGCCTCGAGTCGGAGCCGGATGAAGCGACCCATCCGCTCTATTACACACAGCAGCAACTCGCCAATATCATGCAAACCCGGCGCACCCGCTGCGAGGGCTTTGCCTTTCTGTTCAGACTGATGTGCCGGCTGGCAGGCGTTTATGCCACAGTGCAGGAGGGATACGCCCGATTTGACGGGGCGAAAGTAAACCCGGACACCGTGCAACCCAACCACGCCTGGAATGCCGTCTGCTATGATGGTTCGTGGTTTGAAACCGACCTGACCGCCGCTGCGGGCCAATGCGAAGGCAAAAAGTTCAGTCGCGGACTTCGGGAGGAGTACTTTCAGATGCAGCCGGCGCTGATCGAACGCCTGTATATTCCGATTCGGGACAGCCGTCGCTCGGACAATTCGGGGCGGATTATTCTGAAATTCTAGGAACGCTGTTTACCTTCCCTGCACTTTTTTCCCGGAGAACATACGACAATTTCCTGGCCCGAGTACTTAAATCATTTGGATATGCAACGTTCCATCCGCTTGCCGCTGTGGCTGATCGCCATTTTTGTTTTAGCCGGCATTTATGCTTTTAAAGTCGCCTTTGCCCGCCCCACACGCGAAGAGGCCGCCGCCGCTGCGCGGCTGTACAACCTGGAATTTACCGATGCCCAGCTGGACAGCACGCTGGATATCCTCGAAGAGCAGCGCAAGGACTATGACCATTTGCGGGAATACGGCTACCCCAATCATGCGCTGCCGCCGGCACTCGTGTTCGATCCGCGCCCTGCGGGCTGGAAAATGCCCGTGCAAAAGCCTGTTTTTCAAACAAATACCTATTTGAACACAAAACTTCCTGCCAATCGCGACGAGCTGGCCTTCCTCAGCATCGGTCAACTGGCCGAGCTGTTGCGGACCCGCAAGATCAGTTCTTTGGAACTCACCGAATTTTTTCTGGCCCGGTTAAAGAAATACGACCCGCAGCTGCATTGCGTCGTTACCTACACCGAAGACCTGGCGAGATCGCAGGCGAAGCAGGCGGATGCCGAGATTGCCGCCGGGAAATATCGCGGCCTCCTCCACGGCATCCCGTACGGGCTGAAGGATATGTTTTTTACAAAGGGATATCGCACCACCTTCGGTACGCCGCCTTACAGGGAACAACAGGTAGACGAGGATGCTGCCGTCGTGCAAAAATTACACGATGCGGGCGCCGTACTCGTCGCCAAACTTTCGCTCGGCGAACTGGCGATGGATGACGTATGGTTCGGCGGACAGACGCGCTGCCCCTGGGACACTTCCCGTGGCTCCAGCGGTTCTTCCGCCGGTCCCGCCTCGGCGGTTTCAGCAGGACTGGTGCCTTTTGCCATCGGGTCGGAGACATGGGGCTCCATCGTGTCGCCTTCCACCGTCAACGG
>JAKOXM010000263.1 GCA_029781095.1 Bacteroidota bacterium
CTCTTTTCCGGTTGGTGCAACCCATGGTAAATACCCCGCCCCGGACCTGAACCAACGGGTAATCGAATTGAAATTTCGGGTCGTATTTGGCCGGAGGCGCAACCGCGAGATCGGCGATTTCTTCCGGCGTGGCCGGGCCGCCCGATTGGGGAACATTGACGCAGCCAAATAACGCGGGGAAGATGATGACAAAGAGGGGAATATGCGTTTTCATGTCGAAAGGGGTTTCGAAGATTGATTTTCCAAAGATTGGCAGGAGTGACACTTTTTTGAAAAGGATCACTCCTGCATTGTCAAAAGTTAATCAATTGGAGATGCCAAACCGAGTGACAATTTACATCTAAATTATTGAAAATCTAGTGCAAACTCATCATTAATCACTCATCGTTCATCGCTGTTCATCGCTACCGATCAATTCACGCTTACTTCAATACCCACTGCCACCCCGTCCTCCAGTTCCACCTTCTCGCCATTGACTTTATCGGCCAGCACGAGGTCGGTCGCCAGCACCTCGGCCTTGAGGTAGTCGTGGAATTTTTCGACGGCTTCCAGGATGGCGGCATGTCTTTCCAGTATCACGGTCACACGGTCGGTTACGTTGAAGTCCTTGTCCTTACGGATATTCTGGATGCGGTTCACCAGGTCGCGGGCCGTGCCTTCGGCGAGTAGTTCGGGTGTGAGGGTCACGTCGAGCGCAACGGTCAGATCGCCGTCGGAAGCCACTTTCCAGCCGGGCAGGTCTTCGGTCGTGACAACCATGTCTTCCGGCGCCAGGGAATAGGTATTTCCATTGACGCTGATATTCATCGAACCGGATTTTTCCAGCGCACCGATTTCCTCATTGGTGAAGGCGATTATCAGTGCCGCGGCCTCTTTCATGTCCTTGCCGAGTTTGGCGCCGAGGGTTTTAAAGTTAGCCTTGGCAGCCTTTTTCAACAAACCCGAAGCATCGGTGATGTATTCCAGTTGCTTTATGTTTATCTCGCTCAGGATCAGGTCTTTCACACCGTCTACCTCAGCGATAAAGGCCTCGTTCAACACCGGCAGCAGTATTTTTTGCAGCGGCAAACGCACGCGCAGTTTTTCCTTCTTCCGGATGCTCAGTGCCAAAGAACAGATGCGCTGGGCGTAATCCATCCGTCTTTCCAGGGCCTTGTCCACTTTGGAAGAATCGGGCAGGACCAGATCGGTCAGATGAACGGAATCGTGGCGCAGCGGCGTGTTTTTTGCTTTTGCAGCGTCTTTTATCGGCGCCGTCAGGTTTCGGTACAGCCAATCGGAAAAGTGCGGCGCAACGGACGACATCAGTTGACCCGTGACCATCAGGCATTCGAATAAAGTCTGGTAGGCGGCGGTTTTGTCTTCATGCAACCCCACCCCCGACCCCTCCCCCGAAGGGAGGGGAGAAGATTTCCAGAACCTGCGGCGGCTCAGGCGGACGTACCAGTTGGACAGGTGCTCGTCTACAAACTCCTCCACGGCGCGGCAGGCGCGTGTTACTTCGTATTCGTCCATGGCCGCGCGGAAATCGGCCACGAGGCTGTACAATTTCGAGATTACCCAGCGGTCGAGTTCGTTGCGTTTTTCGTAAGGCAGCACGTTGAACTCGTCCATTTTGAAGCCGTCGAGGTTGGCGTACAGCGCGAAGAAGTTGTACGTATTGAAAAGGGTGCCGAACAACTTGTTCCGCGCTTCGAGAATGCCATTGGTGTCGAACTTCAGGTTGTCCCAGGGGTTGGCGTTGGCCATCATGTACCAGCGCGTGGCGTCGGCGCCGTATTCCGCGAGGGTATCGAAGGGATCCACGACGTTGCCTTTGGACTTGGACATTTTATTGCC
>JAKOXM010000264.1 GCA_029781095.1 Bacteroidota bacterium
CGGTACGCGACGTGGACTGCATTTATGTGCTCGAAGGCGGTCGCATTATTGAGCAAGGCACCCACGAAGAACTTTCCGAGATCCCGGACGGGGTGTACGGAAGTCTCGCGCGTCTTCAGTTTGAAATGGCCTAAACTTATGACCAAAACCGGAATTCTGCTAATTAACCTCGGCACGCCTGACGAACCGTCGCGCAGCGCCGTGTATCGCTACCTCAAGCAATTTTTGCTTGATCCCCGGGTTATTGACATCAACCCCATTGCACGCAACCTGCTTGTACGCGGTATTATCGCGCCGTTCCGATCCGGCAAATCGGCTGAAGCATATAAAGAACTCTGGACGGATAAAGGTTCTCCCCTGAAATTTTATGGCGAACAACTGGCCATGCAGGTAAGTAAACTGCTTGGAAATGAATACGTTGTAGAACTCGCAATGCGGTACCAAACGCCGTCCATTGAATCGGCCATCGGGAAACTGATGTCGGCCAAAGTGGAAAAAATCAAGGTCTTTTCTCTCTTTCCCCAGTACGCCAGCGCGACAACCGGTTCGGTACACGAGGAAGTGATGCGGGTGCTTTCGGGACAACAAATCATCCCTGCGATGGAGTTTATCAGTTCGTACGCCACCTGGGAACCGATGATCGATCTTTTTGCGGCAAATGCCCGCAAATTCGATCTGACGCAATACGATCATTTTTTATTCAGTTACCACGGCCTTCCCCAACGGCAACTGCGCAAGGCCGACGCCTTCAACCATTGCCTTCAAAACAGTGACTGCTGCCAAACGCTGACCCCCACCAACCGGTTTTGCTATTCCGCCCAGTGTTATGCCACTACGCGGGCCATTGCAGGGAAACTGGATCTGTCGCCGGAACGCTATACCGTCTGCTTCCAGAGCCGCCTCGGTCGCGACCCCTGGACGCAGCCATATACGGTCCGGGTGATCGAAGAACTGGCAAGGCGCGGCGTCAAACGGCTGCTCGTCTTTTGCCCGGCTTTTACATCCGATTGCCTGGAAACGACCATCGAGATCGGCCGGGAGTACCGCGATGACTTTCTGCGCTGGGGCGGCGAACGGCTGGATTTGGTCGAAAGCCTGAATGACCAGCCGGCCTGGGCAAAAGCAGTGGCCGATTTCGTCCGGTAATGCGCTCCCCGGATCCCCGGTCCGAAAAGTTTTTCATTTTCTTCCCGTTTCAAAAACAACCGGAGACTTTCGGGCGTTTTGGCTTGGTCTTGTTGCATAGCTTGTACAAGACCTACCTCACCACCCGGTAAAACTTGATTAATGTTTCAAACTACCCTCTGCAAATTCCTGCTGACCATTGTTTTTCATGCCCTCGCATTGATCCATTTACAGGCCCAATCGAACGAAGGCTGGATATTTAAAAATGAAAAAGACGGTGTGAAGGTCTATTACAGAAAGACCTCTGACGTTCACGAAATAAAACTGATTACTTCTATCAAATCATCGCTGTCAGGTATTATCCACCTGTTCAACGAGGTGGATGATTACAGCAAATGGGGTTACAAACTCTCGGAGGCCAGGCTATTAAAAAGGGTGAATAACAAGGAGTTTTACTATTACACAAAACTCGATTTTCCATGGCCCCTCAACGACCGCGATCTCATATTGCATACCCAACTGGAACAGGACACATCCACGCGGCGCGTGACCTCGACAAGTCATGCCAAGCCGGAATACTTGCCTGAAAATGAGGGAGTTGTGCGTATCAAAAGCACGACTACCAAGTGGACGCTGATTCCCGGCGCCGGCGGCTGGGTATACGTGGAATACTATATTAATTCCAACCCCGGAGGAAATATCCCTGACTGGATCGTCAATATGGCCATCGACATGGGGCCTC
>JAKOXM010000272.1 GCA_029781095.1 Bacteroidota bacterium
GGATTGGGCGACGATTCGATGTGACTGCGCAGTCGCTGGGCCTGTTCGGTGCGAATGCCCGTGGCATTGCCGACCTGGTGCAGCACGGTTCCGATTTCATGCCAGGTTTCTCCTTCGTTGAGTTCGGCGTCCTCAATTACCCTTTCTGTAGCGCCTGCAACCTTGTTCGATTGCAGGTGGACGTTGTAGAGCCTTATCAGCTTGTTTTTGACCCGGATATCGGCCCATAGAGACGAGTTGGCCGTTTTACCAAAAGGAATTTCGCCGCCGCCTTCAATGGGGAACCGGCTGAATATGACCGTGCCTTTTTTCAGATTGAACGTGTACTCATACCCCATTTTTTGGGCAAGGATATGGTATAGTTTGCCGTTGGTTTCCTGCGTGCAGAGGATATCCGGCTTGCCGTTTTTTTCGAGAAAAGCCGTGTAGTCAACAGCCGTCTTCTCCCGGAGTGAATCGGTGATTTTTTTTCCGTTAAACAAGCCGCCGATGTTGTGCGTGGCAATCGTGACCGCGCTTTCAGGCACCTGGTCTTTCCCGATATCGAAACCGATGAATCCCGTGACGTATTGCCAGCCCATCGCGAGTATCCCGAGGTGATAAAGAGCAAAGCGGTTGCGACGCCAGGCCCACAACAGAATCATGATCAGGTTGGCCAGCATGATCCAGGGAAAAGCCGTGCCGAAGAAGGTCAGCCAGGAAAATTTTGCCGGGTTGATATAGGGGCATACATAGGAAAGCAGTGTCAGAAATACCACCACTGCACTCAGTATTTTGAATGCATTTTTCAGCAAGGAACGCATGCTTCGTTGTTCATAGTCGATTGCCACCCCGACAGGTCGTTCTCCGTCTTGTTCTGCCGGCTGATCACCATCGGTTAGCGCTTACTCGCGTCAAATAAAAAATCTTTTTCTTCCTGGGTAAGATTCTCGTAGCCATGCTCTTTAATTTTATCGAGGATGGCGTCGAGGCGTTCCTGAAATGAAAGATCACTGGTGTCGCTCGCGCTGCTGCCTTTGGCTCCACTGAAAGTCGCTTTGAAAGCAGGCTGTTTTTTTCGCTTGACGGCAGGGCCGCGCTTGACCGAGGGAGAAAACCACCCGAGTATCCTGTCCAGCAGCCCGTTGATGGGTTCCGACATGTCTTTCCCGTCGCGCAACCGGTACACAAACAGACACCCCATGGCAAATCCGCCGATGTGCGCTGCATGGCCGCCCGTATTGCTTTGGTTGGCGATGCCGACGAGGTCGAGCAATACAAGGATCAAAACGATATACTTGACCTTCACTTCACCCAGCAGAATCAGCATGACCCGGTAATCGGGCGCCAGCACGAGCGCCGCTCCCGCCAATGCCATGATCGCTCCCGAAGCACCGAGCGCATAGGTGCCCACATAGGGCATAAATTGCGCGGATATGAAATACAATACGTTGCCGACGAGGCCCCCGAGCAGATAAATAGGCAGCACGCGCCGGTCGCCGATCAGGTCGCCGACGATAACGCCGAACAGGTACAGGGTAATGAGATTGCCCAAAAAATGCCCGAAACCTTCGTGCAGGAACATGCTCGTCACCAGTCCCCAGGGATGCCACAGCAATTTAACCCAATTGCCGGGCATGCAAAACAGGTACAATCCCTGCTCAAACAATTCACCTGCGCGCGCTCGGTCGCCCTGCAGGCCGAGCCACAGCAGAAAGTATATGATATTTACAAGTGCGAACACACCGAAGTTTATGATGACAAGCCTTGTCACCATGTTACCCGCGCGAAACGAATGTTTAATATCTTCCCAAATGGACCTTAAAACAGCCATTTTTTTTAAAGTGTGTATTCAGAACGAAATGGTTCGACGAAAACCGGTTTTCATAATATGTCAAAACGCAAAGTCTGCCATTTTCGTCCTGTAGTCTGCATTTAAATAAATGTTACGGGATTACCTGAGCCGTCCCTTGTACCAGATCATGATCAAAATAAAACCAAAAACCGCGCCGCCTATGTGTGCAAAGTGCGCAATTCCGGTCGAATAGCCTTTTACGCCGTAAAACAGTTCAAGTCCCGCCATAATGGGCACAAAATATTTGGCTTTCAACGATATAGGCGGAAACAAAAGACTGATCACCTGGTTCGGGAAAAGATAGGCAAAGGCTACATAAACGCCAAAAATAGCGCCCGAAGCGCCCAGCATGGGAATATTCCAGCTGGTAGGATCGATGCCCGCACGCTCCAGTTCCCACCACTGAACGCCGATGTGCAAGGCATAGGCGCCTACACCGCAAAAAAGGTAGTAGAATAAAAACCGCCGGTGTCCCCAGGCCATTTCCACCATCGGTCCGAAAATATAAAGCGAAAACATATTGAATGCCAGGTGCATGATATCGCCGTGCATAAACATGTGCGTTGCGATCTGATATGGCTGAAAATGCTCTGAACCGGGGACAAACGCGGCGAGTTGCAGGCGTCCCAAAACATCCAGTTCGCCGATCGAACGGTCCCAATGTTCCTGGCCGAGGATTATGTAGGTCCCGACGAACATCAGGGCATTGATTATGATCAGGTGTCGGACGACGCCGGAAAAAGGTTGATAGAATTGGAATTGTGACATCAGGTGAGCGCAGGTATAATTGTCCGGGTTCGAAAAAATAAGCCCCAAAAGTATCCAGATGCACCGACTCTCCCAAAAAAGTCGACCTGCTTTACGTGTAAATATGCCAGCCGGTAAAAATGGACGTCGAACCAACCTTTGGGCAAGGCTGTGCCGTCTGGTCTTAAAAAAACTATTTTATGAAAAAAACCTTGTTTTTTACACTTTTCTGCCTGATTCTGAACGCATGCAAGGATGATTCGTCGAACAACGCAGCGGCCGTTGGCGATGAATTTATTTTCACTAAATATTACTGCTATTGCTCCGGCAATTGTATTTCAGGGTATAAACTTACCAGCGAAGGGCTTTTCAAGGGCGCCGGTACACATTGCGATCCCGCTACTCTGGCTTTTTCGACAAGCTCGCTGCCCGACGACAAGGTCGGCCTCGGCCAAATCCTGCTCTACGAGATTCCGGGACAAATGCTGAATTCCGCCGAGGAAACCTACGGCTGCCCCGATTGCGGCGACTGGGGCGGATACTATATTCAAATGACGACCGGCGACGTGACCCGTTCCTGGCGGCTCGACACACACAAAGACTCTCTTCCCGGCGATATCAAAGCATATGTGGAAACGCTCGGGCAAATAATGGCAGATTTGCAATAAGGCTTTCCACCCGATACCTTCGCGCCGTAAACCAGCAACCTCCTATCGTGCAAATTGCCATTATCGGCGGCGGCGCAGCCGGCTTTTTTGCTGCCATTACCTGTGCAGAGGCTAATGCCGAATGCCGGGTCACCATTTTCGAGCGCGGCAAAGCCGTGCTGGAAAAAGTGCGCGTGAGCGGCGGCGGTCGCTGCAATGTCACCCACGCATGTTTCGACGCGCAGGAACTTGTAAAATACTATCCCCGCGGCAGCCGCGAATTGCTGGGGCCTTTTATGCAATTCGGCCCCGAACAAACAGCGGAGTGGTTTGACCGGCGCGGCGTACAACTCAAGACCGAATCCGACGGACGCATGTTTCCCGTCACCGACGATTCCGGTACCATTACGGAATGCCTGCAACAGGCGGCCCGGCGCGCCGGCGTGCAGGTGCGCACGGGCACACGAGTGGAAAAAATAGAATCCCTGCCTTCCGGAGAATGGTCGCTTCGGCTCACAGGAGCCGGCGAGTCGCACGTTTTTTCCAAAATAATGATCGCAACCGGCAGCAACCCCGCCGTCTGGGAATTGCTGAAAAGCCTCGGCCACACGATCGTGGAGCCGGTCCCCTCGCTGTTCACTTTCAACACAAAAGACACCCGCCTGCGCGACCTTGCCGGCGTATCGGTGGCGCGCACCTCGGTCAGAAGTCCCGGCACAAAACTGTCGGCCGAAGGTCCGCTGCTCGTTACGCATTGGGGGCTGAGCGGACCCGGTATCCTGCGCCTCTCGGCCTGGGGAGCGCGTGAGTTATACAATATGAATTACCGTTTCCCCCTGGAAGTCAACTTTT
>JAKOXM010000320.1 GCA_029781095.1 Bacteroidota bacterium
GTATTGCCACCTACTATACGGAAACCATCGATCACCGAACGGTTGTTGGCATTACCATTCTGAACATATACAACGTGCTGTGTATTGTCGGTCCGATTTGTGCCAAAATCGCCGGAAACATCATTGCCGGAAATATCACCGCTCAAGGTTGTGATATTTGTTACGTAATTTCGCTGGGCAAGCGTTGTTTCTGTACCGGCAAAACCGCCGTACAATTCCACGCCGGATTGTACAATAAAACTGTTGTTGGGGGTCGGATTGGAGGGTTTGTAGGTTCCTGCCGCCACCCATATCTGGGTTCCGGGCGCTGCAACGGACAAGGCCGCATCAAGATTGGTATAAGCGTCGGCCCACGTACTGCCGTTATTCGCACCCGATGCGTTCGATTTGACATAGATTGTCTGTGCACCGGCTACCGAAACCGTTATCAGACATAACAAGAGCAGAAATAGTTGGTAAGATTGCTTCATGAGAAAGATCGTTAAAGAACGTTTGTGAAAATGAAACTTGCCCAAATGTCGATAAAAGAAAAATTTGGTTGCACTGATTACCGACAAAAAAGCAGTTGAAAGTGTTTATTTGCCTAAAATCGTCGATTCTTTGGCCTTATCCGAACACCAAACTTTGGTAAAATGATCCGGAAATACGCATTTGTATGGACTATGGCCGTTTGGTTTTCCATACCATCGAGCGGCCAGATTACTTTCCAGAAGCAACTGGACAGCCTGAATGGTCTGTTTTGTCTGGAACAAACGGCCGACAGTACTTTCTGGATCGGGACTTACCTTGGAAAGATCATCCGGCTCGACCAGAATGGCACATGGATCGGCGGATATAAAATTCAAAAAGGCGATACGGCCGGCACCCGATTTATTTACGATCTTGAACGGGCTCCCGATGGGGGTATATGGGCGCTATACGACCGTACGAACAACAATAACGCACTCGACGACTACCTGATCCTTGCCAAACTGGGGCCCGACGGCCTCCCGCTTTGGCAGACGCCGGTTCACTATGGCGAAGTGCTTCACTGGGCGCACAACCGGCTGGGTAGCGACCCGGAAGGCAATGCCTATGCAATGTCGGCCAGATTCAGTGCCCCTGGCAGTAACCAGCCGAGCCGGATCATCATGTCAAAGGTATCCGGAAGCGGAGCAATTATATGGAGCAAGGCCTACTTTAACACCGGCGTAAATTTTCCCCGAAGCCTCCAGAGGTTGAAAGACGGTTCATTTATGATTTGCGGCAACGGACAACTTGCCTCTTTGTATGGTTTCGTGCTGCGACTCTCGGCCGATGGCGAAGTACTTTGGAGTCGCCGGTTCAACCATTTCCTGTTTAAGACATTTGCCGAATTACCCGACGGTGGCTGGATATTTGCCGCTACGGAAGCCGGCCCGTTGCCTCAGGCTACCTGCGTGCTTCGAATGGATGCCGATGGTACCATTCTTTGGGCCAGGAGACTGATGATGCCATATGCGCTCAATTGGCTGCCGGGCCTGTTGATATTGCCAAACGGCAATATTCTTGTGTGCAATTACGAAACGCCCAAGGAAGAACCCGTAGCGGATATGATTTGCCTTTCTCCCGATGGATCGTTCCAGTGGGCCAAACGCTATGACCTGTGTCATAATTACGGCATTTCATCTGGCTTAATTACAAATGACGGCGGCATAGCAGGCTTGCGTTACCGCCCGGGCGGGCACCTTTTACTAAAAACAGACGGAACGGGAAACTGCATGAAATGCCCGTCGGATGAAGTGTTTATTCCCATGGAAAATACCACGGACGTGCCCGCCAATTTTGATTGGCAGGCGGAAGACCGCGCGCCGCCATTCCCAGCCTCATCGGACTATATACCTTTTGTCACCAATGTGCATGATTATTGCGGCAACGAGCCTGCAGTTACGGGCATTTCAGCGGCGCCGGCCGAATTGTGCGTATTCCAGCCATTGTCAGTTGCGTCTAATGGCAACTCTGTTGCAGATAATTACAAGTGGCAATTTCCGGGAGGCACGCCGGCATCTGTTTCTGGCTACGGGGCCGTAAGCGGAATCCATTTCACTACGCCCGGGACAGCGACAGTAACGCTCATTGCAAGTACGGGCTTCTGTAAGGATACATTCAGTACAGATATCAAAATACTTGCCGGCCCGGCGCCCATTGATCTTGGCGGTGATACAACCCTCTGCGGCGCCTTTGCATTTGCAAAAATAGATGCCACTACGCCTGGTGCAACGACTTATGCCTGGAATGACGGCGTCACCGACCCGATACGCAATATTGATGAAACGGGTGATTTTATTGTTACGGCAAGCAACGGGGCCTGCACAGTAAGCGACACCATCCGGATACAAATTCTGGAAGGATTGAG
>JAKOXM010000334.1 GCA_029781095.1 Bacteroidota bacterium
GGAAGGCATTGCCATGAGCCTGATCATGTCCTATTTGCTGGTGCGGCTGCTGGAAATGATGCGGGAGCGGGCCTGAGATAACTTTCTTTGATTTGATAGAGTACCCCGACTTTAGCCGTCTAAAAGCGTTCGTTCTTTTCGGCAGATAAAGTCGGGGCACTTTTAAGGTAATCTACCTGTCGGGCGAATATCTTGTTTCACGCCCATCAATTTCAATAGTTTACCTGTAACTGCAGGCGAAGCATATCACCTTTTTCATCGTAATCGGTTTTGAAGTCATTATACCTGCGGTGGCTGATGGCATAGGCCAGGGTCAGTTCAAGGCTTTTTATGACTTGCCATTCAATTCCGATTTCCGTTTCATTCAGATCGTAATGCCGGGCGTCCGTTTCATGCTTTTTACCGCCTTCATACACCTGGTAGCGGACATAGGGCGTCAGGAAAGTGGACTGGATCTTTGTCGTGAAACAGGCTGTGATGTAGCCGCGATGCAGTTTTTTAACGCGAATTGAATCGCTTTCGGTGTCAAATGTCGGGCTGTCTCCAACATTGTATTCAGCCTGAATACCAAAAGGTTGCGGATATAAAACGAAAGAAAGAGCTGCGCGACGGTCTGTGTAGGTGAGGTTCTCCTTCGCCTTTACACCTGTTGATAACTGGTCTTTGGCAATGGTAAACTGACCGGAGTAAGCCTGAATGCCCGGTTCCATAATCTGGTTGCCGATCCGGAATGGATAGGATACACGAGCCAGTGCATGCAGGTTATCGTTCAATTCCGGTTTGTTGGCTGACTGACCGTTGTAGACACCGAAAGTAACCACGCCGTAATCACCGGTACCTTTCAGCCCGTCTTCCGCAAGATGTTTGAACAATTCCCTTTTCTTTTCGGGTGCGAACATCAGGTATGCGCCGATGTCGCGTTCGTTGGGTGTGCCCGAATTCAAGGCATCGTCGCGATCGAAGGGCAATCGCTGTGAACTCGATTGCAGGTTTTCAAAACCGAAGGGCACCTTGCTTTGCCCGAATCGGACACGGATTTCCTTTTTTTTATCAAAGGAGTAATCAAAATACGCGTCTCTGAGTTGTAAAAAGTGCTTGTTGGTACTGCTGGCATCGACCGAATAGTCGAATTGAATGTACATATAAAGGCGATCGTGGGGATTGCCGCTAAACGCAAGGCGGGCCCGGCGAAATTCAAAGCCCTGATTTTTGCCGATACCCTTGTCGCACTGGTCACAATGCAGGTCGGGGTTGGTTTCCGCAAGGCGGTTATAACGGAATTGGGCATAACCCTTCAGGCTGATTTTCTCATACCATTTGGAGGAAGAATGACTTTGCGGCGCTGGCGTTTTTGTCAGGGTATCCGTGGAAGTGCTTTGCGCATGGACACCTGCTATGACAAAATATGCCAATAGTGCAGCCGCGAAACGGTGCAGTATCATAGGTTAGGAATGTATGATGTTAAAAGATGGATACAGTTGTACTCGGAATGCCTGATTACACATAAAATACCGCGATATATGCGGTATGTGCGTTTTACGACAATACTAACGGGCGGGAATTGTACACACTATGAAGTTGAGGCGGGTTCGATAGCTCATGCACACCTTCAAAGCCGCCTGACTTCCTACAACGAAAATGTTGACACAGTAACAATTAAAAAACAAGCTTCCGGTTTCAATCCGCGAATTCATTCGTGAAAATCATGCGGAAAACCATCGGATAGCCAACCGATTTATCGGTTTGATGTGTCCCGTTTCCCATCTCGTTTCCCCATGAATGAATCCGCAGGTTGAAATCGAAACCGGAAGCTTGTTTTTTGACCGTTACTCAGAC
>JAKOXM010000351.1 GCA_029781095.1 Bacteroidota bacterium
CACCACCCAAATGCACGCCGGTGACGGTAGCTCCTTCGCATGCCTTCAGCGTTTGCTGGCTCATCTGTCCGGCATTCGTGGCGCAATTGCAATCAAAGGAGCCGCTAACGGTCGCAGAAATACACCCGTTTGCATCAGTAACCGCAAAGGAATATGGCTGCCCGCTTTGGATCGGATCTGAGGTTAAAACCCCGTTTGCCAGTACAGCCCCGGGTGTCGTGAATGGCGCCGTGCCCCCGGAGACCGGGAAGGACACCGTGTAATTCTGGTTGGTGGCGTCGCAAACGTGGGTCACAGACCCGGCGACGGGGGTCTCATTAAACACAACCGTCACCGTGTCATTGTCCGAGCAGCTGCTGTTCGTCTCCGTCCATTGAAAGTTATAACTGCCGTATTGGCTGACCGAAACATCAGTAGAGGCGGCATTTGCATTTGCAAATAAAGCCGTACCGGGGCCCGAAACTTTTACCCAGATTCCCGTACTGCCCGAAACATCCGGTGTGGCCTGGAGAGCAAATGACGAATCACAAACGGTTCCTCCCTGACCGGCATTGGCAACGGGTTGTTCGTGTATGGTCACGGGGAAACAATCCTGCGGCCCCGTTCCGCAAATATTTGCAGCGGCAACGCATACATTGCCGCCCGGTGCGCCGGTCCAGCCGACGGAAACGGAGTTTGTGTTCTGCCCGGAAAGAATTGTACTTCCTGCCGGAGTTGTCCATGCGTAACTGCTGGCCCCGTTGACGGCGGCAGTGGAATAAATGCCGTTGGCGCCGGTACAAAGTACGGAGTCTCCGCTGATGCTGGCCTGGGCAGGAAGTATATTCAATTGCACGGGCAGGCAGGTCGGTGCACTGGTGCCGCAGGTATTAACGGAAGCCACGCATACGTTGCCGCCGGCGCTGCCGTTCCAGATCACTTGAATGCCAGCTGTTCCCTGCCCGGAATTGATGGTCACACCGGCCGGCACAGTCCACGTATAGGAACTTGCATTTGCTATCGGTGCGATCGAGTAGCCGGTGGATTGGCCCGGACAAAGCTGGGTTATTCCGATGACCGAATCCGGCGCGAGGGGGAAACTTTGCCCGCTTGATACCGTCGTGCTGGTCGAGTCGCAACAGGTAACGCCGCCGGTGGTTTTACAAACTTTCAGGCTGTAGTCGCCCGGCGCGTTGACGGTGGCGACGATACCCGAGGTCGGACCGGTTATGTTGCCGCCATTGCTTGCCGTCCAGTGATATGTCACACCTGCGCCGGTGGTTGAGCCGGCACCAGACAGTTGTACCGTCGACTGGTTGCATGACAATTGAGGTGGCGGCGAAACAATATTGGCCGTAACGGCAATCTCAATCAGGTGCAGAGTTACCGTACTGTCGCAGCCAAGGATGTTTACGAACTTCTGGGTATAATTGCCCTGTCCGCATTCGCTCTCGAAACCCGGTGTTTGGGAGCATCCGTCCGGACAAATGAATTCATTGACGTTGACGAAATTGGGCTGGTTTACGGTCAGGTGCAAAGTTGCCGTATAAGGGCAACCGTTCAGCATGAGTGTTTTATTATAAGTGCCTGATTGACAATAAGTCTGATTGTGAAAAACATAACATTGCGGCGCACAGATCGTTTGAAATTCTTCTTCATCGGGTGGTATCGGATTGATCGTGACATTGACGCAATTGGACGTGATTTTGCCGCAAAAGGGCGGGGTAGTGGAGTTGAGTTGCTGCGTCAGTTGCTGAACGGTCAGCGTGCCGTTCGGCGGGGGTATTTCGGCCTCGTTGGCCAACAAATACGAAAGGCCGCAAACCGTGTAATTTCCAGGTGGATAGGCCGTAAGATTGGCATCGGGTTCGTAACCGATGATAACGCCTCCCTGGCCGCCTACTACATAGGTGTATCCGTATTCCGAAGTCGGCGGAGCAACCGCTGGCGGCGTGTATGTAGGCGGCAGGTTCAGGTCGAGGGCTGAAGAGCCTTCGCAGCCGGAAACATCGGCCTGAAGTAGATTCCCGGAGTTGGCCGCACAAGAGAAGCAGTTGATGCCCGTAGGGTCGCAAAATATAAGCTCGTAATTGTAAAAATTGCCTACGT
This sequence comes from Bacteroidota bacterium, assembly GCA_029781095.1. GTDB lineage: Bacteria > Bacteroidota > Bacteroidia > Chitinophagales > Saprospiraceae > M3007. The sequence goes on from JAKOXM010000351.1 coordinate 2,089, forward strand.
CGATGGCCTGACCATCGACCACCGTCAAAGTCCACTGACCGTTGACAGGACCGCTGTTGAAATTCTCAAGGCAACCTGAATTCGGATAATAAGAGCCGGAATAGTTGCCGAACAGACCCCAGGCCTGGTTGTTGCTCCACACGTCGTTAAAACCGGGATCGGGACTTGCCGGGTCGCCGCAGGGTACGAAAGTTACGTTCCATTCTGTAAAATCCGTTTCTCCGAAAAAGCCGATCGGCCCGACGAGGGTCACCGACTGGCCGGCCGGCGAAGTAAGGGTGATTTTTAAATCGCCCAGATATTCGTGGTCAAAATGTAATATGACACCGCAAAGTCCCTGACCGTTTTGTCCGAGGGTCGGGTTGGCAGCATTCTGGATTTGAATAAAAAATTGACCGGTAAATCCGTCGGGCATGAATTGCGGGCAGTTGGTACATTCACAAGGCGCCTGCGAATACATATAAAACGGAAGCATTGCCATAAAGACGAATGCCGCGCTTTTGTAAAACTTCTGAATCGGGGAGATCAGGAGGTGTTTGTAATGATTAAACATAAACGGAAAATTTGGATGAACAGCCAATCGCTTGCCCATAATTCTAATAAGTGGAAAAAATTCTTCTCAAAACCGATGATTATTCGGCGGAGTAATGATTAAAATATCGCTGGCAATGTAAGGCTTCAACGGGCAATCTTTGCTAAAAATGTGCGCAATCCACAGTTTGACAAATCCGGTGTCCCGGCGGGAATAACTTTGCAGCAAAATAATGTTGTCATTCTACAGGCATATCACCGTCAAAATAGTCATTTGGCCCTCAAAAAATTAAGTACAGAGATGAAATTCAGCCGTATTTCGCTGCTTGTGTTTTTGGTTTTTCTTGTCCCCGGATGGTGTGTCTCCCAAAATAGCGGGCACGTGCCGGGACAGATACTCGTAAGCCTGTCACCGCAGATGACGCCTGATGTGCTGATCCGGCGTATGCAGGAAGACATCAATGTGTCTACGGATGCGAAGAAAAAAGTTTCCGGGCTGCTGAACGTCTGGCTTCTGTCGTCAAATTCCATATACGAATCCTACATGCTGGAATGGCTGCGCCGACAGCCGGAGGTGCGTATGGCTCAATATAATCATGTGCTGGAAAACCGCGGCTCCGTACTTCCGGACGACCCCCTGTTTTTGCAGCAATGGCAGTACATCAATACGGGCGCCAATGGCGGCGTGGCGAACGCAGACCTCGACGCGGACCTCGCCTGGAATATTGCCACCGGCGGCGTTACGGCAGCCGGCGATACAATCGTAGTGGCTGTCATCGACGGGGGAATCGACCAGAATCACAGCGATCTGGTAGCCAACCTGTGGAAGAATTATGCCGAAATCCCGAACGATGGCATTGACAACGACAACAACGGCTATGTGGATGATTTTCGGGGTTGGAACATATTTTCAGGTAAAGACAATATCACGGGCGTTTCCACCGGGCACGGCACTCCGGTCAGCGCCATCGTGGGGGCAAAGGGCAATAATTCCAACGGCGTCGCGGGGATCAACTGGAATGTGAAGATCATGTTTGTCGCCGGCGGAAGCGACGAGGCGAACATCCTCGGGGCATATGATTACGTCCTGCAATCACGCAAACGATACAATGATTCGAACGGAACGGCCGGCGCTTTCGTCGTGGCAGTCAACTGTTCCTGGGGGACCAACTACGGACAGCCTTCCGAGGCGCCCCTGTGGTGTGCTGCATTCGATTCTCTGGGCGCTGCCGGCATCCTGAGTGTGGCAGCCACCGCAAACATTGCGGTCAACGTGGATGAAGTGGGCGACCTGCCGACGGCTTGCCCCAGCGATTACCTGATCTCGGTCACCAGCCTGACCAGAGCAGATCAAAAAGCCGGTAATGCCGCCTGGGGCTCAACGAATATCGACCTTGGCGCATACGGTCAGGATGTGTTTACGGCGGGCGCCAACAACAGTTATGGCGCTTATTCCGGCACTTCATTCGCTTCCCCGCAGGTGGCCGGAGCCATTGGCCTGCTTTATTCCTCGCCATGCCCCAATCTCGTTGCTATTGCAAAAACAAATCCCGGCGCCGCTGCTCTTTGGGCTAAAAGCCTGATCCTGAACAGTGCGACGCCCAACAACTCGCTCCAGGGAATAACCCTTACCGGAGGCCGGCTCAACCTGTATTCGATGTTGCAGGGTTACGAAGATCAATGCGATCCATGCCCGCCCCCGTTCGCCCCGGACATATCGAACATCACGGATCACTCCGCCTTGCTGAAGTGGTCGGAAATTTCAGATTATCAGAAAGTTACACTGCGATGGAGGCCGACCGGCACATTAGACTGGAACAACGTGGATAACGTGAATGACAGTTATTTGCTTACAGGCCTGTCGGCCTGCACGGTGTATGAATTTGCACTTTCGGCCGTGTGTACAGCGGGAACGAGCGGTTGGACAGCGCCCGTGAGTTTCAAAACGGACGGTTGTTGCGAACCGCCCGCCTCGATCTGGGTAAACTCGGTCAGTTCCACGGCCGCATCGCTGGCCTGGTCGGGCGTCACTGCCGCCAACGGATATATTCTGCGGGTACGGCAGACCGGAGGAAACTGGCAGGATTACACGGCGAACGCGACTTCCTTTACCTTGCAGGGACTTTTGCCCTGTACGGATTATGAAGCCCGGGTGCAGGCGCTCTGCGATACCGGGGCCACGTTTTTTTCAGGTTCGGTGTATTTTAAAACTGCAGGTTGCGGCTCCTGCACCGATGTCGTTTATTGCCCCGCAAAGGCCATTTATTCGGATGGCGAATGGATATATTCCGTAACCATAGGCGATTGGGTAAATGAATCCGGGATTGGCGGCAGCGGGTTTCAGGATTTTACGGGAAATCTTTCAGGTGGATTGTCACTCATGCCACAAACAATTGAGGATGTTGCAATTATACCAGGATTTAGCGGGCTGCCTTATAAGGAGTACTTCCGAATTTATGTGGATTTCAATATGGACGGCGATTTCAGCGACTCCGGTGAACTGGCGTTCGACCCGGGCTGGGCAAATGACGGCCCTACATTCGGCACGCTTGTTACGCCCGATTTTTCCGTCGCCGGGCTCACCCGAATGCGCGTAATGATGAAATACAAAGGTTCCAGTAATCCGCCGCCCACTGCCTGCGAAACGTTCGACTTCGGGCAGGTGGAGGATTACTGTGTCGAACTTGTCACTAATATCGTTTCGACGGAAACACCGGGTCCACAAGAAGGGGCATTGTACGTTTTCCCGCGGCCTGCCGGCGATTATGTCGAATTACAACTGCCGCGGGAGATAGATGAAGATTGCCTCGTATCGGTTTGGAATATGACCGGCAGACAAATTTTAATGCATGAAACGAAAAGTACATTTGGTGGTCTCATCCGCTTGAACACCGCAGCCTGGGCGGCAGGCGCATACGTCGTTCATGTGGAACATTCGAACGCTACGTACCGCGGCCTGATCCTCAAAGAATGACTTAGTAGAATTGTTGCTATATAACTGATTGAAAATCAGTGTTTTTTCAAAAATCGATCAAACCGATCGCTTATTCATGAGATGGCTGGTAGTCATCCGGTGAATGATCGACTCAAATTGGGAGCAGAGCCGGTAAAGAACCCGCTGCTTGCAACTCCGGCTGACTAATTAATTATCATAGCACAACAACGCTAGTATTTAAATACCTTTTTTCCGGCCATCACCTCCTGTTTCTTTTCGTCGAAAGTCACCTTTTCCCCCGTCCGGTACGCAGCATTTGTCATGATGACGGCAATCGCGTGGTGATAACCGGCTTCTACCGGCGCATTGGGCTCCTTGCGACTTCGGATGCATTCCATCCAGTTTCGCACATGCGCATTGGTCATCGGGTCGTCGCCGGTATTGGCCGATGATACGGTTTTGGGCCCTTCGATGCTTTTTTCCGGCAACAGGTTTTCTTTCATGCCCATTTCACCGGCCTCCGCGGCGCGCAGGCCGCCATTGGGCGAAATGGTATTCTTGTCGAGATTCAATTCTCCTCCATTTGAATAATAAATCTCCTTGACCCCGCCCGCCGAATTGTGAAACCTCGATGAATACACCACCTGGAAACCGGTTTTCGGATCATCCAGAGGGCCGTAATCCATCACAACGGTAAGCGTATCCGCGTTTCTGCGCCCGTCCTTCCAGGCGTAAATGCCGCCGTTGGCCACCACGCTGCGCGGATGCGGAAGTCCGGTAAACCAGTGCACGGTGTCGATCTGGTGGCACATCCACTGACCCGGAATACCGGATGAATATGGCCAGAACAGCCTGTATTCCACGTATTTGCGCGGATCAAAAGACTCGAAAGGGCGGTTGAGCAGAAAACGCTTCCAGTCCACATCCGTCTCGCGCAGGTCTTTTACCAAATTCGGCCGGCGCCATCGACCGGGCTGGTTAACGTTCCACGACATTTCCACCATTGTGATCGGCCCGAACTCGCCGCTTTGTATGAACTTTGCCGCCTCATGGTAATTGGCGCCGCTTCGCCGCTGCGACCCGATCTGTACGATGCGGTCCGAGGCGCGCACGGTTTTCAGGGCTGTGCGGGCATCGGCCATTGTTTCTGCAAAGGGCTTTTCTGTGTATACGTCGCAACCCGCATGTACGGCCTCGACGAGGTGGAGCGCGTGCTGAAAATCAGCGGTTGAAACAAATGCGGCATCGACCCCTTTGGTACTGTAAAGCGCGTCGTTATTCGGAAATACGGCGATCGTTTGCCCGGATTCTTTTTCCAGAAAGGCTTTGCCTTCATCCCTTCGGCGATTCCAGATGTCGGACAAAGCCACGATCTCAAAGTTCAATTCTTTGTTGTGATTCTTGAATGCCGGCCAAAGCGAATTTTTAAACCGGTCGGAGAAACCCACCACGCCCACGCGCACGCGATCGTTGGACCCCAGGATCCGGGCGTATGATTTTGCACTGAATGCCATGGCGCCTGCAGTGGCGACGGCGGTTTTTTTGACAAATTCCCGGCGTTTCATAGTTTTCGAATCTTGATGTTTTTGAAATAAACCGTGTTTCCGTGATCCTGAAGCAGGATTGGGCCGCTTTCCGCCATGCCGAATCCGTCCCAGATTGCATATTTGCTTCGTGCCACAAGGGCGGCGTAAATATTGCTTCCGCGCTCGTATTCCACTACTTTAAATCCGTTGAGCCAGTGCTGCACGATATTGTCGGGTCGCACGACGATCCTGCCCGAGTTCCAGGCGCCGACGGGGCGCTGGAAACGTTTTTCCGGTTTGTAGGACGGAATGAGATCGTATAAGCTGGCGAGGGTCCGGTTGCCCGCTGCGCCGAGTTTGGCGTCGGGGTGGCGCTCGTCGTCGAGCAACTGGTATTCCAGACCGATTGCAGAGCCGCCCTTGGAGTCGTAGTGTTCGTCTACAAAATATTTGACGCCTGAATTGGCGCCTTCCGTCAGTTGAAATTCAAAAGAAAGTTCGAATGCACTGAAAGTGTCGGTTGTCAGAATATCGCCAAAACTCCTTGATTCCGAACCATTTGTGCCTTGTATTTTCAGGATGCCGTCGTGGACGGACCAGCCGGCGTCCGGGGCTGAAGTTTTAAATGCCGAACGCCAGCCTGAAAGGTCTTTTCCATTGAACAACAATCGCCAGCCCTGCTTTTTTTCCTGCTCGCACAGGCTGTCGGTGGTAAAATTGATTACCGGGCAATTATCCGGCGGTCTCGGGTGCATTTGTTTGCCGGTCTGGATGCGAATGTTGCGCCAGCGTACTTTTTTGCCCGCTTCTTCGGGCTTGCCGATGGCGTGCACCTGGAGACCGATGAAGCCTTTTTCCTGGAGGGTGTCCACGAGGAAGGCTACCGGCACGTCGTTGATCCAGGTACGTACGGTATTCCCGACGGCTTCTATGCGGTAATGGTTCCATTTCCCGCCGGTATGGAACGCTTTTTTGCCTTCCGGGTTGATGTTCGGGATGTAAAGCCAGTCGCGACGGCCTTCGTCGTAAATGCCGCCCGACCAGGCGCGCGGCGAGGGGTCGACCTCCACCTGCCAGCCGAAAACATTGCCTTTATTAACGCCTTCCTTCACATTGCTGCGAATCTGGATGCCGGAATTTAGCCCGTCGTCGACGGAAAGGTCGAGTTCGAGGATGAAATCGCCGTATTCCGCTTCGGTGCAAAGAAATGAATTGGGTGTGTTGGGTGTGGAAGTGCCCGTTATGACGCCGCGCTCGACGGCGTATGTTGCCTTGCCTCCTTTTTGCGTCCAGCCCTTCAGGTTTTTTCCATTGAAAAGGGGCGTCCAGTTATCGGTTTGGGCAAAAGCGACGGTGGAAAACAGTAGCGCTGAAAGGAGTAGGTAAGATTGTTTCATGATATTCCCTGCCGGTCGGCAAGCAAATATCGGTTTTTATTTTTACTTAGGTACCTGGACAAATCCAATTGGTAAAATCCACTTTGGCCTTTTGCGTCAATACTGCGTTATTTTTTTCAGCCATAGCGCTGCTATGCCCTCAAAAAATGCCTTGTCTTGTCACAAAATTCCTGCGTTGATTTTATCAATTGGATTTGTCCAGGTACTTAACCACCGCCAAAGCCATTCCGTCCCATTCTTTGACGCCTACCGTTTGCAGTATGGTCGCCGTCACCCTTGAATCGCCGGCGAGCATTTGATTAAACCGTTGCACCCCCTGCACCTTTTCGTCCGGGCTGTCGGGGTCGAGCACCTTGCCCTCGCGAATCACATTGTCTGCCACGATCAACGTCCCGGGTCGCGACAGTTGCAGCGCGAGGTGAAAATACTCCGTCAGCGGCGGCTTGTCGGCGTCGATAAAGATCATGTCGAAAGGAAGTTCTCCAGCGCGGATCAATTCCGGCAGCAGTTTTAGCGCATTTCCCACCCTGATGTCCACTCTGGAGGAAACACCCGCGCGGGCGATATTTTTTTGCGCCACTGCCGCGTAATCCGGGTCCAGTTCTATCGATACGAGTGTGCCGTCATCCGGCAGGCCCCTGGCCATCCAGATGGTGCTGTACCCGCCGAGTGTGCCGAGTTCGAGGATACGCCGTGCGTTGCACAGCACGGCGAGCATTTGCAAAAACTTGCCCTGATTGGCCGACACGCTGATCTGGGGCATGCCCGCCTCCGTCAGTGATTGCACAACCGCTTGCAAGGCGTCGTCTTCCGGTGCGAGAAGCGCGCTGATATAGCGGTCTGTTTTTTCGAGGGATTCCTGGTTGAGCTGAAGTTCCATCTCTTTGAAAATGATGAATCATTCCCGGTTCTTTCAGGTGTGTTAATCGAAGACATCCGTAAACCAGGCACTAACCCTGCGGCAATCTGCGGCCTTTTCTGCGTTAATCTGCGGGAAACAAAACTGTTTACTCCAGATCCGCAAAAAACTTCCTGACCTCCGTCGCATCCTTCGGTTTGATGCGCCCGCTCAGGATCAGCCGTAGCTCCCGGCGTCGGGCGGCGCCTTCGAACTGCTGCTGCTCTTCGCTGGAGAGCGGCAGCACAGGCGGAATGGGCACGGGGTTTTTCCGCTTGTCGTCTAGCGCAACAAAGGTAAAATAGGCGTGGTTGCAACGCCTTGGGTGCTGCCCCTTGATATCGTTGGCAAACACTTCCACGTAAATTTCCACAGACGTATGGAAGGCCCGGGTCACGGAGGCTTCCAGCGTGATGACATCGCCGAGGTGAATGGGGTTCTGGAATGAAATATAGTCCACCGCGACCGTTACCACGTGCGCTTCACAATGTTTTCCGGCGCAGATGGCGCTCGCGATATCCATCCAGCGCATCAGGTAACCGCCCATCAGGTTGCCCATGGGGTTGGTATCGTTGGGCATGATGAGTTCGGTCATCACGGTTTTGCTTTCGGAGACTTTTTTCGGGGGAGGTGAGGTTTTGGTCATTTTTTTTGTCATTGCATCATTGTCATCCTTGGGTCGTTCGTTGCTGGATTTACTTTGTCATGGGAGACTGGTCCTTATCTGATTGGCGCAATGGCGAATGACGTAATGACGCTAATAGCGAACGACGAACGACGAACTCATACGTTCCAAACAACACTCCGGAGAAAAACAAATCGCCGAGAACGGAGTTTTTCAGGAACGGCAGCCCTGCAGCGTAACACATCATCAGGCCGGACATTGATTTCGGATACATGGTCGTTTCGGCCCAGACGCTGAAATTGGTTAGCAGGAAAAAGAGGAGTGATGACGAAAGGCTGGCCACCAAAACCCTGTTGAACGTTACTTTTTGGCGCAATATCAGCCAGCCGGTCAGCATGATCAGTCCGAAAGCAGCGTATATCCACCACGAAGTAATGAAGGTGAATTCCGGGTAATACTGCCGGTAAATTACATTGTTCAATACCAAATCGCTGACAAACAATGCGATAAATGGGATAGCAAGGGTCAGCGCCTTGCGGTTGAAATAGGCGGCGCCAAACAGCGCCATGGCGCCGATGGGCGTAAAGTTGTCGGGGTGTGGCAGCAGGCGTGTAAGCGCCGCTGCAAAAACAAGGGCTATGGCGAGACGTATTTTCATTTTTGTCTGTGTTTTAGTTCTGTTGTGCGGCAAAGATAGGGCGAACGGCATTCCCAATGCGCCGTTTTTCTGAAAAACCCCTGACGGCTGCACATTTGCTGTATTATTGCGAATTCAATTCTTAGAACTACTTATTTTACATTATGTTGAGAAATTCCCTTCCGTTTTTGTTCCTGACTTTTACCCTTATCGTACAGGCACAGCCCGAACGCTGGCAGCAACGAGTCAGTTACGAAATGAACATCGACATGGACGTGACCAAAAATCAATACCACGGCGTCCAGCACCTGACCTATACCAATAACAGCCCCGATACCCTCGACAAGGTATTTTATCACCTGTATTTCAACGCTTTCCAGCCGGGTAGCATGATGGATGTGCGCTCGCGCACGATCGAGGATCCGGACGGGCGTGTGGCTGACCGCATTTTCAAACTCAAGCCGGAAGAACAGGGCTGGATCAAGGTTAATTCGTTGAAAAACAACGGGAAAACCCTCAAGTTCGAGATGAGCGAAACGATACTGGAAGTAACGCTGAACGAGCCGGTCCTGCCGGGTACAACCACCTCCTTTGACATGGACTGGGATGCGCAGGTACCCCTCCAGATACGCCGCTCGGGAAGAGACAACCGCGAAGGTGTGCGCTATTCCATGACGCAATGGTACCCCAAACTCTGTGAATACGATTACCAGGGCTGGCATTCCAATCCCTACATCGCTCGGGAGTTTTACGGCGTGTGGGGCGATTACGACGTCACCATCTCGATCGACAAAGACTATCTCGTTGCCGCAGGCAGTTACCTGCAAAACCCGCAGGAAGTCGGATACGGCTATGAGGCCCCCGGCCAGCCGGTGAACCGCCCTGCCGGCGATAAACTCAAATGGCATTTCAAATCGCCGAATGTGCACGATTTCGCCTGGGCCGCCGACCCGGACTACACACACACCAAAATCGACGCCGACGACGGTACGGTGATGCATTTTGTGTGGCAAAAAGGCAAAGGCTATGACGAGGCCTGGCAAAAAATGCCCGCGATCATGAACCGCGCCCGCACGATCATGAACGAGCATTTCGGGAAATACCCCTACCGGGA
>JAKOXM010000363.1 GCA_029781095.1 Bacteroidota bacterium
ACAGGGCAAGCGGCATGCTCATGGCGTGTTCGCCCGCGTTCCCCGTGCGCAGCATTTCGGTTTCGTAGCCTGTATGTCGGCTCAGTAACTGGTTGAGGTATTGGTTGGTGATGCGCGATACGCGCCCCCATTTGGCAAAATACAGCTCCGAACCCACGATTTTCGGCTTGCTGTGCCACTGGATGCGCACCATGGAATAGGGCGATTTGCTCTGCGAAAGTCCTGCCGAAAACAGGCGGACATATTCAAACACGGCACCGGGAAAATAATTGTCCGAATCTACGAACCCGATGTATTCCTTGCCGGCGAGTTTCGCCAGCATGATCGCAGCGATCATACCTTCCGCTTTGCCGTTCAGTACCAGACCATTCTCATCGAGCAAATCGGGGTATCCCCCTTTTACAAACAATCTGGCCAGCTCGGGAGATCGCTGGTGTGCAATGATGTAGTGCTTTTTGGCGTACCTGCAAAAATTCTCCATCAGGCTTTGTTCCATTCTGAAACGATCGACCGGTTCGCGGCTGGAATTGGACAATAAAATGGGCAGACAGGCGTGCGGGATGCCGCACAACACGCCTTCCAGAAGTCGCAGGCGCTCGTTTTTGACCGGCACAACAATGGCCATTTTGCGCTCTATTTCGTTGAGCCGTTCGTGGGGTATCTGTTGAATGACGTGGAACGGGTTGCTAAATGCTTCGTCCATTTCCAGGCCGCCATCCAGTTCGTATACGCGCTGCACGGCATGGAAGTGGTTGGCGCCGAAGCGCTCGAAGTGGTTCGGTAGTTCTATTCGCATAAGTTGTCAGTGTTTGCCGGCACCGGAATCCTTGAAAGGATGATTTGTATTATATAATCACCTTTGAAAACCAGTGTGTTGTATACTCCTGTGAGAAACGAGGTGATGACGAAGTTCGATCTGGATATATCGAAAGCGCCGGCTTGTTAACGTAAAGATAGCGGTTTTGCCGGTTCCGCCGAAGGCGTTTCCCGTTTTTATCCGGTTTTGGTGTCCCGGGCAGAATTATCGACAGGGCAAATTGGGGGTTGATCCAGGCCTCGTTTGCTACCCAGTCCATAATCCAATTCATCTGATGACTCGAAGTCATCGGATGAATAAAATGTTGAAAATCAAAACCCTGACAGAGTCAATACATCACATCCTGGTGCGCTGGATAATATCGCCAATTACCTGTGTCTTGATACATATTCCATATATTTGTTGAAATCAGGGGATGGAGTTATGCTACCGGACAATTTTATTTCACGCAAAGACGCAAAGTTTTCGCAAAGACGCAAAGCATTGAAATTTCAGATTTTGCCTTTTTGCGTGGCATATATCCGGTAGTATGAGGGGAAAACACATGTCGATCAGGGTTGTTTTGAAAAAAGCAAATCACCCGGATCGTCAGATTCCGGGATTCTCCACACCTCAAAGGCCACATGTCTGACGGGTTCCGTGGCTGCCCGGTAAACTTCCGAAATGATGAATATTCTCGTTGCACCCGACAAATTCAAGGGCTCGCTCACGGCCGTACAGGTTTGTGAAGCAATTGAAACCGGTATCAGAAGGCATGACCCCGAGGCCGGGGTTATGATGCATCCGCTGGCAGACGGCGGAGAAGGTACCCTCGATGTGCTCGATGCGGCCATGCAGCTGGAAACGGAGTATTTGGTTGTCAACGACCCGCTTTTTCGGCCAATAAAGGCTTTTTATAAAAGAAACAGAGACACAGCCTTTATTGAAATGGCGGTAGCCTCCGGTCTCGAAATATTGGAAACGGCTGAACGAAATTGCCTTAACACCTCTACATTAGGGACGGGTGAATTGATGCTGCACGCCATTTCCAACGGAATTTCAACCATTTATCTGTTTATCGGCGGCAGCGCCACCAACGATGCAGGCATAGGCATGGCTACCGCGCTGGGATACGCTTTTCTCGATAAAAACGGCCGGGAAGTGCTTCCGGTGGGCAAGTATTTACCTGATATTCATTCGATTGATGCGAGCCATCTTTACTTCAAACCTGATCGGCTGCGGGTATTCGTTGTTTGCGACGTGAAAAATGTATTGTTCGGTCCGGAAGGTGCCGCCCACGTCTACGCCCCGCAAAAAGGTGCGGATGAAGCCGCCGTTCAGTTGCTGGACCTCGGGCTCCGGCAAGTGAGCCGCGTGATCGAATCACATTTCCTCCTGAATCTGGCAGAAATGCCCGGCGGCGGCGCGGCCGGTGGCCTGGGGGCGGGTGCAGTGGCATTCCTGAACGCGCAAATACTGCCCGGCGTCGAGACCATTATCGGCGTTTCAGGCGTTGAAAATCTGCTTGCCCGGGCCGACCTCGTGATCACCGGCGAAGGCAAAATTGACAATCAGACCCTTCAGGGCAAAGTGGTGAAAGGTGTATGCGAAGCGGCAAAAAAGTTCGGAGTACCCGTGCTGGGCATTTGCGGAACGCTGGCACTGG
>JAKOXM010000386.1 GCA_029781095.1 Bacteroidota bacterium
ACAGTCGGGTGAATATTCGGCGAAAGCGCAATCAACTACACTGCACCAGTCCTGAAGCACAACCTTTGCCACAAAAGTCAGGGTAGTACAACTGCCCGGGCTCAGGGAAATTGCCTGACTGGTCAGTATTCCATTAATGTCTTGAAAATCAGTAGAAATACCAAACTGAAGCCCCGTAGGAATAGGGTTGGTTACTACGATGTTATTCAACTGACCTGTCGTAAGGTTACAAACTTCGATCGAAATAGTTACCGCATCACCCAATGCTGGCGTCAGATCGGATACAGTTGTATTAACAGAGAGAATCGGATTGCCGGGTGTGACAAGGGTGGCCTGAAGCATGGGCGTAATATCGATGATCTGGCACATGCGTTCTCCCTGTCCGGTCGTAAACCCATCTATACATGCAAGTCGCTGATTATACGACATAGTATTCCGCACAGGCGGGTCGTAAGGATCATTGTTCATGTCGGACAAAGGCGGGCAAGTCGAACTGACGCATTGGGCCGCACTTCCACCGTTGCACAGGGTAACCAGATATGCGCAATCAGGACCCCACGTATACCAGTCATGAGGATCTGCATGGGTATCTGCAACATAATCACCACAGGTAGTTCCGTTCGAACCATCTACCAGTTCACAACACATATTTGGATCATCATAAGGAGCGCCATTACAGGCTGCACCGCCTTCTTGTACTGTTCCGTGGAACGTATGCCACAGGCCGAGGCAATGCCCCATTTCATGGGAGATGATAGGCGTCAGCAATGCTGGTGTTGCGGGGATACCTACATTCCACGTACCGGCTACCCACAAGGATTTTCCTGGTATTCCGGATGCAATACCACCGGCATTGTTTAGTCCTTCGGAAGGGCCTAGGAACATATCTATGCCATCGGCATGTGTGATTGCCGGATCAAGCCAAAAGTTGCAATAACTTTCATAATCGATGTAGTAGTCGTCATTATCTATGTAGTGTATATCGCAATTCCTGATAAAATGTATGTCGTGTGGGTTAAAATCAGCATTCAGAATATTGAATGCACTGTTCACATTTGCCAGGGATTGACCTCCTGTGCCATCACTTCTACGGACAATATGTACATATACATTGATGTAATAGGGCCCGCTACCCTTTTTGGCTTCCGGAAATTTCCCTTTAATCGGTCCTATTGCCTCCGGGCCTCCTGTGGTACCACAAAATGGATCCTGACCATAGACGGTTATTGTGTTTAGGAGGAAAGTAATGGAGATTATTCCAAACAATTTAAAAACTCTGAACGGGTAACTTCTGAAATTTTTCATAAAAAGAATTTATCGGTAAATGAATGTGTTTAATGCGCAGATTCAGGCTTTCAATTAAACAGGCAAAATACCCGCAGGGATTTCCGTACCGGATTCCGAAAAGATTTCACTGTAACCTTCTATCAAGTTATGCCTATAAACCTATAATAGTTCTGCTTTTTCCAATCGTTAAATCTAATAATTGTGTACTCTGAACTGATAACCGTGCAAAAAGCCGGCACCAATCATACGATCAGTGCCGGCCCGGCATTCAAAACAATATATTTTCACGAAGCGACTATAACCCGATTTCGAGCACCCACGCCCAGGCACAAGGCGGGTTTTGGCGCAGGGTTTCCGGGATATTGACCAGAAATCCTTTACCAACCCGTTCCCAACCCAGTTCGGTCCTGGTACCCAGCAGATGAATCCGGGCCGACGCCGGGAGCGTCAGAGTGGACAACCATATTTTCGACGGCAATTGTGTTTCGTCTTCATCGGCGAGGTATAGCAGGTAAATCGTTTTGCCATCTTTCTTTTGGGTCAGACATACTTTGCCCTCCTTGTATGGCATGACCGGCCTCGTTCCGTAAATCGATTCACCATTTACTTTCATCCAGGCTCCGATATCATGAAGCCGCTGATAGGCAGTGGAATCAAGTTCTCCATCCGGTCCGGGCGCCACATTCAGGAGAAAATTGCCGCCTTTGGCGACTACGTCCACCAGCGTATGCACGAGTTGCCTGGCGGACTTATACTGAGGATTAAAAGAATACGACCACCCGCCGGCCATCGTCATGCAGGTTTCCCAGGGATATGGCAGGGTTTTATCGGGCACCTCCTGCTCGGGAGTCCGGTAGTTTTCAAAAGGGCCGTGTACGGACCTGTCCACTACCAGAATGCCCGGCTGGTTCTTGCGGGCCATCCGCGTAATTCGCGCCATATCGATACTTTGACCCCATTCGGGCAGGTGATACCCCCAGGAGCGCACTTCTTCCGTGATCGTGCTGTCGGGCCGGACCCACCCGCCGTCGAGCCAGAGAATATCCACTTTGCCATAAGCTGTCATCAACTCTTCTATCTGGTTATAGGTGAAGTCTTCATATCGTTTCCAGCGGTCTGGATATTTTCGGCTGTCGTAATTGTTGCAGCGGTCGGGTGTCGCCCATTCCGGCGCCCAGTAATCCCTGCAATGCCAGTCGGGTTTGGAAAAATAAGCGCCCGTGCGAAATCCTTTTTGGCGAAAAGATTCAAAAATGAATTTCGTCACGTCTGCCTTCGGGTTGGTGCGAAAAGGGCAATCCTTGCCGGTGATCTTGTAATCGGTGTATTTGCTGTCGAACATGCAAAACCCGTCGTGGTGCTTGGTGGTAAACACGACGTAGCGCATCCCTGCGTCCCAGGCTGCAGTCGCCCATTTGTCCGGAGCAAACCGCACGGGATTGAAGGTTTTGGGAAGGTCTTCATAGCGGCGGACGTAGTCCGTATAGTCGGCTCCGTTTCGGTCGCACCACGGTTCCGAACAAATGCTCCAGCTTTCTACAACACCCCACTGACTGTAGGCGCCCCAGTGCATCATAAACCCGAATTTCAGGTCCTGCCAGTTTTCCAGGTTTTGTCGCACCAGCGGGTCAGGGTCGGGGATGTAGGTGTTGTTCTGGGCAGGCAGATAACAAGTGAAAAACAATAGCATTGAAATAACTGAAATTCGCATTTCCGGTAACTTTTGAATGAATAAAACGGATGAACCCGAGATCGAAAACGACCTCAGGTTCATCAAAAATATAGCGGCAAATTGATGGCAGGGCAACAGACACCCCGAAAACTTTACCTCTTCAAAGTTACGTCGCCTTTAAACAGCACTTCGGTCCCGTCGGCAAATTCCAGTACGGCATACCAGACAAATACGCCGGGATTCATTTCCGCACCGCGGTGCTTCCCGTCCCAGCCGATTGTCGGACTGTTCGGCTGGAAATCGTAATGTTCGTATACCAATTCGCCCCAGCGCGAATAAATCTGGAAGGATTTAATGTTTTTCACGCCGTTGGGATCTGCATAAATGGTGAAAAGATCATTTTCACCGTCGCCGTCCGGGGAGAATATATTGGGGACGTAAACATCGACCTGTTTGTTGACCGCTAATAACAGCGGCGCCGAATCTTCACAACCGACTTTATTCGTGATCCTGATGCGATACAGGGTCGAAGTCAGCGGTGTGGCTACCGGATTCAGGCAGGTATCGCAGCTCAGACACGTTCCGGGTTTCCAAATGATGGACCCGATTTCATCGAGCGGAATATTGATCTGGGTATTGATCTGATAACTGTCGCCCAGTTTCAGCAATACCTTCGGTTCCAGTGAAATTTCCACCAGATCCCCTTCCTTGACTTCGGCATCCACAGTCGTACTGCAACCCGTGGCATCCACAACCAGAATGGTGTATGGTCCGGGGGCCAGATTGGCAAACAAATTCTGCGTTGTGAACTGCTGGCCGCCGTTGATCGAGTACTTTATCGGCGGCTTGCCACCCGTCACGTCAGTTATAAGGATCGAGCCTTTATCCCCAAAGCAGGGAGGCTGATTGATAACTGCCGTCGCAACGGGTTCATCCGGGGCAATCAGCACATCATCGGAATCGGTACAACCGTTAACCGGGTTGGTTACCGTAAGCAAATAGGTTCCCGGAAGATTAATCTCCGGTGTCGGCGTATTGGCCCCCGCCACCAGATTCCCGCCGGAAGTCGTCCAAAGGAAAAGCAGTCCGGCAGCCCCGCCGGAACCATTGCCGTCCAGGTAGGCCGTCTCGCCGAAACAATCG
>JAKOXM010000389.1 GCA_029781095.1 Bacteroidota bacterium
GGCCCAGTTTTTCAGGTCGCGCGGTTTTACATACTTCATTTCGGGTTCTGCAGCCAGCGCTTCGGCGCTCCGGTCGGGCGCAAACCAGCGTTCGGCGAGCGACTGCGTCGGCACAACCGCGATATGATGATCAAGGAGCGCCTGCACCAGTTTTGGTATTTGCGCCGTATCCGCCTTCTCAGCCACAAACATGCCGAACAGACCAACATCGTCCGTCGGCAAATGCTCAATACCCGGTACCAGGCCTTCGATAAAGCCGTCCATGTGGTCGATGGTGGCATAACCGGCTTCGATAGCGCCCCAAACACCCACCTGCGGTGGCACATGCCCTGCAAATGACATCTCAACTTCCTTCGCAGTGACAGCCATCGTATCGAAACACGCTTTTGAAAGGCCGGGCATCAGAATTTTTATAAAATCGTATCCCGCCTGCTTTTGCGCGCGCACGGCGGCTCCGGCCTCCGCCGGCGTTTTGATATTATCTCCGTCAAGCGGCGGACCTGCGGTATAGAAACGAGGCCCGGTTATTTCTCCGCTCCGGATTTTGCTGCGCAATTCAAGGTGCCTGGGATGACCAAGCATGCCGCGAATGGTCGTTACGCCGTTCAGAACAAAAAGTGCCAGCACCTCTTCCATCGGAGCGAGATCATCCACCGGCGGCACGTGGGCGTGCATTTCGGCCAGACCGGGCATGAGGTATTTGCCTGTAGCGTCGATCACGAGGGCGTCGCTGTTATACGATACCTTGCCGGTGTCCGCAATAGCCGTGATTACCCCGTTTTTGGCCACAACAACCTGATTTTCAAGGATTGTATCGCGATCCATCGGGATGACGCTGACATTTTTGAAAACGATTTCCGTTTGGAGCGGGGCGAGGGCCAGGAAAGGCTTGTGCTCCGGGGAGCAGGAAAGGAGGCAAAGCGTCGAGATCAGAGCAAGTATCGGTTTCATGACAGTGCGTTTACAGCAAAGTTAAGAACCGTTACCTATTTCCCCTCCCTCCGCCAGGGCTTGATCACCAGCCGCAAGCTCTGGTCGTAGGTCACGTAGTTCCACACCCAGTTGAAAAAAACGAACACCTTGTTCTTCAACCCCAGGATGGAAAACAGGTGGACAAACATCCACACCAGCCAGGCGAAAGCGCCCTGAAAACGCCAGAAGGGCAGGTCCACCACCGCCCTGTTGCGTCCGATGGTGGCCATGGAACCGAGATCGCGGTAATGGAAGGGTTCGGGTACTTTTCCTTCTTTCAGGCGGCGCAGATTATCGGCCAGCAGATTGCCCTGCTGTATGGCAACCTGCGCCACCTGCGGGTGGCCGTTCGGGTATTTTTCTTCGGTCTGGAAGGCTATGTCGCCGATGGCGAAAACATTTTCAGTGCCTTCGACCTTGTTGAAAGCGTTCGTTTTCAGCCGATTGCCTTTAAAAACAGATTCGGCGGGCAGGCCCGGCATTTTATTCCCCGTAATGCCTGCCGCCCAGATGACCTTGTCGGCCCGAATGGTGGAGCCGTCATCGATGGTGACCGTTTCGCCGTCGAAATCGGTGACGACTTTATCCAGCCAGAGTTGCACGCCCAGTTCGCGCAGGAATTTTTCTGCTTTCGCCGAGGCTTGCGGCGACATGGTGTTCAGCAACAGCGGATTGCCGTGGATCAGGTGAATATTGATCTCGTCACGATCAAGATCATTGTAGTCCTTTGCGATGATGTGTTTTTTCATTTCGGCCAGTGAGCCGGCCACCTCCACGCCCGTTGGCCCGCCGCCCACGATCACGATGTCGAGGTAGCGCTGGCGCTGCTCGTAATTGTCGGAGGTGACGGCGCGCTCGTAATCCTCGAAGATCGTGTTGCGCAGAAACAAAGCTTCACTCACCGACTTCATGGGTATGGCATTGGCTTTTACGCGCTCGTTGCCGTACCAGTTGGTGTCGGCGCCGATAGCCAGCACGAGATAGTCGTAGTGAAGATTGCCCACTTCAGTTGCAATTTCGTTCTCCAGGTAATTGACGGACAACACTTTGGTTACCCGAATGAAGACGTTTTTGCTTTTCTGAAAAACCTTTCTGAAGGGGAAAACGATGCTCGATGGTTCGAGACCGGCCATAGCCACCTGGTAAAACAGCGGCTGGAACTGGTGGTAATTGTTTTTGTCGATTAATACGACCTGAAAGTCGGAGCGGGAGAGTTTGCGCGCGAGCGTGAGTCCGCCGAAGCCACCGCCAACGATGACAACGCGTTTTTGCCCGGAATCTGGAATGTTGAATTGCATTTGTTTGGTTGTTGGTT
>JAKOXM010000392.1 GCA_029781095.1 Bacteroidota bacterium
TTCAAGATCGTAGTACATTCCATCGGATACAACCCGCCGACGACCTGTACCACAAAGGATTATCTCACCATCACGATCGAAGTGGCCAAACCGGTGACTGCCGGAACCGACCAGATGAAATGCTGCAACGAACCGATCCGGCTGAACGGCAACAACCCCTATTCCTGCGGCGCCGTAGGTACGTGGACCTTGCTCAATTGCAGCAACGGCTGTACGGTGACGTTTGTGAATCCGCACGATCCCAATACCCAGGTGTATGTGAACCACGATTGCAGCGACCTGCCGATCACACTTGATCTTGAGTGGTCGTTCTCCAGTCAGGACGCCTCCTGCAACCTGTCCGATGCCACCCAGGTGGTGATCAAGGATTGTCTCGTGGACTGTGACCCGCTGAATGTCAAAGTAGGTTGGGTGTGCATCGATGGGCAGGTCGTATTAACGGCTTTGGATAACAACGACAACGTTCTAAGTCCGTATACCTACAGGATTAACTGGATCGTGGACGGTACGCCGATTCCCGGCAACCCCATCTCCGTTCCATATGCAGGCACGCCGGTCAATTATCAGGTAAAGGTGGATTTGATAGTCGGTGAGGAGGTAAAATGTACAGGAACCGCTTCCGGCATTGCTACATGCGGTGAAACGCCATTAGACTGCGGCATCCGGATCGTGGAAAGTTGCGACGCCTGTGGTAATATTACCCTGACGGCCATAAACGGGAGCGGCGTTCCTGTGTCTCCTGTTCAATACCTGGATGTATTCCACTGGTACACATATACCGGCCCCGGCGATATTTCGGGCCTTGCCGTTCCCGGCAACGTAAATCCGATCACCGTGCCGCCCGGCGCCTGCTATTCGCTCCTGTACGAACATTTCACCTATCCTCCGGGCGCGCCGCCGATCCCGGGTACCTGGACCGACATTTGCAGGCTTAATGTCCCGATTACATGTACAACAATAACATGCCAGGGGCCCTGCGAGGATTTCGGCAATTTCTTTATCGCCGGTTGCGGTGATGTCCTCGACGCCACTTACAACCTGATCTTCCCCCAGAATTGTTACAACGTTTGCAGTTCGGGTACGCCGGGTTCGGCAACGCTCGGGTTGTTCTACAAGGATACCAAACTGCCGGTGTCGCCCGTTCCGCCAAACCTCCATATCGTTTGGAAAGACGGGAGCACGGGCACTTATGCCAACGGCATATTGTCAACCATAAATTCTGTTACCGTTACCAGCAGGGATAATCCGTGCTGCTTCTGGAAAGATGCGTATGAAGCCGTATGCTGCGATCGCGTGCCGATTTCCATTCAGTGCGAACACCCTGTCGTCAAACACTGTAATGACGACGGCTCGGTGACCTACACACCCGGCGCGCCGCAAATATCGTGGATTGGCGTAGCGGGGGCTACGGGCTATGAACTGAAAATTTCGTTTGGAGACCCGGCAGGTTGCTGTGAAGGATCCGGTCCTGATGAATACATTACGGTGACCGCCTCTCCGTGGGTTATTCCGCCGACCTATGATTGCTTTACCATCAGTATCAGGGCCATTTTCCCCGATTTTGCCTGCACTGGAAGCAATTGGTCAGCGCCTTATACCTATTGTGAAAGGACCAACAATTGCACACCGGTGATCATTGTCTGCGGATGCTGCGAAGGAAGATCGGCGGAAGGCACGACAATTCCATTCAACGTCGTATCGGAAGAAGAAATGGCGGCCTACCTGAAAGCGCACCCCGACACCGGTTACCCGACGCTTCAGGACGCTTTGACGGCAATGGGATTTGCCAATGTTCTCGAACCTGCATTTACCGTTTTTCCCAACCCTGCAAGCGAGGCGATCACCATTCGGCCGGCAGGCGCTGCAAAGGGAACGTTCCACGTTCAATTATACGATATGCTGCAGCGGCAGTGGAAAAAATCGGAGATTGAAGGCGGATCCGATAGTGTTCTGGATATCAGCAATTTCCCCAAAGGAATTTATCTGTTGACCATTCGGGATGCCAATGGCGATCTGATGCTGGCGCAGAAAATAACCGTGCTGCGATAGTACCGATCGCGCGTTTTTAAGTACCCGGAGAACGCGCAAAATTGATCCGGACGGCTGGCGCTCTGAACTGTGTGCGAAAAAGCACCTGGTGCAGGAGCGTCAGCCGTTTTTTTGTGCGTTGTTAGGTTTGCTTCCGCCTGGCTTGCATCTTTTGACTATGCATATGCAAAGTACGATCTGCCACTCGCTTTTAACCTGCCAGTTGTATTGCTGCTCTTGAAACGAATGTTTACTTTTGTTTCGAAAAATATCCCCTGCTCATGACCCAAAACGAACGGGAACAACTTGAACGAGACAACACGTTTTATCTTTGGCTTCTGGATTATTATGCCAAGAACAGGGATGCTGTCAAAAGCATGACTGATAAAGAATACCAGTCTCATATTGACGATATTTTGGATGAGATAAACCTGATCCGGAAGCTATTGGAGAACGAACAAGACACCAATTACAAAAACAGTGACTAAAATGACCGCCCAACAGGAGATTCAAGAATGGCTGAAACAACACCGGCAACTCGACAATGAGGCCGCAAGGCAACAGTTTTACCAAAATCTCATTGGTACTCTTGACAGCAAGGACAGCAAAGGACTGCAAGAGGGGTTACTTGCACTTAAAGAATTTATAAAAGCCAGCCGAATAAAAGCGGAAGGAAAGGTTGATACGACTTCAACCGGTTCTCTTCAGGTTTTTCCAAACACCCTTGAAGAGATGGAACTTCTCCGGAATCTGCTTGAGCGTATGGATATTCCCTTCAAAATGAGTGCATAAAGGACGATACAAATTCGGCTTCGGATGAGTATCGGGTCTGGTAAATCTTTCTTCACTTCCGCTTCGCCTTTTTTTTAATAGGCTTTTTATACTTCATATCCCGCAGGTGCTTGGTCTTGTTGCCGAGGTTCACCTTTTTGTTTTTTGCTTTTTTCTCGTGAAAAGCCCCGGCCGGCCGGGTTAGGGGTTTGAGTTGAACTTCTGGAACGGTGTAACGCTCGTCCTCGATCAGTTGATCCGAAATTACAAGATCCCCGGGCAGCGGCAGCACCGGAATTTTCTTTTCCATCAGCGTTTCAATGGCTTCCCGGGCGGAGGTTTCGGCCTCGGAGGTAAAAAGCACTGCCGCCCCGTCGCGGTCGGCCCGGCCCGTTCGTCCGATACGGTGAATGTAGGTTTCCGGCTCGGCGGGGGTGTCCACATTGATGACGTGCGTCACATCGGTCACATCCAGCCCGCGCGCGAGCAGGTCGGTGGCGATGAGACCCCGGCACAGGCCTTTTTCGAATTGGGCTACGGCGTTCATCCTGAAATTCTGCGATTTATTGCCGTGAATGATTTCGAATTGTTCGGGAAAGCGGGCTTCCAGATGTTTGTGGATCAGGTCGGCCGTTCTTTTGGAAGGGCTGAATATCAGCACTTTCCGCATGGTATCGTCCGTGGCGAGCAGGTGTTCGAGCAGGTTGAGTTTGGTGTAAAAATTGGGTACCTCATAGGCGCTCTGCTCGATGCGCTCCAGCGGCGTACCTGCCCGCACCGCCTCTATGTTGACCGGCGCATTGAAAAAAATGCCGATCATTTCGTCCACCTCTTCCGTCATGGTGGCGGAAAACAGCAGATTCTGCCTTCTGCGGGGCAGCAGATCGAGAATAGTGGTCAGTTGCGCGCGAAAACCCAGGTTGAGCATTTCGTCTACCTCATCGATCACGAACTGGCGCACATACCGGAGATTGAGAGCCCGGCACAAAGCGAGATCCATCAGACGCCCGGGTGTGGCCACGAGGATGTCCAGGCCATTTACGATCAATAGTTTCTGTGTGTTTATGTTGGTGCCGCCGTACACGCCCTCCACCCTTACGGACATGTAAGCCGTCAGTTTTTTGATTTCGCCGACCAGCTGAACCACCAGTTCGCGGGTAGGTACCACGATCAGTACGCGCGGCTCTTTTTGTTTGGAGAATGTAAACTGTCGCAGAATGGGCAAAAGGTAGGCGAAAGTCTTTCCCGTCCCGGTCTGGGCGATCCCGACCACATCGCGCCCGGACATTACCACCGAAAATACTTTTTGCTGGATCGGTGTGGGCTGCGTGAAGCCCAGGTCGCTGATGGCATTCAGCAGCGGGGTATTCAGATTCAAGTCTTCAAAAGTCATATCGTATCGCCGGATTTGCCGCGAAGGTAGGGCGGTTCGGGCAAAATGAATTTCGTTGCTGCCATATTCAGCATCGCGATTGTGCGTTTTCCTTTTATGAAATCAATTCCTGCCACCCTCCTGCCATTCGTTGCATTCCTGTTGTTCAGCAGCCAGATTTGTTTTCAGGACAGGAAACCGGATTGGGAACCCGCTGCAAAACAGACTGAAAAACAGGCAGATACGTTGCTGTTTCAACGATTTTTAACGCCTCCGGGCTTTCAGCGGATTGAGGCTGATTCCGGTTCGTTTGCAATGTACCTTCGTCGGTTGCCGCTCAAGCCACCCGGCAGCAAGGTCCTCCTTTACGACGGACGGGAAAAGGCAAATCCGGGTATTTACGAAGCCGTCGTCGACTTGCCGATCGGCAAAAAGGACCTGCATCAGTGCGCCGATGCCGTAATCCGGCTGTGGGCGGAGTACCTGTGGCAAAGCCGGCAATTCGACAAGATACGCTTCAACCTGACCAACGGCTTTCGCGTGGACTACGAGCGCTGGCGAAAGGGCGAACGGGTGAAAGTTGTCGGCAATCAAACATCCTGGGAGCAGAAATCGGCGGCATCCGACTCCCGGCAGACTTTCTGGGATTACCTCGAATTCGTATTTACCTACGCGGGCACACTTTCGCTCTCGAAAGAAATGGTGTCTGTGCCGCTTGCCGAAATCATGATTGGCGACGTTTTTATCCAGGGCGGTTCACCCGGACATGCGGTTATAGTGGCGGATATGGCGACCGACAAAAGCGGTAAAAAGGTATTTCTCCTGATACAAAGCTATATGCCTGCGCAGGAAATGCAGGTATTGCATAATCCTGAAAGCGAAAAACCGAATGTGTGGTACAGCGCCGATTTTGGGGAGATTTTGGAAACGCCGGAGTGGACTTTTGGGAAAAATGATTTGAAAAGGTTCCGGTAAGGTCAGGATGTGGTAAAACTATTGTTTGGGAAACGGAATGAAAGCCAATAAAAACCGTTCGGGACATCTCGAAAAGGGTGTGTTTTTTTGGAGTCGGACATTATTTGCAAAATAGAAATAAATTTCATATATTTCGGCCTGTCTTTCCTTTCACCAACACGCAAGGGTTATGAAACATATTGCAATTCGCTATGGCCTCTGGATGTTCCTTGGATTTACGGTCTTTTTCCTGGCCATGCACCTGCTTCATCTGAGTGAAAATTACTACCTCCGCGTTTTTAACGGCGTTATTCATGTCGGTTTTCTTTGGCTTGCCCTGCGCGCCTGGGTGCACGAGCACCCGCAACCTTCAGATGACTATACGTCCGGCGTAGTGGTCGGGATGTTAACTTCCCTTGTCGGAGTTATCCCGTTCACAATTTTCATGGTGTTGTTTCTGGCATACAACCCTTCCTTTCTGGCCACTATTCAAAGCCATTCGCCCATCGGGCAATATTTCACACCCGTCACGGCCAGCCTTTTCATACTTGTGGAAGGCATTGCCATGAGCCTGATCATGTCCTATTTGCTGGTGCGGCTGCTGGAAATGATGCGGGAGCGGGCCTGAGGCAGGGCTTTACGCTATGAAAAAACGCAGGAAGAAATAAAGCACCGCAGCAAGTATAAACGAAACCGGCAAGGTCAACAACCATGCTATGGCTATGTTTTTAATGGTTTTCTTCTGAAGATTTTT
>JAKOXM010000402.1 GCA_029781095.1 Bacteroidota bacterium
TCAAACCACCTTTAAATTTATAGATACCATCGGTGGCCTGACACTTCCACGCTATTTTTTACCGGTCAGCAATAACATTGCCTACGTCAGCCAGTGGGGGCAGGACGGGCTGAAGGGCAGTCTCGCCAAAGTAGACCTCACGACCAACAAGGTTGTCAAAATAATACCCGTCGGAACCGGTCCTGAAAAAATGATACAGACAGATCTGACGACGCTGATGGTCGCCAACAGCGGCGGACTGGGCGTGGATTCAACGGTATCTGTGGTGAATATCGCAACCGATACCGAAACGGATCGTATCAGGGTGGGCGGAAAAAACCCGGGCAGTCTGGTAAAAACCACACTCACGGGCTCCAATCCGTACGTACTTTGCCAGGGCTCCTATCTGGACGCAATTCCCAAAGGCTTTCTTGATAAAATGAACCCGCCGGGCACCGGCTTTGATGTGCCGGAATATTCCAGCGACCTGTGTGCCAACCCTTCCGGCAGCGTTTTATACTTCGCCGGCGGGGGAAAAATCTGGACCGCCAATCAATTTGCAGTAAGCCCGTTTATCACGCAGGCGGCCTATGGACTGGCCTGCCATCCTACCACCGGCGATCTTTATTGTGCCGACGCCAAAGACTTCACCTCGCCCGGAGAAGTGGTCATTTACAATTCCGGTGGCATAAAAACGGGCTCTTTTCCGGTCGGCATCGCACCCGGCGAGATTGTTATTGTTGAGTAGCGTGCTGAATATCCGTTGTCGGTTTTCAGTATTCAGGCACTGATAACAACTGTCAGGTCCCAAGGAATAGCCAATAACTTCTAAAATATCTTGCTGATAATCAGGTCGATAACTTCGATGCAGATAAGTGCGATGATTATCCACTCCAGTTTGCTGCTTTCGCGGTGCAGGTACAATTCCCGAAAAACGGAGAGATTGTCTTCGACGACCTTGAAGGTATATTCAATTTCCTTGAACCGGGTTTGAATTTCAAAAGTACGGGCGAGCCCCCGGTGAATACGATCGAGATATTCATCTTCCCAGGCGATCTCCGGGCCGTCGAAAACGAACAGGTTTTCAATGATCCTGTTTTTGCTGTTCAGCATTCGTCCGATGAATCGGAGCATGTTCTTCCGGCTGATACTGATGGAGCCGATCGATTCCATCTGGGTGGTAAACTGGCGGACCTCCGACAACAGCTCATGGGCGCGTTGCGAGTAAAAATCCATCGAGACGGAATGTGCAACGTTGAGCATTGCGATTTTGATGACTTCCACGCCGATTTTCGGCACGGTCAGCCCATCGAATCCGAAGGTAAGTTGTGCATCGGGGTTGTGGGTTATCTCAAAATCATCGCGTATCGTCTCCGGCAAGGGATGCTCGCAAAACTGTTGCAACAAGGCCAGATTCTTGCTGATATCCGTATCGCTCATATCGGCAAAAACCACGGCGCCGTAATCAAAGGCGTAAAACAAGGGGCCATCGTCTATCCGGTAAAACAGTTCTGACGGATTTTCCTGCAGCAGGGCGCCGGCATAAGTTGCTTTCAACCGTTTAAGGTGCAATTCCTCGGCAATATAAAATGCGGTTATTTTCATGACAGCTGCGAATATCGGTCTAAAATGTCACAAGAAGAATATTCGCAGCGCTTGTCGTAACACGTTGCCGGGTTTTCGCGTAAGTTTGTGCGGATCAAAAATTATCCCCTGTTGGCTGCCACTTTTGTTGTTGATCTTGCTGTCAGTACCGTCCTGGGTTTAGTGATGTTCGGGGTCGGACTGTCGCTGACACTTTCCGACTTTATCAGTATTATTCGTCATCCACGGGCATTTTTTACAGCATTGAGCGCTCAAATGCTGGGCCTGCCGCTTATTGCATTTGCGATCAGTCTGGTTGCTCCCATTCCGGCAGTGCTGAAAGTAGGCTTCATCATTCTGGCCGCCAGCCCCGGAGGAGCCACTTCCGGATTTCTAACGTATTTGTGGCGGGGCAATGTCGCCTTGTCGCTTTCGCTTACGGCCGTCAACAGTTTTTTGACCCTCTTTTCAATTCCCATTGTCGTTAATATAGGTCTCCGGGTATTTTTAGGACGGGAAACCGACCTCCACCTGCCGTTTTGGGAAACGGTGAGTCAGATATTCTTTATCACGATCATTCCGGCTTCCATAGGCCTCATGGTCAGGCAACATTTCCCGGTTTTTGCCAATAAAATCAACAAACCGGCCAAGTACGTCATGCTTTTGCTGCTGGGGATGGTTTTTGCCATCAAAATGTTTGCGGGCGAAAGTCATGGCGGAGCCGGCCTGAAATGGGCCGATTTGCTTGTGATTACCCCCGTGGCGCTCGTACAGAATGCCGCATGCCTGTTTTTCGGCTATTATTTTATGAAATTCATGATGCTGCCGCACGCTTCCAGGATTACGGCTGCCATGGAAAGCGGCGTTCAGAACACAACGCTTGCATTTTTGATCGCCAATAACATGCTGAGCAACCAGGCGATGGTAAAACCCGCGCTGGTGTACTCACTGTATTCATTCTGGACGGCCTGTTTTTTCGCCTATCAGGCTAACAAACGCAATGGCATCCGCTCGACTCCCGCCGTCATGGACGAAGATGAGCAGTAGGCCTGCCCGAAAGATACAATTGTAAACTTCATACCGGAAACCTGTCACCCGCACAAAATATATGGCAAAAATCTGGCGGCAACCGCACACACTGGAAGGCCTTAATGCGCTGAATTCCAACACGATGGGCGAGAAAATCGGCATCGTTTTTACGGAAATCGGCGATGATTACCTCACCGCAAC
>JAKOXM010000405.1 GCA_029781095.1 Bacteroidota bacterium
TGCGGATGGGGGTTACACCGTCGACATCCAAGTGTGTAGCCATCGCCACCATTGCAAGACCCAAAGCAGCCTCACCAATCGCAGCGGCAGTCCCGGCAAGGTTTTTGTGGTCTGCATGGAACAGAGCAGTACCATCAGCGGCATCCGGGTTGTCGATCAGGATTCCATACGCCATGTCACCCTCAAGCGACCGCGCAGACAGACCGAACTCGTCAAGGGCTTTCATAAACAGCCCCCAAGTGTCGTTGATCATCATTTCCTCGGTGAAAGACACTTTCTTCGCGTATTTCGAGATCGAAACACTGTCCGCGTTCTCGGTAAAATACGCATACTTGCTTTCCTGCCCTTCCTTGACTTCCTCAAGGTCAATCTTGCCGAGAATGCGCCCGATGTTTTCCGAACGCAAATCAGACACCGTCCCGGACATATCGCACCAGGTTTCGTATGTTTCGTTTGCCCTTTCGAACGCCTTTTGCGCGGTCGTTTCGGCGGTGTTCGACAGCAGATTCGGGAAGTCGGTCGTCACCATAAGGCGCTTGAAAAGTTCCTGGGGGGAAGTCGAAAACTTGACCTTTTCTCCTCGACGTTGCAGGAACTCCGCGGCAAATGCGCAGGGTTTCATGCCCCGGAACTCGTTCGCGCCAGCAGAAGCGTCTTTCTCACTGATAAGGCCATGACCAAGCATCAGGCCGTCACGCATGACAGGAATCAGCTTATCCATACTGTCCACCTCAACGGTGACTTTTCCAGCCGGGGGAGTGATCTGCTTCTTGCTGCGTTCCTCAATGGCATCGAGAACAGCGGCACGAACTTTGCCGATGTCTTCAAAGCCATCCGTACCGGCAAGGAACTTGTCTTTCAGTTCCCCATCGATGTTGTGCTTGCGGCAGATCGCTTCAATCTCCGCTACACGCTTGCGTTCTTCGGCCAATGCCGCCTTGCGAACTTCGTCAACATTTACCGGATCAGCCGGGGGAGTGACGGTGTTCTGTTTGTTTTCATTGTCTTTTGGTTCCATGTTGTCGTTCCTTTTGTTGGTTGGTTTATCTTCGGTGGTTGGGGTTGGGATATTGGTATCCAAAGACCGGACACCGGCCTTCTGGTCAGCAGGGATAATCACAATAGAATCCTCAAAGGGAATCCAATCGGTGACATAGCGGATTGAAAGTTCGCCGTCGTTTTTTCGGTCAACTCCGAGAACCTTTACAGTTTCTCCCGGAGCGACTTTTACGGTTTTCATAATCCGATAGCCAACAGACTGCTTTTTCAGGTGTCCCTCTTTTATCATTCTGAACACCTTGTCAGCCTCCGGAACGGCTGAAAAAACTCGCGTTCCTACCAGCTTGTCGCCCTCGATGCGGATATTGGTTGTCGTGCCAAAAACAGCGTTTACGCCTTCGCCTGAATGGTGAGAATTGATAAGCGGAATGCCGTCTTTGATCTCATCCATCCGGCAACCGCCCATCAGCAATATTTCCTGCTCATATTCCCATGTACGCCAATTCATGCGTAGCACTGGGTTTTCCGTCGCAATCACGCAGTCAACCGACCGCGCTTCCTCGTTGATCGTTGACGGAGGCGAAACGGCAATGCGCTTTTCCTGCGATTCATCAATGCTTGCACGATGCTTTTCCAGTTCTTTTTTTGCATCGTCAAGGGTCTCCGCTTTCAGTTCAATCCCGAAAAGGGATCGCGTATTCTCGATAAATAATTCAAGTTCTTTGTCCATTTCAATCATCCTCGCTGGTTTTTTCTTGTATGTTGGTA
>JAKOXM010000407.1 GCA_029781095.1 Bacteroidota bacterium
AAACCACACTGGAAGGTGCAGGCTTTCTCCGGATACATCGATCTTTCCTCGTAGCGCTGCGGCAAATAGAAGCCTATTCGGCAACGGACGTAACCATCGGCGGCAAGGAAATTCCGATCGGACGGCAGTATAAAGACCCGGTAATGGAAGTTTTGGACATATTTTCACAGTCTGCCTGAGATCAGCATTCTACCTTTGCCCGAAAAGGAATCAGTTGCCCGCCAATAAGATCGTCTTCATATCTCCCGCACATCCGCTTCGCGGCGGTATATCCGCTTCCGCCGAACGCCTAGCACAGGCCCTGCAGGAAGCGGGGCATGAAGTTGTAATTTATTCATTTTCATTGCAATACCCCGGGTTTTTATTTCCCGGAAAAAGCCAGTTTACCGATGAGCCGCCACCCGCAGGGCTTAACATCAAAACCCGGCTAAATTCCATAAATCCTTTCAACTGGCTTTTTGTCGGTCGTGAAATTGCGCAGGAAAAACCCGACCGGATCATCGTGCGCTTCTGGCTGCCGCTGATGGGACCCTGCCTTGGTACGGTGTTGCGCGTGGCGCGCTTTTTCTCCCGGAAACCATGCAAAGTCACCGGACTTGTGGACAATATTATCCCGCATGAAAAGCGCCCGGGCGATCGGCCGTTTGCCCGTTATTTTGTCCGTGCCTGCAACGATTTTGTGGTCATGTCGAAGTCGGTGGGTGAAGAAATAAAGCAGTTTTTAAGTGCCGGCGCCTCCCCGGAGTCTGCTATCCGGTTTGCCCCCCACCCTGTCTACGATACCTATGGCGGGCCGGTAAACAAAGATGAAGCGCGCCGGCAGTTCGAAATCCCGTTCGGGGCGCCGACCGTACTTTTTTTCGGTTTTATCCGCAAGTACAAAGGGCTCGACCTGTTGTTGAACGCACTTGCCCAAACACCTGATATTCATTTACTTGTAGCAGGTGAATGTTATGAGGACTGGGGTTTTTACCAAAAGATCATCGACGAGCATCAGATCGCCCCGCGCGTTCATCTCTATACGGATTTTATTCCCGCAGAACAGGTCCGCGTGTTTTTTTCGGCCGCCGATCTCATCGTACAGCCTTACCGAAGCGCTACCCAAAGCGGCATTTCACAAATCGCCTACCATTTTGACAAGCCCATGATCGTGACCAATGTGGGCGGACTCCCCGAGATCGTAACGAATGGCGTTTCGGGCTATGTCGTGGCGCCTGAACCGGAGGCCATCGCAGCAGCGATGAAGGATTTTTTTGAAAACAAGCGGTCCGAGAAAATGATCGAAGGCGTACGGTCCGAAAAGGAGCGATTTTCGTGGCAGAATCTGGTGGAAAAATTGTTGCGCTAAGGCCTTTGAGGAATATCATCGGTGGCTCAAAGGCAATTGGGTGGACGGTTGGCTGCAAACATCTTTGTGTCTAAATTCATGATAAACACTTTTTTATTTTTTTAGCCCGACTTTACAAGTTTGAAATTTACATTTGTCAGGCATTATCGCCAAAATGAAAACGACATCTGCTTGAGCCATGCCAGAAACCCAATCCCGCGTCCAGTTTGACGAAACCCACCTCGGCACCCTTACATACCTGATCGAAACCGGGAAATGCGCTCTCGTTTTGGGGCCGCAACTTTCCCGTGTTTTGGAAAACGATCGTACTGTACCCCTGCGGCAAAAACTTGCCCGCGAACTGGCGGAAGAGCTTGCCAAGACTCCAGGGATGGCTATTCCCGATCCCGATGATCTTGCCCTGGTATGTACTGCATACCAGAAGTTTTTCAACGGGAGCAGGCTTACGCTCGAACATAAAGTAGGCAGTTTTTTCCGGCGGTTCAACGAACCCGAAGAAGTGCTGCGCCAGGTAGCTAACCTGCCTTTCAGGGTTATCTTGTCCTCTGCACAAGACAACCTTGTCCAGTCCGCCTTTAAAAAAGAAGGCAAACTCTGGCAGGAAGGGTACTATCGCCTCGGAGAAACCCAGGTGGACAACTATGATGAAAACTCGCAACTTCCCTATATCTACCAGCTCTTCGGGAAGGTGCTGGACAAAGATGTAGACCACCTCGTGCTTACCCAACAGGACCAGATGCGTTACATCGACTCGATGCAGGGCATCGGCCGGGAAACGCGTTTGCCCCCCTCCTTACTCCGGGCCATGCAGGACTGCAAAGGTTTTCTGTTCCTTGGTTTTGATTTTGAAGACTGGTATTTGCGCGTTTTATTGCACATTTTGCATTTTGTGCGGGATGAACAGGCTGTTTTCGGACTTCACCAAAGCAAACCCGGCAGGCCGCTGCCCGCCCAGGTCGCACTGTATTATTCCAACCAATATCAATTCAACTTCCTCGAGGGCGCCGACCCGCTTGACCTCGTAAAGGCTCTGCGGGAACGTTTTGGCGAAGAACCTTCCGATATTGCCGGACAACAGCCCACCTTGAATCTGCTGTACCTGCATGCACAGGCCGATGAAGAAT
This sequence comes from Bacteroidota bacterium, assembly GCA_029781095.1. Classification (GTDB taxonomy): domain Bacteria; phylum Bacteroidota; class Bacteroidia; order Chitinophagales; family Saprospiraceae; genus M3007. Next base: position 2,473 of record JAKOXM010000407.1, read on the forward strand.
CGAGAATTGCCCTCGACAAGGCCCTTAGCCGCCTGAAATCCACGTATAAAATGGAATCAGCCAGTATTATGGATCTGCGCGCCGGTGTGGAAGAGGAAACAGCACGGAAGCAAATGGTGGAACAAGCCAACCTGATCATCGCTATCCTGTCAGCCGACTATACCGCTGAAGAATGGCTGGCGAATGACCTGACCGCACAGGCATGTGCCCGGCACGGTTCGGAGCGCACCCGGGTAACGGCCGTATATGCTCGCGAAGCGTTCGGCGTGACGGATGGTTTCGCCAAACTCGGCATACCCGTGCTGCCTGCCGGTGATATTCCGGTAAGCGATATGAATCCCGACAAAGCCTATCAGAAAATTGCAGAGGCTCTTCAAAAGATCATCGACGGAATGTTATGAGCCAGGAAATAAGTATCCGATTCCGCTATCCGGGACTAAGTTCGTTTACCTTCGAGCAAAAAGGGTTGTTTTACGGGCGCCGCCGGGAAACGCGCGAGCTGTTTAACCTGATTTCCGTAGAGAAATCAGTTGTACTGTTCTCCAAATCAGGTCTTGGCAAAACATCCCTTCTCAATGCCGGGGTTACTCCCCTCCTCCTGAGCAGCGATATTTTCCCCGTACCCCTTCGATTCGGCAACGAAACCCTGTTGCCGGAGCAGCATTTTTCCATGCAGATGGACGCCGCATGGCGCCGCTTTAAAGGCGAGGATCCAGCCAAAGCGCAGGATACTTCTGCCCACGAATCAATGTGGGAGCAATGTAAACGATGCATTTTCGACAGAAGTGGCGCTTCTTTTACGCCCGTTTTGATTTTCGATCAGTTCGAAGAACTTTTTACCCTGTACCCACAGACCGAAAAGCGTCTGAAGTTTATCACCGAATTGGCCGACCTTATCGGCGAAAAATTGCCGCAGACGGTCCGCGAGACGCTCATTGCCCAACTTAATACAGGCCAAATTGACTCCCTGGCCGCTTCGGAAGCGGAAAAGGCCCCGAAACTTAAGTTTGTATTTTCCATCCGTTCCGACATGCTGCATTTCATGGACGAATTGTCGGAATACATACCGTATATCCTGCGGAGCCGTTACCAGTTGTTCGGGCTCAATGAGGAGCAAGCAGGTGAAGCGATCACTTTCCCCGCTGCGCTTCAGGATAAGGGCTTCGCAAGTCCGCCGTTTTCTTATTCCGGAGAAGCGCTCGGCGAAGTACTCGCAGTACTTACCAAAAATCACGAAGTGGAATCATTCCAGTTACAGGCTGTCTGTCAGGCGCTGGAAGAGCGGGTGATACATGCGACGGATTTTCCTGAATCCCGGATTATCACACCTGCATTTTATGGTGGCCGCGAGGGTCTTGGGCAAATACTTGAAGAGTTTTATCAAAAACGTCTTGCAGAATTACCGGTTATCGAGCGCAAGCCAGCAGCCTTGCTGATCGAACTGGCACTCATCAATGAAAACAACAGACGGCGTTCGGTGGATCAGTCCGAGCTGCTCGCCCGCCCGGGTGTGACTCCCGGACTCTTGCGCGCGCTGGAAGACAAACGTCTTGTTCGCAAAGAGCCGCGACTCGATTCCTTTTATTACGAGATCAGCCACGACACCCTGCTGGCGCCTATTCTCAAATTCCGGAAAGAACGCCTCGAAGCCGAGCAAAAAGTTCGCCTCGAACAGGAGGCGCAACTCGCCCGCCACGCACGCGACCGCGCGCGCAAGCGACTGATATTCAGCATGGCTTTGACTATTTTGGCGCTGGTCGCAAGCGTAATTGCTATTATTTATGCAGATAAGGCGAACAAGGCCCTGGCAGTTGCAGAAAAGCAAAAAGGGGAAATTCAAACAGCGCTGGATAAAGTCCGGGAAAGCGAAGGCCTGGCCATAAAATTAAGAACCGACGCAGATAAAAAGGCTGCAGAGGCATTATTACAAAAAGAACTGGCCGAAAAAAACCTGAAGATCGCCAATGCGGCAAACCAGGCCCGTGAAGTGGCTGAAAAGGATAAACGAGCGCTTGAAATCACCCGCTTGCTACGAGAAGCAGCCATATTCCTGCAGGCAGACGAGAAAGTGAATGCACGCAGCCGCCTTCAGGAAGTATTCCGGATAGATCCAAACAACTCCAATGCCCGCAAAATGCTGAATCAAATGCAGTGAGGCAATCCACGGCGTTTTCTATCATGTTTTTTATTCCTTTAAAGAACAAAAAAAATGAAAACCATATTTCTCCTGTCCTTCGCCTTGCTGCTGGCAACTTTACCCGAAGCCTATTCACAACAGCTCCCGTCAACCGCTGGCTCCTGCGCCGCAGGTGATTGCAACTGCATACGGGACAAGGCGCTGGATGCTATACATGCCGGTCAGCACGAACGTGCCATCAACAAACTGCAAGCCTGGGGCATTTGCGACCCCAAATACGCAAAACAGGCCGATAGTCTCATTCTTGAGGTCTTCCGTCGGATCGAACACGAAAAGCGCGCCGCCCTCGCCAACGACCTCGCCAACAAAAGCGAAACCGCCCTGCGCGACGGGGATCGCACGACTGCATTCCGCCTTGCCGAGTTCGCACACAGATATGTCGATGATGAAAACGACAAAGTATTGTATGCACTTGCAGGAGCACTTTATTACAATGATCACCCGGACTCTACCCATCGATTGCCCTGGAATTACAACCTGGAAGGGCATAACGGCCCTGTATTATGTCTGGCATATTCTCCTGACGGCAAAAGGCTTGTTACCGGATCCGTTGACCAAACCGTCAAAGTCTGGGATATGGAAAGCGGCAAATCGGTCTACACTTTTAATGGACATTTCGGTGCGGTAAACACCGTAGCTTTTGCAACAAATATACCTATCAGCGGCTCTTCAGATGGCAATACCGTTAAGTTTTGGGATATTAAGAACGGCACTGAATTGGAATCTTTGGTTGATACCGCAGTAAACAATGTCGCCATTTCACAAGACAGTTCCAAATTGGCAATCAGTTACAAAGACACTATAAAAATCTGGGACTTTGGATCGGGAGGAGAGTACTTTTTGTTGCCCAGAAAACAGGTATTAAGCCTCGCATTTTCACCCGACGGCAACTGGCTTGCAACCGGTTCTGCCGACAGTACTGCGCAAATCTGGAGTTATCGGGGCGGTAATGCTATCCTGACTTTCAAAGATCACAACGGCGCAGTTATGAGTGTGGCATTCTCGCCGGATGGCTATGCACCACCCTCCTGGGGTTCCTATTCAAAGCCGTCCATACAAATGCCAAAACAGGTTGACCGCATGCAGTCTGAATACTCCACCCGGCCAATGCAGGTATGGCTTGCAACAGGGTCCGTGGATAAAACAGCCAAAATATGGGATTTGAGGACCGGAAAATTGGCATTTACGCTTGAGGGGCACAGTGATACCATCAGGAGCGTAGCATTCTCGCAAGATGGCAAATGGCTTGCAACCGGATCTGCCGACAAAACCGCCAAAATATGGGATTTGAACACTCATAAGCCTATTCTCACACTTAAAGGTCACAGTGCAGCGGTCAACTGCATTGCATTTTCCCCGCAAGATCCAAACAGCTCGAAAGGTGGTCAAATCCTTGCAACCGGATCGGACGACAATACGGTAAAAATATGGGATTTGGGGATCGGAGAGACCCCTTCTATCTTTGATAGTGACAGCAGTGGCTTTAACAAAGTTGCCTTTTCCAGGGATAGCGATAAAATCGTAACCGGATCGGTCGATAATACGATCAAATTATGGTACAATGGGGTCAGGAATAAATCTTTCATAGTTGGCGGAGACAGTAATAATTATTATAAACTCGCTCTTTCCAGCGACGGGAATAAACTTGCAACTGCATCAACCGATAACATTGTAAATGTTTGGGATCTGAATAGTGGCGAATTGGTCTTCACAACAGTGGAGGCCATGGACGGTGTTTCGGCAATGGCATTTTCGCCCGATGGCAAAAATCTCGCGATTGGCCTGACGGATTCCGTAAAAATCCTGGAATTAAAAAGCAAAAATTCTCCAATTATTCTCAGACGAGGAGAAGAATACACAGGATACGGTTATTCGATAAGTACGGTGGCTTTTTCACCAGACGGTGAAAAATTGGTAATCGCTTCAAATGACGGCTTTATCGAAACCTGGGATCTAAAAAAGGAAAATGCCCACAGAATATTGCATGAACAATTTTACGGCATAAAGAGTATAGATTTTTCGCCAGATGGCAAGCGGTTTGCGATCGGGTTGCAGGACAATTCGTCAGAAATCCTTAATTGGGATAGCGGAAATGTAATGCAGACCCTCGAAGGGCATGAGGGCGCTCTCTATAGTGTGGCATTTTCACCAGACGGCAAAAAACTTGCTACCGGGTCAGGAGATTACACCGCCAAAATCTGGGACCTGGGAAGTGGCAAAACGATACTCACCCTTACAGGACACACGGAGCCCATTTACTGCGTCGCCTTTTCGCCCGACGGCAACAAACTTGTTACCGGATCGGAAGATCATACGGCCAAGATCTGGGATCTGAAAAGCGGCAAGTCCGTCATGACTCTCCATGCACACATGTCTCCGGTCATGAATGTTACATTTTCGCACGATGGTAAACGACTTATAACTACTTCGATTGATCAGGCAACCAAGGTCTGGACACTGGATGCAAATGACATTATTCTTGGTTTGAATAAAGAGCGACGCCTGTCGACACTCAACCTCGCCCAACTCAAATATTGGGATCTCGAAGGGCTGCTGGATGTCCAGGACCGCAACGAAGCCTGTCTCCGCCAGACCAACGAAGCCTGGCAAATTGCCGCATTCGCCGATCTGTATGCCAGTCGGGCCGCAGGGCGCAACGACCTCCGGCTTTCAGGGCCCGAGTATGCTCATGCCGCACGGCTTTATGAATTCGCTTCCCAAAGCATGGGGAAACTGGCCAGAGAAAGCAATTTTTCAGAAAAGCAGTCTCGTCTTTACCGTGATTGGAGTTTTAAACTCCTGACATCCGGCGACCCGGATTCTGCATTTGTTTTGGCGGAAAGAAGTTTGAAACTGTCGCCGGGAGACCTGGAATCGCGAAAAATGGTGGCCTTGACACAACTGGCAAAATCATCACAGGACAAACGATATTTTGATTCCGCTTTGGCATCCCTGTTATATATGGCTGAATCAAGTTATGAATTCGAGTCTCTGCTTGATGAATTTAGAAAGCTGAAAAATCAGCGAACAATATTACCCAAAACTGAAGAAACAGTGCGTTTCCTGATGTTTGATCAGGTAGATAGTCTTTCGGCCCAAAAATACGGTATAAGATTACCTCCTTATTCCACCAGCGAATTTGAATTACTGAAAGGCTTGCACGATACGATTGCGTTGCTCTACCATGCCCGAAAATTGCATTTTTCTCAAAATTATATAAACGATATACAGGCAAAAGCAGACAGTCTGAAAGAAGCCTCTGCTCTTTATTTACTGCTCAAGGAACGAACAGGCAATCCGGTCTATTTACACGCCCACATAGATGCGCTCAATCAGGCGGCTCAAAATTTATCCTATTCTTACAGCCGCTATGATCTGACTCCAGAGCTCCGGGAAAAAATGATAAAGGAAGCCGGTGTTCTCTTCAAAAGAATCGAAGCAGACACCGGGCCTTTCCCGGAAGAACAGGAATACATAACTCAAGGAATTGCAAGGTGTTACTATTATTTGGGTAATCTGCTCATGGAAGAAAAGGACTACCAGGAGGCCACAGAATCATACCGACAATTTTCGGATGTAAGTATTCGATTAATGAAAACCTATGAAAAGAAAAAAGATAATTACAGTATCGGCTGGGTAGGGTTTTCGAGGGGAACATTGGCATGGAGTCTCCTTTTTAACCGTCAAAAGGACGAGGCGCTTCGCATTGCAAAAGAAGCGACAGAGTATGACGGCACCGGAGCCCGTGTTGAGGCTTATCTGGCCCATGCCCAGCTATGCAATGGGATGGAAAAAGAAGCCAGAAGGCATTACTTGTCTGCTGTTATTAAAAATGACTACAGAGTAAATGCCAACATCCTTACCGATGAACTCGTTCGACTCGATTCTATCTACCCGGGTATAGCATCCAATATGCTTCCCTTGCTGCAAGGTGGGGAGGATACATTGCTGGCTGAAGCCGAACGTGCAGGTATCCCGGGTGCCAGTGAATCCATCCGTGACCGCCGGATTCAATCGGCCCTGAACAATTGTATGTATCTGGAATCCAGAATTTATGCCCTCAATCAGGGCACCGATTACCGTGACATAGCCGACACTGCCCTGCTCTATGTAACCGCCTGCCGGGAATTGTTTGCAGTAGACACTTCCATAGGAAACAAATATCAGCTTGGGCGAGCGTTGGGCAATTTCAGTTTCTATACCTGTTTTACCAGTAAGCCGGAACGAGCCATTCCGGCCGCACTGGAAGCCTTCAGCATTCTGCATGAATACTGGGTCCGCACCAACCTGGCCCATGGTTATCTTCTTTCGGGCGACTGGACTAGGGCACAGGCGGAATACGCATCCATAAAAGACTTGCCTGACGACAGCAACGGGGAAGACGTTAAAATGAGCGTGGCATTGTGGGATGATCTTCAGGCTTTCGCAAAAGCCGGGATCCGGAATAAAAAGTTAATGGCTGCCGGCGAACTGGTGCTGGGTAGACCACTCACGACAGAGGAACGGGCCGTACTGGAAGGGAAATAGAAGGAGGATTTGAAAGATACCGTTTCACCCTTTTTAAGAAACCGGCACAAAGTCCGGCATAAACACGCAAAAGAGAGCCGCATTCGTCTGATTTTCAGACGAATGCGGCTCTCTTTTGTGATCCCGGCTGGGCTCGAACCAGCAACCTACAGCTTAGAAGGCTGTTGCTCTATCCGTTGAGCTACGGGACCCTGTGTTTACGGTGCAAAAGTATAAACTTTCCGCATCCCAACCATGGCGTGTGGCAGGAAAGTTCCGGGAGGCGCATTACCTTGCAAGCCAAACAAGCGCTCGATATGGAACCCACACCGCCCGTCACGAACGTACAGATCGAAGAAAGCTGGAAGCAGGCACTCGCCGATGAGTTCCGGCAGCCTTATTTTGCGGCCATCAAGGCTTTTCTGCTCGAAGAAAAGCAGGCTGGTAAAACGATCTACCCGCCCGGGCCGCTCATTTTCAACGCGTTCAATAAAACGCCTTTCGACAAGGTGAAAGTGGTCATTCTCGGGCAGGACCCCTACCACAACCCCGGCGAAGCGATGGGACTCTGTTTTTCTGTGCCCAGGGGCGTAAAAGTGCCGCCTTCGCTCGTCAATATTTACAAGGAGATCAACAGCGATCTCGGCCTCCCGATACCCGGCCACGGCGACCTGACTCATTGGGCGGAGCAGGGTGTGTTGCTCCTCAACGCGATGCTCACCGTGGAAGCGAGAAAACCCGCATCACACCAGAAGATCGGCTGGCAAACCTTTACCGACGCCGTTATCCGCCACATTTCAGAGCAAAAAGAAGGTGTCGTGTTTCTTTTGTGGGGCAATTTCGCCAAAGGCAAAAAAGCGCTCATCGACCAGACGAAGCACTATGTGCTCGAAGCGGCCCACCCTTCTCCGCTCGCAGGCGATGCCTTCAAAGGCTGCCGTCATTTTTCCCACACGAACGAAATTCTGGAAAAACAGGGAAAGAAACCGATTGACTGGAGCGTTTCGGGTTAACGGGTTGCGGGTTAGCGGGTTGCGGGGTTAGCGGGTTGCGGGTTTCTGGGTTTTGGGTTAGCGGGATTCGGGTTAACGGGTTAACGGGTTGCGGGTTAGCGGGTTGCGCGTTAGCGGGTTGCGCGTTAGCGGGATTCGGAGTTTCGGGGTTGTACCGGGATAGTTCAATCATGTGTGTCTGAGGTTTACAATTAATTTCAATATTGGCGCGTCGCGCCGCTTGGAGGCCGTAGGCCGGAAAGCGGCGCGAAGCGCGCTCATTTTTCTACCAGATGCCTGGAATACCGTTCTCCGTATTTTTGGATCAGGTCTCTTTGGATGGATTTCC
>JAKOXM010000426.1 GCA_029781095.1 Bacteroidota bacterium
GACATTTATAGGGCCATTTGCCGCAATTTTTTATAACCCCATTTTTCAACACGCCTGTCTTAGGCTGGTTTTATGGCTGGAAGAAGCAATCCCACTAAAATTAGTCACCTTTTTGGATGCCGTATCCGTCACCGGGCTGATGATAAAAGACGGCGGTAAGTGGCGCTTCCGGCACCAACTCATCCACCACAGTCTGGCGGATTGGTTCGAGGCAACCCACCCCGAACTTTTAAGAAAAAGCGACCTGGAAAAACTGGAAAAGAGGAGAGCAGACCCTCCATCCGGAGGCCATCACGAACGTTAGCATCGCAAGTACAATACCAAAGAAAAAGGCAAGTAGGCATGGCGACAACAAGGAACTACCCCCTCTGCCACCGCTCCAAACAACTTACCTGCTGCTTTTGAAAAAATAAATACCCTCGCCTACGCCGCCAGCACCTTCGCCACTAAATCCGCCGCTTCCTGGAATTCCACGGCCCCCATTACCTGGAGCCCCGATTCGTCGATGATCTTTTTGGCGATGTCGGCGTTGGTGCCCTGCAGGCGTACGATCACGGGTACGGGTATCTGTCCAATCTTCTTGTAAGCGTCCACAACGCCCTGCGCCACGCGGTCGCAGCGCACGATGCCGCCGAAAATGTTGATCAGGATGGCCTTCACGTTCGGGTCTTTCAGGATAAAACGCATGGCGTTCTCCACGCGCTCGGCGTCGGCGGTGCCGCCCACGTCGAGGAAGTTGGCGGGTTCGCCGCCGGAGAGTTTGATCAGGTCCATCGTGGCCATGGCGAGGCCTGCGCCGTTCACCATGCAACCCACGTTGCCGTCGAGTTTGACGTAGTTGAGGTCGTATTCCTGGGCTTCCACGTCGGCAGGGTCTTCTTCGTCCTTGTCGCGCAGCGCTTCGAGGTCTTTGTGGCGGTAGAGCGCATTGTCGTCGAGCGTTACCTTGGAATCCACGGCAATGATGCGGTCGTCGCTGGTTTTCAGGCAGGGATTGATCTCGAACAGACTGGCGTCGGAGCCGGTGAAGGCTGCATAGAGTTTTTGCACGAAATCGACCATTTCCTTGAAGGCCTGTCTGCTGAGGCCTAAATTGAAGGCCACTTTCTGGGCCTGGAACGGCCGCAACCCGAGCAGCGGGTCGATGAATTCGGTGAATACCCGGTCGGGCGTCTCGGCAGCCACTTTTTCAATATCCATGCCGCCGTCCGGGGAATAAACGATCACGTTGCTGTTGCGACCACGGTCGGTCAATATGCTGATATAGAATTCTTTCGGTTCGCTGGCGCCGGGGTAGAATACATCCTGGGCGACCAAAACCTTGCGCACCAGTTTTCCTTCCGCCGAGGTCTGGGGTGTGACGAGCCGCATGCCGATCATGGCCTGTGCGATCTCGCCCGCCTGTTCGGGGCTTTTGGCCAGTTTCACGCCGCCGCCTTTGCCGCGCCCGCCCGCATGCACCTGCGCCTTGACGACACACCAGTCGGAGTTGTACAGTTCTTTCAATTTTTTGGCGGCTTCCACGGCTTCCGCGGCATTGTAAGCGACAATGCCTTCCTGGATTTTTACACCGAATGATTTGAGCAGTTCCTTTCCCTGGTATTCGTGAAGATTCATCTTGTAATTGGTAAGTCGTGAGTGATCCTTGCGTTTGAATGGACGGCCAAAAGTAAGGCGATTTCAACTTAGCAGGGACCCGGTTGGTTTTTTTTTCGGCGCCGGCGCGAAAAGAAATGGAATATCATACACCCTGTATTACTCAGTTATAAATTTCTCTTCAATAACATCAAAAACAAACGAAATGCCCTTTTCCCCGGGTCAGATATTATGTTTTTTTTGCAAGATTGGCGACCAATCCGGATAATTATTTTCAATTTAATCGAACTGGCGCAAAATTGCGTGTATAGTATTGCCGTTTTACAAATTGAAATAATTGTTATCGACTATGCGCGCCAAATTGAATATTGATCGCCATTTCCTGTTTTTTCATGGAAATAAACTCGCTGTATTTGCTGAACGTATCCTGCGCGATACCCAACAAAACCCGTATGTACTTAAGCCACGCTCGATCTGGGAAGAACTGGAAACCAGTTGTTTCGAACTGCGTCGTACCCTGGAAAACCAGGACCTGAAGCGCAAGGAACGCACGGATGCCATCCGGGAAAAAGAAGCGCCCGTCATGGTGGCGCTGGGTAAAATAGCAGACTATATTGAAAAAGCAGCACCCTGCAAATCCGATATTTTCACCACAGGCTTCCGTCCGCAAACGGAGCATCGCCGGCCGGTAAAAACACTTCGCAGCAAGCGGATGTCAGCCCGTTTGGCCCAACTGGAAGCGGCGCGCTGAGACCTCAGCGTATAGCGACGCCTTCATCGTCAATGAGTTTTCCATGCTGGACGCGTATGATGCGCGCCGGAAAATTTTGCAGTATCCGGTAATCGTGCGTGGCACAGAGTACCGCTGTATTGTGCTGCTTGGCGAGGTTGCGCATGAGAATGAGCACGTCGTCGCTGGTCTCGGGGTCGAGGTTGCCCGTCGGCTCGTCCGCAATGAGAAGTACCGGCCTGTTGAGCAGCGCGCGCGCGATCACAACCCTTTGCTGCTCTCCGCCCGATAGTTCGTAGGGCATGGCAAAGCGTTTGGCCATCAGGTTGGTGCCTTCGAGCACTTCCGTTACCCGCTTGTTCATTTCTCCGTCGTCCGTCCAGCCCGTAGCGCGCAGCACAAACAAGAGATTTTCATCCACATTTCTGTCCGTTAGCAGGTTGAAATCCTGAAAAACAATACCCAGTTTGCGCCGCAACAGGTGGACGTTTTCACGTGTCACCGTGCGCAGATCGAAACCGGCCACTTCGCCGAAACCGCCCCCGAGCGGCAGCGCGGCGTACAGCGTTTTCAGAAGGCTGGTTTTGCCGCTGCCTGTTTTGCCTATGAGATATGTGAATTCGCCTTCACCGATGGTGAGGTTGATTGATTCCAGCACATGACTGCCGTCCTGCTGGTGGATGTCGGCATTCGAGAGTTTTACGATGGGTGGTTGCATGCAGGAAGTTTCAATGAAATGCTTCGGACAAAGGTATTTGAATCTGTCAAAGGCCCAAAACGTCGTTCATATTGAAAACGCCCTTCTTTCCGGCCAGCCAATTTGCCGCCGTGACCGCTCCGGAGGCAAAACCCGCCCGTGAGTGGGCCTTGTGCTCGATGCTGATCTCGTCGACACTGCTGCTCCAACGGATGATGTGCGTACCGGGTACTTCGTCTTCGCGGATGGCGGTGACCGGAATCTCCGATGGCCCGGGCGGGGCAGGGGAGAGCGCCCAGCCCGAACTGCGTTCTACCTGTGCAATGATTTCCTTGACAAGGGTGAGGGCCGTGCCGCTCGGTGCATCCAGTTTGTGGATGTGGTGTATTTCGGTGGCGGCGGGCGCATATTCCGGCCGCTCGTTCATCAGGCGTGCGAGGTATCGGTTGAGGGCAAAAAACAGATTAACGCCGACGCTGAAGTTGGAAGCCCACAACATGGCGCCGCCGGTTTTACGGCAAAAATCTTCTGCTTTTGGCATGGTTTCAAGCCAGCCTGTTGTGCCGCTGACAACGGGCACCCCCGCGTCGAGACACAGCATGACGTTGTCAAATGCGGCCTCCGGGCGGCTGAACTCGATTACGACGTCCGCCTGTTTCAAAAATTCGGCCGTTACATCCGCCCGGTTTTCGCGGGTGATGCGCCACGCGATCTCCACGCCTTGTCCGGCTGCGATCGATTCGATCGCGCGTCCCATTTTTCCGTATCCAAACAATCCGATTTTTAGCACAATCAGTTATTTTTCAATAGTTTAACAGTTTGAACCGACATGCCGTCGCATTCGAGGCTCAGAAAATAAATGCCCGGCGCCAGGAGGTGGCCGACCTCGATCATGCCGGCATGATCCGGCAGATTTCGCTTTTCCGCCACTTGCCCGAGGGCGTTTGTCACGATGAGGGCGCAGGTTCCGAACGCTTCCGGAATATTGTATTCAAGGGTCGTCCGGTCATAAAACGGGTTTTCCCCGATTGTCAGGAAGCCGCCG
>JAKOXM010000479.1 GCA_029781095.1 Bacteroidota bacterium
ATCAAATCACCTGCATTGTTATTGTTGCCATCCACAACGACCAGCTGGAAACCACCTTTGATAGGCGTTCCGGCCGTAGGGGTCATGGTCAAAGTCATCGGATAAGTGGTATTGGACTGGATGGTGGATGGCAGACCACTGATATCAACGATTCCGTCAAATCCACCCGGATTGTTACCGCTATGGCATTCGGCGCATGTCCCATCGAAAGGTGCGGCTGTTTTGCCATTTGGCGGGTTGGCATTATTTGCAAGCCAGACAAGTACGCCAAGCAGGAGCCCGGAAATAGGTAAAAACCGGGAGCGGTAGAAAGCATTCATAAGGATTTGATGTTTTAAGTTTAAATATTAAGATTCCAAAAGGCGTTCAAAGATATCGGCTTGGCATATACGATGGTATAGCCAAAGCGATCGCTGATTGCTTATTTTTTACCAAGCAGGGAAAAAAACATCCGGAACGGGAATGACCTTTACCCGGAAGCTGATTTTAATCATACTTTTCTTTTCGTCAAAACTTGATACCTTAGCAAATTAATGCGCAAAATGCCATGTCAGACGATAAAAACCAGGATCCGCCTTTTGAACAATTACTAAACAAGGTTCTGCAGCATCTGGAGACGCGCTGGGAGTATCTTTCCCTGAATATTACAGAAAAAATATCCGGTATAGCCTCCGCTTTTGCAGGCGCAATCGTCATATTTCTGTTTGCACTTATCATCCTGTTTTTTTTCAGTATCGGTTTCGCTCTCTGGCTGGGTGGTTATTTGCACAATTCCGCCGCCGGTTTTGCTGTCGCCGGGTTAATATTTGTTCCAATAGGCATCGTGACTTATCGATGGATACGCCCCTTCGTTAGAGACAAAATCATTCAAACTTTTCTGGAAGATGACACTACTGAAAACCATAGCGAAGGTGGATAACCTGGACCAACTCCGGCAGCGAAAAGCGATGCTCAAGGCAAAGATGGAGGCCGAACGAACAGAATTAATTGCCGGGTACCATGCTTTGCGATCCGAATTTGAACCCGCCAAACTGGCTACCAATGTTGCGCGCTCGTTTTTGGGCATGGGCGATAAGGACGTAGCCGGGGGAGGTGAAAAGGGTTTTACATCGAATTTATCCGGTCCGTTGCAGGTTGCCGCAGATATATTTATCCGGGAGCCCCGACTGAGACTTTTGTTCAAATTTGTTATGCCGTTACTGGCGACGTATTTACCGCAGTTGGCTCGAAAAGCGAAAAATATTACACCTGAAAAAGCCGAGGTATATGGCTACCTGCGCAAGCGTGTTTCCGGGTTGCGCAAAAAATTTCGCCGGAAAAAAAACGCAGACACTGCCGATGAACCCTTTTCAGAATCCTGAGTTATTTATCTGAATGCGAACGTGATATGGAAAAGCGAAACACACTTGAACTTCTGTTGGCAGGGGCCCTGCTTGGCGGCGCATTTTATTTCTTGTTTTATACCGAACGCGGACAACAATTGCGCGAAAAACTGGCCGATACCCTTTCGGATAAACTGGACGAGTGGCTGGAAGCCATCGAACAGGAACTGGCAGAAGCGGAACAGGAAGCCGCAGAACAAAAATAACAGGCCGTTCCTGACAAATTGCCAATTGTTGAAAAGAGCTGGTATATACCCCCGCCATTCATTTTATTTCTCTCCGTCTATTTCCTACCTTTGCCCAGCGAACTTTCGCTAAAGCCATCCGTTATATTTGTCCTATTCATGTATAATAAACACATAAAAAAAGTTGCCGTTCTCGGCTCCGGCCTGATGGGAACCGGTATTGCCGCCCACCTTGCGGGTTGCGGGATTGAGGTATTGATGCTTGATATCCTGCCCGCCGATCTGTCAGACAAAGACGCGCAAAAAACGGCAGCCAGAAACAGGATCGGGAATACTTCCCTGCAAAATGCTCTCAAGGCAAAACCGGCACCGTTCTACGACAATCGTTTCGCTTCCCGGATTACCGTTGGAAACTTCGAAGATGATTTTGCAAAAATCAAGGATTGCGACTGGATCATCGAGGTAGTAGTCGAGCGTCTCGATATCAAAAAACAAGTTTATGAGAAAGTCGAGCAGTTTCGGGCAAAAGGCTCTTTGGTAACATCCAACACCTCGGGCATTCCGATTCACCTGATGACCGAAGGCAGAAGTGACGATTTTCGCAAAAATTTCTGCGGTACCCATTTTTTCAATCCCGTGCGCTACATGCGCCTGCTCGAGATTATTCCGACTGCCGATACAGATCCGGCAGTAGTGGAATTTTTCATGCATTACGGCGATGTGGTGTTGGGTAAACAAACGGTTTTGTGCAAAGACACTCCTGCATTTATTGCCAACAGGGTAGGGGTGTACGCGATGGCTAAAATATTTCAATTGACCCACCAAATGGGTCTGGGCATTGATACCGTCGATGCACTTACCGGACCGGCCATCGGTCGCCCGAAAACCGGCACATTCCGCCTGGCCGACCTGGTCGGCATGGATACTGCGGTGCACGTTATCAACGGCATGCGTCAAAACTGCCCGGACGACGAGCAAATTGCGGCGTTCGAAGTTCCGAAATTTTTAACGTATCTTATTGATAATAAATACTTTGGAAATAAATCCGGTCAAGGATTCTACAAAAAAACAGGAGAAAAAGACGCCAAAGGCCGTCCTGTTGTGCTGGCGTTGAACCTCGATACACTGGAATATGCTCAAAGCCAGAAAGAAAAACTTCCCATCCTTGATACGCTCAAGCAAATCGACGAACTGCCGAGACGTATAAAGGCAATCTTTAAAGCCGATGATAAAGGCGCTCAATTACTACAGCGCTCTTTTCTTGGGTTGTTTGCATACGTGAGCAACCGCGTGCCGGAAATATCCGATACGCTTTACGCCATCGACGACGCCCTGCGTGCGGGATTTGCCTGGGAAGCAGGCCCCTTTCAATATTGGGATATGGCAGGTGTAAAAGAATCCGTGGCCATAGCCGAAAATCAGGGCGAAACCATTGGCGCATGGGTAAAAGAAATGCTGGCAGCCGGACACGATTCTTTTTACAAGGTTGAAAATGGCGTCCGGAAATTTTACGATCCCCGTACGAAGGCTTACCAGCCCATGCCCGGCGCCGAAGCCTTTATACTGCTCGAAAATTACCGCTCCAACAAACCAGTGTATACCAATGCAGAATGCACCCTGCACGATATTGGCGACGGTGTGCTTTGCCTGGAATTCCACTCAAAAATGAATGCCATTGGCGAAGGTATTCTTCGTGGCATCAATGACAGTATCCAGATCGCAGAAGAGCAGGGCTGGAAAGGTATGGTGATCGGCAACAACGCTCAAAACTTTACGGTTGGCGCCAACCTTATGATGATTGCCATGATGGCCTATCAACAGGAATGGGATGAATTGAACATGGCCGTTAACATATTTCAACAAACATCCATGCGTATTCGGTACTCCGCGATACCCGTTGTTATAGCGACACAGGGTTACGTCTTCGGCGGCGGCTGCGAATTTTCGATGCATGCCGATGCGGTAGTTGCCGCGGCGGAAAGTTATATCGGCCTCGTAGAAGTCGGCGTGGGTATCATTCCCGGCGGCGGCGGTACAAAAGAATTTGCTGTACGCCTGTCCGACGAGATCAGCAAGGAAGGCGATGTGCAAATTCCGCGGCTCATTGATAAATTCAAATGCATCGCGACAGCACAGGTAGCGACTTCGGCCTACGAAGCTTTCAACTATGGTTATCTGCTGCCCGCCAAAGATCAGGTCGTGCACAACAGTGCGCGTAATATCAGCGAAGCCAAGAAAAAAGTGCTGGAAATGGCAGAGACATACGTTATGCCGATTCAGCGAAAAGACGTTTATGTCCTCGGACGCACAGGCCTTGGCGCGCTTTACATCGCTGCACATTCGCTGAAACTCGGGCATTATGCTTCCGAGCATGACATCAAAATCGCACAAAAAGTGGCCTACGTACTTTGCGGCGGCGACCTCACCAGCCCGCAAACTGTAAGCGAACAATACTTGCTTGATATCGAGCGCGAAATGTTTCTCTCTTTGTGCGGAGAACAGAAAACGCTGGAACGGATACAGTTTATGCTGGAGAACGGAAAGCCGCTTCGCAATTAAAAAATCTTTATACCAAACATTTATGCAAGAAGCATATATCATCGCCGGATATCGGACCGCCGTTGGCAAAGCCGGCAAAGGCGGATTCAAGTCATATCGCTCCGACGATTTGGCTATAGACGTTATCAAACATTTGCTGGCGCAAGTGCCGCAACTCGACCCGAAGATGGTGGACGACTGTATTGTTGGTTGTGCCAATCCGGAAGGCGAACAGGGCCTGCAGATCGGCAGACTCATTTCAGTGCGCGCCCTCGGGAAAGAAGTGCCGGGCATGACGGTCAATCGGTACTGCGCTTCCGGTCTCGAAACGATCAGTATCGCTGTCGCTAAAATCCGCGCAGGTATGGGGCAATGCTACATCGCTGGTGGCGCGGAAAGTATGTCGTCTATTCCGATGACAGGCTACAGGCTTGCACCAAATTACAACATCGCGGCCAATACACCTGATTACCTCGTAGGGATGGGGCTGACGGCGGAGGCAGTGGCAAATAAATGGAAAATTTCCCGCGAAGATTCTGATGCGTTTTCCCTGCGATCGCACCAACGCGCGGCTGAAGCCATCGACGCCGGTAAATTCAAGGATGAGATTGTGCCGGTAAAAGTGCCAGATGTATGGGTTGAAAATGACAAACGAAAGGAAAGTTCCCATATCGTGGATACGGATGAAGGCGTTCGGCGTGATACTACCCTGGAAGGCCTTGCCAGGTTGCGTCCCGCATTTTCCAGCGACGGGGTTGTGACGGCCGGAAATTCGTCACAGACTTCGGACGGTGCGGCTTTTGTACTCGTCATGTCAGAAGAATTGATGAAATCACTCGGTTTGCAACCCGTTGCCAGACTTGCTGCGTGTGCCGTGGCTGGTGTCGAGCCATTGTATATGGGCATAGGCCCCTGCGCTGCCATCCCGAAAGCGCTGAAACAGGCCGGCATGTCGCTCGACAAAATTGAAGCAATTGAACTCAATGAAGCATTCGGAGCACAGGCCTTGGCGGTGATTCGCGAAGCCGGATTGAATCCCGAAATAGTAAATGTAAATGGCGGAGCCATTGCGCTTGGTCACCCTTTGGGTTGCACAGGAGCCAAACTCAGCGTCCAGATCCTGAATGAAATGCGCCGAAGTAAACAACGATACGGACTGGTAACGGCCTGTGTCGGTGGGGGCCAGGGTATTGCTGGAATTTGGGAAAGATTGAATTAATTTAGTTTCGACAAAATTTTTGCGGGCTGATTTCGTAAGTATGCGAAGTCAGCCCGTTTCATTTTTTGTAGCCTTAATTTTGCCCCGCTTATGAAAAAAATTGCACTCATTATCGCTTTCGCTTTTCCGGTGTTTCCTGCTGACGGGCAGGATTTTAAACTGGAAAAATTGCCGGAATTCATCAATTCAAATTTTGACGAGATCACACCTGTCCCCAGTCGCGACGGGCAGACGCTTTATTTTACACGTGTCGGTTTTCCTGAATTCGATCATACCCTTTTCATCGACAGCGTTGACCAGTACAAGGCCTTGGGCCCTGATAAATATCCTAATGTGCTCGCGGGGGTATATTCCCAGATCGCAGGCACTCCCGTTTATAATACCGAGCGTTCTCCGTTCAACCAGGATGTCTGGATCGCACGTGGTGATTCCATCGGCATATTTGATAAAGTATCACATCCAGGATACCCACTCAACAATGCACTTCCAAATAGTGTCGTAACCATTACACCCGATCCGAATGTATTTTATGTTATCAACCAATTTGACCGGCGGGGCAACATGCAACGGGGTTTTTCAGTGGTTCGGCGCACGACCGATAGTACGGGTTGGAGTTTTCCCTTACCGGTTGAAATTGCAGATTATTATACGATCACTTCCGATGTCAGTTTGACCATGAGTTTTGACGGGCAGGTTTTAATTCTGTCTGCAGCGAGGTTCGATTCGAAAGACATGGATTTATACGTGTGCTTCAGGGAAGGCGAAAACCGATGGAGCGCACCTCAAAATCTGGGAAGTATTGTCAATTCTGCCAAACGAGAGACTACTCCGTTTCTTTCGGAAGACAACACAACTTTGTTTTTTTCTTCCAATCGCTCGGGCAACAGCGATATCTACATCTGCCGCCGGCTTGACGATTCCTGGAAAAACTGGTCTGCTCCCTATCGAGCGGTAGAACCAATCAATTCCCCATCGGACGATAGCCAGCCCTACTTTAACATGACGTCGGGGTATCTTTATTTTACATCAAAGCGGGATGGGAACAGTGATATTTTCAGGGTTCAGATTGCTCCGCCGCAGCCGACGGAAATAACCGTTATCGGGCGTGTGATCAATCGGAAAACAAAACAGGTAATCCCCAATGCCCGTATTCGGTATGATGCCGGGGGAAGTGCTGCAAATTCAATCATTTCAGCGGATGGTTATTTCAGGTTGAAAATTCCTAAAGGTGTGAAATTTGAGTTTACACCCGAGAAACCCGGCTATACCGGGCAAAAAGAAACCCTGTTGTTTCGCAGGGATTATTATTATTTTGATGAGCACTACCTCGATTTGCCAATGGATCCTTTGGAGGTAAATGCGAAGATTGATTTGCCACCCATATTTTTTCAGCAATCGAAAGCCGTCATTTTGGAGGAGTCGTATGGAGAACTTGAGCGACTGGCTTCAACGATGCTGGAAATCCCTGGATTGCAAATCAGGATAGAAGGCCATACGGACAACGTGGGAAAAGCGGAGGATCTGCTTCAATTGTCGGAAGAGAGAGCAGAAGCGATAAAGGCGTTTCTGGTACAAAAAGGTGTTTCCAAAGGGCGTATAAAGACCATCGGTTACGGCCCCAAATATCCACTGAATGACAATAGTTCCGATGAACTTCGTTCGAAAAACCGGCGCGTTGAGTTTATTATTACAAAAATATGAAAGCCTGATTCCCAATTCGGCCAAGTACTTAAATCCTAAAATAGTATGCAACTCTATAGTACCAACAACCCTTCCCTTCGTGTGACATTCAAGGAGGCTCTATTCAAGGGACTTCCTGACGATAACGGATTGTACATGCCCCTCAAAATTTTGCCCCTGCCGGCTGGTTTTGTTTCTTCGATGAAGAATCTTTCTTTCCAGGAAATTGCATTTGAGGTAGCGGCAAACCTGCTCAACGGCGCTATCCCTGAAAACAGGCTGCAAGAGATTATCGAACACTCCATTACTTTCCCTGCGCCGGTAGTTCGCCTGGATGAGCACACTTTTTTTCTTGAACTTTACCATGGGCCATCCCTCGCCTTTAAGGATTTTGGCGCCCGGTTTATGGCCCAGGCGATGTCTTACTTCAACAGGGACGAGGATGGGGAACTTGTTATTTTGGTTGCAACTTCGGGGGATACCGGTGGTGCTGTGGCAGCAGGATTCCATAACACACCCGGTATTCGGGTCGTAATCCTTTACCCTTCCGGAAAGGTCAGCCCGCTGCAGGAAAAACAACTGACCACGCTCGGTGGAAATGTAACGGCCCTGGAAATTGCAGGCAGCTTTGATGATTGTCAGGCACTTGTTAAAAGAGCATTTCTGGATGCTGATCTGAGGTCATCCTTGCGACTGAGTTCGGCCAATAGCATCAACATTGCCCGGCTTATTCCG
>JAKOXM010000495.1 GCA_029781095.1 Bacteroidota bacterium
AAGTTTTGATCCTGACATCGGGCAGGATGAGAAAGGAAAAGGGCAGGTAGTTCCTCAACCGTTTTTCAAAGATTTCAATGCCGGTTTCAAGATACTTTTCCGACGTTTTGCCGATGGCCCAGAGTTCGACTTTCATAGCTTTTCAGGGTGCAAAATCGCCTTCCTTTTTGATTTGGGAAATAATTCGGCCAATTCTTCCGGCAACGAGGGGCGATCGGAAAACCTGGCGACGAGGTCCCGGATGATCTCAATCACCATTTCCGGTTCGCTTTTTTGCAACAGTCCCGACAACTGCTGGCGCACGTATGCGGAAGCCTGCCTGCCGAAATGATCGGTCAGATACACTGTGAGCAGCCCGGTGTAGCGATTCCGGACAAATTCCTTGTCTTCCGGCAGGAACAGGTTTTCATACAACTGAAACTGTTGTATATCATCCTGTTTTTCAAGCAGTTGAGCCAGTTCTTCCTTTTCGCCTTCGGCAGCGAGCACAACGGCGGTCATGCCGTCATTTCCCTGTTTTCGCAATTCTGCGAGGCGTTTTTTAAGTTCGGCGGGCCAGCCGGCGCCCGAGATCGTTTTCATTTCCTTGAAATAATCGAAGTTGCTGCTCTGTAAAAACCTGCGCCACAACAACTTGATCTGACGGTCGAGGTCGCCGGACTCCGTAGCGATCTCGGACAGAATGCGCTCGATCTCGCGGCGCTGCCCGAAAGTAAAACTCAGCTTGTCCAAAAAATACTCACCGGTACGATACGCCGCCTCGCCATAGCCGCTGCGGGCCAGCACATCGATCGCTTCCCTGATCAGTGCCGGCTGCGCGCTGTATTCCTCCAGAACCCGGATGACAGATCCGGCGGCGCCCCTTTTGGCGAGAGCGCCCAGAAACAGGTGCAGGATCAGGGCCGGGGCGGGGTATGGCACCCGGTCGAAAAGGGCATTGATCTGCCCGAACTTGCCATCATCGGCGGCCTCGCGGTTTAGAAAAAGCAGCACCGGCACGGCCGATTCTTCGGGGTAGCCCTCCGTGGAAACCAGTTCAAACACCGCAGTCCACGCGTCCTCCTTCAATTCCGGAGACACCGGCATTTCCTGAAATCTTGCGAGGTGCGCCAGCGCATAGGCGCATTGTTCCAGCAAAATCTGCCTTTTGGTGTCTTCCATTTTGCGCACCAGCGGGGCGATCTTTTGAACAATCGTCAGGGCGATTTGAAACGCCGTCGGATAATTGTGCTCCTCCGAGGCGTTGTCGAGTTGTCTGTTCAGGTCTTCGAGTGTCTGTCGAAGCCGGCGAAGCTCGGGCTCCCGGGACTTTTTATCCTGAATATTTTGCGGGATGACCGAATCGAGTACCAATGCGAAGGGGTTTTCGGTGCCCGTTACGTTTCCGGCAAACCAGGTTTTCAGTGCGAGGGCGAAATCGCGGTCGCGGCGCGAGTATTCCTGTACGAATTCGGCCAGGGCTTCCGGACTGGCACTGCCCAGCACATTGCTTACGGTGATGCGGTTCAGCTCCGACTTTACCCGTTTTTCGGCTTTTACCTTGCGTTCCTCCGCTTTTTGCTCCAGAAACTGGCGCAGTTTGAGCAGCGCAGCGGCGATATGCGGACACATCAGGCGCCGGCCTTCCGTCCAGCATTCGCAGGTAAAAGCCTTGATCTTGTGCGGCGTAATCATAACCTCTATCTCGTAGGTGCCGTCGGGGGCGTCCACGGAAGCCACCCAAAAATGCTTTTCCACCTCCCGCAATGCTTTCACGCTCCCTGCCTGCAACAACTCGTCCGCAGTATTCCAGGTGGCCGCGCTGATGTGGTGTTCAAAGTCTTTAAGCCAGAGTTTTTGCATATTATTTTACCGAGCTCGGTCAGTTATCTGATTTTTAGGCGTTTATTAAGAAAACAAAACCTCAAATATCGGCTATTTGGAACTTATATTCAAAGTTTTAACACTGGCACATTCCTTACCTTTGCCATATGCGAACGCTTTTTCTGATAAGACACGCCAAATCGAGTTGGGACAACCCGGGTTTGCGCGATTTTAGCCGCCCTTTGAACGAACGCGGGCTGCACGATGCGCCGAGAATGGCACAGAGGCTCGTGCAACTCGGCATTCAGCCGGAGCTGCTCGTGAGCAGTCCGGCCAAACGCGCCCTGAGTACCGCCCTGTTTTTTGCAAACGCATTCGGCATAAAGGGAGAAGCCATTATTCAGGAGCAAAACATCTATGAAGCGAACCCGGTTGACATTTTGAAGATCATCAGCCGGCTGCCCGATACGGCGCATGTCATTATGCTGTTCGGACACAATCCCACCTTCACGGACGTTGCCAATCGCTTTACAGACGATTTTATAGACAACATCCCGACATGCGGTATCGTTCAAATTGAATCGGACGCTGATTCCTGGAAGGCATTTTATGAAGGAAATGCGACCGTAAAAGCGTGCTTTTTTCCGAAAGAAGTATTGAAATGAAAAATCTCGTTGCGCGTTTTCTTTTACTGTCCGCCTTGCTTTTTGCCTGTAACAACAAAACGGAACAGGCCTCGCTGACCGATCAGCAGATCAGCCGGATCATGGCGGATATGTTCATCGCCGACGCGGCGACGACCGGACTTGCCGGGTATCCGAAGGATAGCCTTATGCACGTGTATTTTGCGCAGGTGCTCGATATGCACCATGTAACGGAAGAGGAATACGAGAGAAACCTGCTCCTGCTGGCCAAAGACCTGCCGCGCATGCAGGCGGTGACGAAGGCCGCTTCCGAACTGTTGAATTCGAATAATAACAAAGAAGAGAAAACGGAGCAATGACCCGGTCTTTGTTTCATTTTCCCGCTGATTGACGCAGAAGGATATAAAATCTGCGTCAATCAGCGGGTTTTTCTGCGCGAATCAGCGGGAAATCATTTACCGCAGCAGGGTCACATCGCCCCGGTAACGCGCCTTCTGCCCGTCCTTGAACAAAATTTCGGTGTCGTAAACAAATACCTCGGGCACGGCTTTTTCACCGGCGATACGACCGTCCCATCCGGCTACCGGGTCGTTGGGCATAAAATCGCGGTTTTCAAACACTGCTTTTCCCCATCTGTTGAATACCCGGAGGTACAACACCCGGTCGACGTCTTCACCTCCGAAAATGGTGAAAATGTCATTGCCGTCCGTTTGGTTGTCGGGCTGGAATATGTTTGGCACATATACGTACCGCTCCTTGTCGACCACCACGAGGCGGTCATCAGTTGCCCTGCAGCCGTTGGAATCGAGCACCGTTACGCGGTAGCGGAAACTGTTCAGCGGGGTGTAAAGGCAGTTGTCGCACAGCATGGAATCCAGTTCGGGAGGCGTCACCGATATGCTTTTGGCGCGATCCGGATAATTCACGGCTGTACTTCGCCACACTTCAATGGATTGCCCGAGGTGCAGGGTGGTATCCGGATCGAGGACTACCAGCAATTCCGCAGGCTCCAGGAGCGCAAACGTCGTATCGAGTTCGCAGCCGTTGACCCCCTGAATGGTAAGGGTATGGTCGCCGGGTTCGAGGTAACGCAGGGTCGGGTCCACGTTAAAAGGTTTTCCGTCGAGGGAGTACACAAACGGGTCCTGCCCGGCCTGTACGCTGTCGACCCGCACGATGCCGTCTTTAGTCCGTAGCAACTGATGTGTTTGATAAACAGGCCCGCACCGGTGGGTACCCTCGGCGGCGTCACTTCGACGCTATCCGTTGATGAACAGCCATTTATGCTGTTTGTGACAGTGAAGGTATACATGCCCACGCTGTCCACTTTCGAGCGGAGTTTGTTGGCGCCCGAAACGATATGGCCGGCGGAATCGGCCGTCCAGGCATACTGGTAGGTTGCGGGGGGCGTCACGGTCACGTCGAGTTGCGCGGGCTGGTCGTTGCAGTTGAGGGCCTGCGGCTTTTCCATGGCAATTTTGGGCCGGTACGAGTCGGGCAAAATCTCCACATAATGCGAACTGGAGCAGGGCGGGTTCTGGTGGCAGGCGTTGGCGGCCTGCACGCAGATGTTGCCGCTTTGTGTGCCCGTCGTGATCTGCACGATCGAGCCTCCCGGTGCAAATACCACGGCGGGTACCGAATCGCCGTTGACCATGGTACCCGGCGGGCCGTCCCAGATATAGGCGCCTGCGCCGGAAACCGGCGCGACCGAAAACTGGAAAGTGGCCCCCGAGCAGAGTTGTGTAGGGCCGGTAATCTCGCCCACAATGCCCAGCGGCGGCTCGTACACGGCATTGTCTGGCGTCACCTCGATGGTGAACTTGCAGAGGTCGCCCGCGTAGCCATCCACGAGCAGGTAAGACCTGGAGCCGGGGTTCAGGTTTGATACGGTAACCGAGACGGGCGTGATGCCGCCGTACTGCTTGCCGATGTTGCAGGCGAGCGGGGCCGATTTGCAGTCGGAATACAGGGCGATTTGCACGCCGTTGCTGTCGTTGCAGAAAAAAGGTGTTGCGGTAAATGTGGCAGTCTCGGAATTGCAGATAAAACCGATCCACTGGGCATTTTCGATGGTGCCGCAGAAATCGATGGAATCGCCGCCGTCGGAATCGCCGTTGATCGTCGTGCCGACGTAGCCGTCAAAATTGCAGAAAATACAGGCGTCTTCGCAGGCGCCGGAAACTTGAGCGGAAAAGGTACAGGGGGTAGGAAGCTGGGCAAAAAGGCTGGCAGTAGCCATCGCCAGCACCAAAGGCAGGAGTAGTGCTGTTTTAACCATGGAATCGGCGTTTTAGAAATTGAAGATTGCGGATTAATCGCCGTGTACCCACAGTAAAGGGTCTACTTTGCGGCGATGTAAATTTTTGAATACCAGTGGTTTGTACTTTCAGGGAATCGGGGAGCACAACAGATTAAATAAAAGAATAAAACTGCTCGACAGCAGCCACAGACATGAGGCGTAATTCAATTTGAAACAAATAAATATGGTTGGGGGAGGGCGGAATTGCTTCGCGAATGTGAACAAGCCCTTAACGCGGCCTGCGTCAGGGAATTGTGCGGCCGGAGAGAAAGTGGTGGAATTTAACTTTGGCAGGGTATTGAGAGAAGATGTGGTTTGTTGGAGTGTTCATTAAATCAGCAAGTTGCAATCGCCGGGGAGTTCCGATATTGGTTGACTTCGGTTACTAAAAAAGCCGCTCCGGAAGAGGGAGCGACTCTTTTTTCATCGTCCAGTTTGTTGTGAAAAATCTATCTTTCCCCCCGCGCTCCTGCGCGCGCCGCACCAAACCCTGCTTATCCTGATCCAAACCCGACTTCCAGGTGGCCAAAAAAAGGAAAATCACATCCTTCAGATTTTTGCTCGGGGCAATCTCCGTCCTTGTCGGGGCTTTGATATTGGGATTGCTGGTCAATATGCTTTCAACGCCTGTTGAAAAAATGCTGATAGGAATATGGGGGGAGAAAAACCATTTTTTATACCTGTCCTGCATTTTAGGAATTGTACTGGTCGTACTGCTGCTTACCTATCTTTTGGAAACCGCCGAACCGCAGGCCCCCGACACCGCCCCTCAAACCGAGCTCCGCGCCGAATTCATCAAAAACCTGAAACACCTCTACACCGACCGCCTGAAGGCCAAAATGCTGGGCGAGTTGAATTTCGAGA
>JAKOXM010000502.1 GCA_029781095.1 Bacteroidota bacterium
CAAAACGTATTTGAAGTAGGCGTTGTAAATCTGTTTGAAGGGGAAAAAATGCGGTTTTGAAAACTCCAGGATCACGACACGGCCGCCGGGGCGCAACACACGGTACATCTCTGCCAGTCCCTGTTCAAGGTGTTCGAAGTTGCGGACTCCGAAAGCAACCGTTACCGCATCGAATGAATCATCGGCAAAACGAAGCCGCTCGCTGTCGCCCGTTTCCAGTTGAATAACACTCTCCAGATCTTCATTTTTGATCTTTACACGCCCGAAATCCTGCATCTGGTTGGCAATATCTATTCCTGTGATATTGTCCGGTTTGATGATTTTGGCAGCCATAATGGCTACGTCTGCCGTGCCTGTAGCCACATCGAGTATTGTTCGGGGGGATTTTTTTTCGAGATATCCGATGGCCCGTTTACGCCATTTCACATCGATGCCCAATGATAATACCCGGTTGAGCAAATCGTACCTCGGAGCGATTTTATCAAACATCCGCTCTACTTCGGCTTTTTTCCCGTCGCCGGTACCGTATGGTGTTACCATCGTTTTTTCTTCCATGCCTCGATTGTTGACGCAAAAATAGGTTAAGTGGTTGGATGGAGGGGTTGTAGGCAATCGTTACAGTTGAATATTTTCCACTATTTCGAGGCCATACCCGATAAATCCGGTCCGAGGCCTCGGATGATTGGTCAGCAGTCGAATCTTGCTGATACCCAATTCGCGCAAAATCTGGGCGCCAACTCCGAAATCCTTTTTGCCCATACTCGTGTGCAATTCAAATTTTTCCGGTTCTCCGTCATCGACCAGTTGCTTGTAAATTTTGAGCCTGGACAATAAATCGGCCTTGTCGGCCTGCCGCAGGTATACGAACGCGCCTTTGTCCGTTTCAGCAATCTTTTGCAGTGCCGTTTGTATCTGGGAGCCGTAATCGGCCAGAAGACTGCCCAGAATTCCGCCTGTTTCCGACCATGAATGGACGCGAACCAGCACGGGTTCATCGGCCTTCCATTCGCCTTTTTTCAGGACCAGGTGCGTGTCTCCGCTCGTCATATCCGTGAAAACGACGGCCTCAAAATCGCCGTATATCGTCTTCATGGTGGTTTCCATCTCGCGCCTGATCAGGCGTTCCGTGCGCATTCGATAGGCCACCAGTTCGTCGATGGAGATAATTTTAAGGTCAAATTTTCGCGCTACCTCGATCAATTGTGGCAGACGCGCCATAGAGCCGTCGGGGTTCAGTATTTCAACCAGCACGCCGGCGGGATAAAGCCCCGCCAGTACTGCCAGATCGACGGCCGCTTCCGTATGTCCTGTTCGGCGAAGTACGCCGCCCGCCTTCGCGCGAAGGGGGAAAATGTGGCCGGGACGCGCGAAATCGCTGGGTCGTGCCGCAGGATCGGTAAGGTGGCGGATGCCTGTGGCCCGGTCGTATGCACTGATACCCGTGCTGCAACCTTTACCGATCAGGTCAATGGACACGGTAAAGGCCGTCTCGTGCAGCGCCGTATTGGCGCCCACCATCAGATCAAGGCCCAGTTCATCGGCGCGTTTTTCCTCGAGCGGCGTGCAAATCAGCCCGCGACCGTGCATGGACATAAAATTGATGATATCCGGCGTGACGGTTTCGGCAGCACAGATAAAATCTCCTTCATTTTCTCTGTCCTCGTCATCGACGACGATAATGACCTTTCCCGCACGGATGTCGGCGATGGCTTCTTCGATACTATTTAACTGAATTTGGCTGGACATAACGGCAAAAACAAATACGCCGCAGGAAGGTTACATCCCGCGGCGCGGCAAAGATAATTTTGGAAACCGTCACATCACCCGATTGGCATTAGAATTTGATTTGGTCAAATGTTATTTACCTGAGAAGAACTATTTTTCCGGAAGGTTTGCCATCAAGTTTCAGGACATAAAGCCCGCCAACTGTCACCGCCGGATCAATCTGAAACCGGTTTGGGCCTTTGACAACGGGAAAACTTTTTTCAAAAACGGTGCGTCCTTCCGCATTGACCAATTGAGCCATTACTGCTCCATCGCGTTCGGATTCAAGCGAGACATAAAAAGCGCTCTTCGCCGGGTTCGGACTTATTTTGGCGATATTTTGTTCGTCCAGAGACGCATTGCGCCATTCGAGCCCCAGTGGCCGGGGAGTCTCGACACCATCGTATATTTCTGCTTTCAGTCTTGTGCTCAGGTGCAAAATATCCGACAAAAGAACGTCGTGTAAAGCCCTGATTTCCAAAAGCATCAATGGTGCATCCTCTTTTACATCCGCCTGGCTGTCGAAGGCTACCCAGCTGACGGGCAAATACCCCTCCTCTGCCTGCAGGGCCGGGTTGTACGAGCGCTCGTCGAAGCCTGGCAAAGACGGAGCAGAAATCCTTCTGATCTGCAAAATGTTCGGGTCAAGGTCGAAAGCAAGCTGGAGCCCCGAGATATTAATATCAGTGCCGGAACGGATTGGCAAGGTATAAACCTGGCCGCTTTCAAGCCGGCAATCGTCGTATACGAGGCTTATCCGGTTGCGATCATATGCCTTGTCATCCGGGGCGAAATACGGCCCGGTAAGATCGCCGATTTTGATGCCGCGAAAGTTGAGGCAGGAGCCGTTTGATGGCGAGCCGTCCGGTTCGGGGACAAACCGCCAGGTAGCGCCTCCGCAGGCGGAAAACCCGTTGTTGATTCCCAGGATCACTTTTCGGCCCTCCACGATATCAAAAGTGGTTACACTTCCCGAGCAATTCATGTCCGCTGCAATCATCTGCCACGGAAATTGGAACGGTTGAATTCCAAGAATATGAGAGGCAATTTTTACCAGGTCATAGGTACTCAGCCCTTGCAGCGGGTCGCTGTTTTTGAATGGTGTAATCGCATAGGCTGCATTCTGAAGTTCAGGAACCGATGCCAGCGAATAAGTGCCCGAAGCGGTAAAACTGGTGTCAAACCCGCCCGGGATGGCTACATCTAGCTGGACGCTGTCGATGGGATTGTCAAAATAACTTTTCACAAAGCAGTCCTGCGCCGGCAATAACTCGCTGATCTTTTGGCTGATAAGTCCCATGGTTTCTTCCGGAGAGTTGCCGCGCAAGTCATAAAAGACCTCTCCTGTTCCCGGCGTAATGACAACGAAGGTCGGGGTCCCCTGAAACGGCCCGAATGTGCCGTTTTTGTAGGGTGTAACCGCAGCAAGGCTGCCGCCGTCGGCGCCTGCAGCCGGCATCGTCAGATTTTTGGAACTCAGGTAACTGGCCACCACGGGGTTCGTATCCGCGCTTTTATCACTCAGCAGCATAAATTCCACCTGG
>JAKOXM010000503.1 GCA_029781095.1 Bacteroidota bacterium
AACATCGTCGACCTATGGGAGCGCTTCGTGCGCGACAATATCCACATCGAACTGGGCAGCGACCAGACGAGTTGCCACAACATCCACGACCTGGGCTATTGCCCGGCGGGCTATACTTTTGAAGAGGCCAAGCGGTTGCTGATCAGCGACAAAGCGAAGTTCATGGAGGCCGTACGCGATACCCTGCGCCGCCACGCCGACGCGATCAATACCATGGCCGAACGCGGGATGTATTTCTGGGATTATGGCAACGCCTTTCTGAAGGAAGCAGGCGATGCGGGAGCGGCGGTGTTCAACCCCACCCCCGACCCCTCCCCCGATGGGAGGGGAGACGCGACGTTAAACGTCGCGTTTGGCGCGACGTCTCCCCTCCCATCGGGGGAGGGGTCGGGGGTGGGGTTGAGCGCTATCAAATCACCTTACCGCTACGCCTCTTACGTGGAAGACATTATGGGCCCCCTGTGCTTCGATTACGGTTTCGGGCCTTTCCGCTGGGTGTGCTGCTCGGGTTTGCAGGGCGATCTGGACAGAACAGACCGCATAGCCGGTGCCGTGCTCGAACAAATGCTCGCCGAAGCACCTGACGAGATCAAAGGGCAATTGAACGACAACCTGATCTGGATCAACAATGCAAAACAAAAAATCCCCGTCGTAGGCTCCAAATCGAGGATTTTGTACGCTGATTCCGAGGGACGCATGCGCATTGCGAAGGCTTTCAACGACGCCATTCTGCGCGGCGAACTGGCGGGGCCGGTCGTGCTGGGGCGCGATCACCACGACGTGAGCGGCACCGATTCGCCGTTTCGCGAAACGGCCAACATCTACGACGGCTCGCGCTATACGGCCGACATGGCGGTGCAGAATGTGATCGGAGATTCGTTCCGTGGCGCCACCTGGGTGAGCCTGCACAACGGCGGTGGCGTGGGCTGGGGCGAGGTCATCAACGGCGGCTTCGGCATGGTGCTCGACGGCTCCGCCGATGCCGAACGGCGCCTGCATTCCATGCTGTTCTGGGACGTCAACAACGGCATCAGTCGCCGGGCCTGGGCGCGCAACCCGCACGCGATCAGCACCTTGCATCGTACGATGGAACAATATCCCGGCCTGAAAGTGACGGTGCCCTACCTGGCTGATGAGGAACTTGTAAAGGCAGCGGTGACGGGAAAGAAAATGAGCACTTGAAGATGTTTTCCCGCAGATTTCGCAGATCACGCAGATATTTTGAGACCAAGTGGTTAAAAACCAGTTTGAGAAAAACACCTTTTTATCTGCGTGATCTGCGAAATCTGCGGGAAACACCAAAAGAAATTCCGGCTTTCAGGCGTTACTGCTTCACCAGCTTCGCCGAATACCACTTTCCGTTTTTCTTTTTCACTTTTACCATGTAGAAACCGGCGGGCAGATCGCCGGTCCACAAGGGCTCGCTACCGATGACGGTGGTGTCGCGCCACATTTTGCCGTCGGCGCCAATTACCTGCAGAAAAATGGATTCCCCGGCTTTAACACCTGAAAAACGCACCCAGGTACTGGTCGGATTCGGGAATATTTCCAGCGGTTCTCCGCCCGATTTCGGCCAGGTAAC
>JAKOXM010000506.1 GCA_029781095.1 Bacteroidota bacterium
AACATCGCCGTTGGCATCGTACATGGTACCAGCGACGGCGTTGTCGATTACGACGCGGGCCACGCAGTTCCGTGCTGCCAGACCTACGGCACGACCGTCTACGGCGGTTGCGAGGTGGCCAAACGCGTCCGTGACCTTGGCGGCAACTGGTATCTGCTCAGCGGCGAAGGTTTCGGCCACGATATCGGCGAGCAGCCCTGGTTTGGCGCCTTGTCGGTGCAGATGCCCGCCTTTGTGATAAAAACCGTCGTATGCGGACAAAATATTGCCAAACACAGCGTTATCCAGCGGAGCACACCGCTTGCCGTGTGCCCCGGCAACTCCCCGGATTTGCAACAGGCGCCTCTCTGCGATGTGGATGCAATTACCCCCGGCATCACGACACCCGTGATCGAAGCCAGCGCCGGGCGGGTGGAAAAAGCGCTTGAACTGCTGGTGTATCCCAACCCGGTGGACGACGTTTTGCATGTAAATTCCCTGTCCAATGGAGCAAATGGCATCTGGCATGTCTCTGTTTTCAGTATGGACGGCAGGCTTATCCGCCAAATGACAATGGAACTCGACGGCTCGGGAACGATTTCGACCGGCGACGTGCCTCCGGGCGTGTATTGCCTGTTTTTTCAGGCCGGGAAGGATGGACGGAGCGGGATAGTGCGGCTGAAGAAGAATTAATTTGTGTTTCCGCGCGGGAGGCGGCCATGTTTTTCAAAATAAGCGGTAATGTGTTCTTCTTCGATTTGAAGGGCTTTTGATCTTCCCGAGATGTCGCTTTGCAAAATTTCTGCAAAATATCGCAGCCAGCCGACAGCCCGATTCAAATAGTCAACCTGTTCCCGCATTCGGCGGGAATAGCCGTCCTCACCGACGGGCTTTTCGCTAATGCCGTATTTGAAGATGTCATTTTCTTCTGTATCAAAAATGACGTAAAGGTGATGTGCTTTAGGGTTGTCCCTTGAATTGCCGTGAAAACTCATATTGCAACACGGCTATTGGAACGATTTCGTTTTTTCCCAACCTTCTTTGTTGCTATATGTCTCGATAGGCGAGGCCGGAGTGTAGTCGTATGCCCGGCCCGTTTTTCGCTCGTATGCTTCTGCAGGTACATACAACAGCGCCTCGAACGTGCAGTCTTTTGGCATGAGCGAAGGATCTCGCAGCACCTGTTCGTATAATTCTTTTCCATTGGCGACGCAACAGCATCGGGCATATAGAAAGGCATCCACTGAAAAATAACGCTTGGGCGACCATGCATCCTTGCCGATATTTTCGGCATACAACTGTCCGTCCAAAGCGTAGAGTTTTTCCGAGAGCAAGTCGGCAAATTCAAAAATATGACGTACAGGTCCGGCTGATAAGTGTGCGACGATCGGTTCAACTATTGAATTATCATCGGCTTCTTTGCTCCAATCAAGCATAGCAATGATCTCCCAAAAGTATTGCTCACTCAACGGCGCCTGATTTCTATCCTGGTGCAATTCAAGATTGATCTCCGCCTCCGGATATTTTTCCTGCAAATCCCGCACAATGGCAGGATTCAGGGAGCGTAGCGGGATTTTGATGTTCGTCATCATTGGTGCTATTTTGCTTTCAAAGATAGGGATTTACTATCGCGACATAGAGACTTTGCCTTTCCGAATGCGTTGATATTTAGCTCAAGTCTATTACCAAACTCAAAACCTTCATAAATCCCCGGAATTTCACCCAATATTCGTTCGGCAATTTGAGTTCTTGGTTTGACTTTCTAAAAGACTAACACAAAAATAAACTAATCCCCTAAAACGGCCAACCTCTTCCGGGCTGCCTTCGGATTTTGGCTGCCGATGATAACTCCCCCATTCCCTTCAAAAACCCTACTTTTGCCCCGAAACAAGTTTATCTACAGCACATGACCCGGTTGCGCACCGTTTTTTTGCTTCTCGTTTTTGCACTCCTCTCGCCCGCTTTGTGGGCGCAAAAAACCGCCGATCTCAAAAGAAACGGTGAAAAAGCCTTCGCCAACGGGCGATGGCAGGACGCGCTCGGCCTGCTCAGCCAGTACCAGCAGGAAAAACCGGGCGATGTGTCTGTGCTGACCAAACTCGGCATCTGCCATTACAACCTGCACCAGCCGGAAAAGGCGCGCCAGTTTCTCGAATATGTGGCCAAACAAAACCCCTCCAGCCAGGACGCAGACCTTTTCCTCTACCTCGCCCGCACGCTGCACGGCCAGCTCGAATTTGAAAAAGCCATTCCTGCCTACAAGTCATTCTTGCGGGTCTGCAGCGACAAAAACCCGCTGCGCGCGGGCGTCGCCGACCAGATCAGGCGCTGCGTGAGCGGCATGGGCATCCGGCCAAATGACAACGTGGCGCTGGTGGAAAACCTCGGTGATCGGGTCAATACCCCCGGTGACGAATTTGCCCCCCTGCTCTCGCACAATCACCCCAACCGGCTGTATTTTTCCGCAGCCCGCGAAGGCTGTTCCGGTGGCCGGCGCAACGACGAGGGGCTCGATGATCCCGATTCCGGGCACTGGTGCAGCGATATGTTTTTCACCAATCAGAGCATCAGCGGCTGGGAAACCGCAAAGCAGCTTGGCAGCCTGCTCAACACCCCCCGCTACGAAGTTGCCCTCGGTTTCGACGCCACAGGCTCGGTACTGTATTTTTTTCGCGGATTCACCCTCTACAGTGGCGAGATATTCGCCGACACTGCCGACCGGAAAGACGAATATGCGATCATGCCCCCCGGTTTCCAAAGCCCGATGAAGCCCGAAGACGGTGATTGTTATCCATACTTTTTCAACGACT
>JAKOXM010000544.1 GCA_029781095.1 Bacteroidota bacterium
CTTCGCAACCGGAGTGACGCGAATATCCGCTACGGCCTGCACTTCATGTTTTCACACAACGACACCTACGAATACAACTCGTTTGTTGGCAATGGCGCCGGCGTGGCCGTCATGTACACCCGCAACGTAACCATGCTGCACAACACGTTTGCCGACAACAGCGGAGGGGCCTCCTACGGCATTCTGTTGAAGGATATCCAGGGAAGCCATATTGCAAACAATGAATTTACAAATAATACCACGGCCATTTTTATGGAAGGCTGCACCCGGAGCATACTGGAAGAAAACGTATTCCTGAAAAATGGATGGGCGCTTCGGGTGCAGGCCAGTTGCGAGGACAATACCTTCAGGCATAATAATTTTTTTGCGAATACATTCGATGTCGCGACCAATAACCAGCTGGTGCTCAATACGTTTGAAAACAATTATTGGGACAAATACGAAGGATACGACCTCGACCGGGATCAAAAAGGGGATGTGCCTTATCACCCGGTCAGTTTGTTTGCCATGATATCCGACCGGATGCCCTATGCGATGATGTTCTGGCGAAGTTTTACCGTTTTTCTGCTCGACCGTGCCGAAAAAGTGATACCCAGCATATCTCCCGACCAACTACGCGACGATTCACCTTTAATGAAACCTTATGTTGCAGTTACAGCAAGTAAATAAAACCTTCGGCAAACTGGAGGTTCTGAAAGATGTCAGCATCGGTTTCGACCGCGGTCAGGCGGTGGCCGTCATTGGCCCGAACGGCTCCGGCAAAACGACGCTGATCAAAAGCATACTCGGAATGGTGGTGCCCGAAAAAGGGGCTATCACCTTTCAGGGGCAATCAATCCGTGTCGATCCACGCTATCGTCGCCATATCGGATATATGCCGCAGATCGGCCGGTATCCCGATAATATGCAGGTCGGACAGTTATTCGAGATGATGCGCGATTTGCGCAGGGATTCGGCTTCTTCCGTTGATGAGGAATTGATACATGCTTACAGGCTGGAGGATATTTTTCATAAATCCATGCGTACACTTTCCGGCGGTACAAGGCAAAAGGTGAGCGCTGCACTGGCTTTTTTGTTCAACCCCCCGGTCATGATACTTGATGAGCCGACTGCAGGCCTCGACCCCTTGTCCGCCGAAATCCTGAAAGACAAAATAGGGCGCGAAAAACTGCGGAACAAGTTATTTCTGATCACATCGCACGTGATGAGCGACCTCGAAGAACTGGCTACCGATGTTATGTACCTTTCTGAAGGCCGGGTCGTATTCTTTAAACCCCTGGAATCGCTCAAAGCGGAAACGGGGGAGGAGCGCCTGGGCAAGGCAATTGCAAAGATTATGTCATCGAAAATCTGAACGCTATGAATACCATCCTTCATCCCGATATGACAATTGGCGAAGTGGTTGCCCACCATTATCAGACCGCTGAAGTATTCAGCCGGCATGGCATCGATTTCTGTTGCGGTGGCAAGAAATCACTTGCATGGGCCTGTGCCGATAAAGATATTGCCTGGGAAAGCCTGGCCGATGAACTGGATCAGGCGCTTTTGTCGCCCGAAATCCCTTCGCAGAACATGGACAAATGGGAGCCCGATTTTCTGGCAGAATATATCGTGCAGACGCACCACAGATATTTGTACGAGGCACTGCCGGTTTTACGCAGCTACGCCGAAAAAATTGCACGGGTACACGGCAGCCGCCACCCGGAACTGAAAGTGGTTGAAAAACAGGTTGATCTGCTGGCCGGCGATTTGCTGGAGCACATGGCCAAAGAGGAAAATATCCTTTTTCCCTATATTAAAACGCTTTGCGCCGCCAGGCGCGGTCACTACCAGGCGCCTGCAATGCCTTTCGGCACTGTCCAAAACCCCATCGGCATGATGGAACACGAACACGGATACGCCGGCTCACTGCTGGATAATCTGCGCGAACTTACCGGGGATTTTACCCCCCCCGACGATGCCTGTACGACCTATCGGGTGGCATTCGCAAAACTGAAAGAGCTGGATGAAGACCTTCGCTGGCACGTCCATTTGGAAAACAATATCCTTTTTCCAAAGGCAATTCTGATGGAACAAATGCTCAACAACCAAAATTGACGGATTGTGAAATATTCTTCTACACTAGATTCCGGATTGTCTGCTGCCATGCCGGCAGAAAATGCAGGTACGCCTATGCAAATTTTTAAAATCGCCAAATACGTAGTTTACGACATTCTGCGCAATCGCTTTGTATTAGCCTATATGCTCTTCCTGCTGGTCGTTTCCATGAGTTTTTTCAACCTCGAAAACGATGCGACCAAAGGCATGATGAGCCTGCTCAATATTGTCCTGATCGTGTTACCGCTGGTGAGTATTGTGTTTTCCACCATCCATCTGTACAACTCCTATGAGTTTATGGAACTGATGCTGGCGCAGCCGATCAGGCGTTCCGACATATTTTTAGGGGAATACATGGGTATGGCCGCATCGCTGAGTATTGCCTATGGCATCGGTGTGGGAGTCCCGGTATTTTTATACGACGGGTCGATCAGGGGATTTACACTTGTTATTTGCGGCTTGTTGCTCACGATGACGTTTGTTTCTCTGGCCTTTTTGGCGACCGTGCTGGCGCGCGACAAGGCCAGAGGAATAGGTATTGCGTTGTTACTCTGGTTTTTATGCACGATTCTTTACGATGGCATTGTGCTCATGATCATGTTCGCTTTCAGCGATTACCCGCTGGAAAAAGCGGTCATTGGCCTCGCTTTCCTGAATCCGGTAGACCTGGCGCGCATTGCCATGCTGATGCAGCTCGATGTGGCCGCTTTGATGGGCTACACCGGCGCCCTGTTTCAACACTTTTTTGGTTCGGGAGCAGGCACGGTTTTTTCCCTTTTGGCGATGCTGCTTTGGATCGTTTTGCCGTTATGGCTTGCCGTACGTATTTTCAATAAAAAGGACATCTAGAGTCGGTACTGTTACCCGGCCACAACCACCTGACCGGCCGGCGCCCCGGCGCGAAAGCGGCTGTTCAGCCAATGCCGCATGGGCTTTTCGATGTATCGGAACGTCAGGGTCGAAAGTACCAGCACCAGCAAGGCATAAGCCAGACATGCGCTCCATGCAATGGCAGGCGACAGCGCCAATGCGGACGCGTTGTCAACGCCCACGGATTTTTCCGTGCGGAAAACAAGCCATCCCACCAGGAACGAACTCATCAGCGGCACGTGTATCATATAGATGGAATAAGACTGTTCGCCGATCATTTGAAAAAATCGCCGGTTGAGCAACCGGGCCATGGCGCCTGTATTGCGGGCCGCCAGAAAAATCAGGACGGGAAACATGGCTACGATAAACATGTCGCTGACGCCGGCGTGCATACCCCACAGGGTTATCGCGCCCGCCAACATCAACCATACACTCCGCTTCATTCCGTTCCATTGCCGCAGGGCAGTGTATCCGGCAAAAGTGATCATCCCGACACAAAACCCGACAAGGCAACGCATGACGCCTCCGTAGGCTGTCACGTTCAAATCGTAATTGTGACCGGCATATTGAATAATGCCCCAATAAGCGGTATATAACAGAACAACCAGCACTATTTTGAGCAACATGCCTTGTCTGGCCGCCAGCCAGGCCAGCAAGGGGAAAACCAGGTAGGTATACCATTCGGCACTAACGGACCAGGATGGAACATTGAACGTAAACCAGGCGCCGGGTATAAATGCATTCAACAGCAGCAGGTGAGCCGGCAAGGCTTTGAAGTTGTACATTTCCTGCAGTTTGGGTGCGAGGCCGGGCATGGCGCCCGATACCTGCAGCAGTATTTTTAACAGCACACACCAGCCGAGGGTAAATAAATGCAGTGGATACAAACGGGCAAAACGCGCCACGAAAAATTGCCTAAATGCATGGGCGTTGCATTTTTTTACAAACCATGTACCATACACATATGCCATGATAAAGCCGCTCAGAATGAAGAAGAAATCTACCATGAGGTAGCTCTTCTGAACAAAACTGCTTTGGGTACGGGGCAGCAACTCATCATCCAGCACAATTTTGCTGAAATGATAAACAACCACCATGAGTGCGGCAATACCGCGCATGGCGGTAAGGGAGCTTAGATAAGGAGACTTCGACTGCATGACCCGGGCAGAAAAAATGTGACGCAACAGTGGCTTTCCACAGATGCGCTAACCTTTGCAAGTCAACAAAGCCCGGCGTATCGCAAAGTCGTGTAAAGTCTTATGCAAAATTTTGAAGGACAAACGTACGACTTTCTTTACCCGCATTGGCACTAGGCCTTCTCTTCGGCCAGTGCGCGCAGCACTTCTTTCAGCAGGATGTAAAACTTTTCCACCGCAGGCACGTGTACACGCTCGTCGGGGGAGTGTGCGCCGGTAATGGTGGGCCCAAATGATATCATATCAAGTCCCGGATATTTTCCGCCCAGTATTCCGCACTCCAGTCCCGCGTGAATAGCCTTGATCTCGGGCTCTTTACCGTACAAGGGGGTGGCGGCTTTTTTACATAGTTGCAACAAACGGGATTGCATATTTGGCTGCCAACCCGGATAGCCATCACTGTGGGCCACCCGCGCGCCGGCCAGTCTGAGTGTTGCAGCGACGCTGGCGCCAATATATCGCTTGGCGCTTTCCACCGAACTGCGCTGGTTGGTGCCGATCACAATTGCATTGTCATCGCTCGTGACCGTAGCGAGGTTGGTCGATGTTTCCACCAGGTCCTCGATATCGGCGCTCATTTGAATCACGCCGTGCGGCAGGGCCAGCAGGGTGTTCAACAGTTTTTTTGCAAGGGATTTGGTATAAACGGCGCGGGGCATTTTGGCGTTTTCCAGGGTCAGAATTACCCCGCCGTCCGTTTTATGAAACTCGTTTTGAAAGTCCTGACCGCAACGCGTTACGATTGCCCGCGCCTTTTCCACGGTGGTACGCGGTATCACGAGGGTGGTTTCCGCTTCCCGGGGAATCGCATTTCTTTTGCTGCCTCCCTGAATTTCGTTCAGGAAAGGGGATAAGGGCTGCAAGGCGTTCAGGGTGCGTGCCAGGAGCTTGATGGCATTGCCCCTGCCGAGGTGTATGTCGCCCCCCGAGTGCCCGCCTTTCAACCCTGATACCCGCAGGGTATAGGCAACATAGTCGCCTGCCGGGACGGGCATCGTCTGGGTTTTGAATGTGCCGCTTGTGTCCATTCCGCCCGCACAGCCGATGTAGAAGATGCCGTCTTCCTCGGAATCCAGGTTGAGCAGGTATTTGCCTTTCAGCAGTCTGGGCGACAGTTGATTGGCGCCGGTCAGGCCGGTTTCTTCGTCGATGGTGATCAAGATCTCCAGCGGACCATGTACGACCGTGGGATCGCTGAGGATAGCCAATGCTGCTGCAACCCCGATGCCGTTATCGGCTCCCAGCGTGGTGCCGGCCGCGCCGATCCAGTCGCCGTCGCGCACCAGCTGGATGGGGTCTTTGTCGAAATCGTGCTTCGTTCCGCGGTTTTTTTCGCAAACCATGTCGCTGTGCCCCTGAAGGATCACGGTGGGGGCTTTGGCGTATCCCCTGGTAGCAGGCACCCTGGCTACCAGATTGCCGACTTTGTCTTTGGTATATTTGAGTCCGAGGCGCGTAAAAAGTTGCTCGAAATGCGCCGTGATGCGCTCCTCTTTTTTGGAAGGGCGCGGTATCTGACTGATTTCATAAAATCGCTGCCACAGATCGGCGGGGCGGAGTCCAGATATTGCTGAAGAAGAAGACATATTGTGCTTTACGGGTTTTTGAAGACTCTTTGAATTAATATTTTCCGATTTTGATACGTGTAGCCAGCCATCCGCCGATCCAGGCGAACAAAAGACAGCCGACGCAGGAAACGTACGTAGCCCAGGCGGGGCTGGCAAAGGCCATATATCTGACGATAGCGAAAAAAAGTATGGTAAAACCCGTGATCAGGGGCGGAAAATTCGTTGGCGGGGTAATCTTGTTGGTTACAAAAGCGCCGATCAATGAGCCGGTCAGCATCGAAACGATAATAATCGTCCAAGCCGAGGTATTCAGACTCCGTACCCATTCCAGGTATGGCGGTTCGCCGCTGATGTAGGTAACCCCCGGAGGTGGCTGGTAAGGTGAAA
Source organism: Bacteroidota bacterium (assembly GCA_029781095.1). GTDB lineage: Bacteria > Bacteroidota > Bacteroidia > Chitinophagales > Saprospiraceae > M3007. Next base: position 6,119 of record JAKOXM010000544.1, read on the forward strand.
ACGACTGGATGCCGTTCATAATCGTAACTCCGATAATAACGCCTGCCACAACGGCTAAAATGGCGCGAATGTTTGGGTGCATGTTTTATTGTTTTTCTGTGGTAATCACCACCTTTCCAACAGTTTTGCCGCTTTGGAACAGCCTGATCGCATCGTGCATTTTTTCAAAGGGAAAAATCTGGCCGACGTGGGGCGCTGCGAGGTTCAGGCCATCCAGTTCGTGCAGCAACTGATGCATCAGATCAGCCCGTTCGTACAAATAGATGAGGTTGAAGCCAAAGACGCCCTTGTTTAATTCGGGAAGTTCCTGCGGGTCGATTTTCGGTCTTGTAAGAAAATGCCGCAGCATATGAAATACATTGGGCCGGTTGCCCACGCTTGCGTAGCGCGACGACCCGACGGCGATCAGCCGGCCCATGGGCGCGAGCATACGAAACGGGATGGTAAAATATCGGCCGCCGACGGTATCGACCACAAGTTCCAAAGGTCTGTTATTCAGCGCACTGCGCAATTCCTGCTCGAAATCGGCGCCGCGTACGAGTACGCGGTCGCAGCCGGTTTGAAGCGCCAGATCAACTTTTGAGGCGTTGCCTACCGTGCCGACGACATAGCATCCATAGGATTTGGCAATTTTCAGGGCCTGCAAACCAACACCCCCTGCCACGCTGTGGATGAGCACGGTCTGGCCTTTTTGCAGATTGCCCAGCATGGACATGCCGTAGTATGCAGTAAGCGTTTGTACAAGATAGGATGCGCCGACAGCATAGTCCCAGCCCGCAGGTAACGGAATGACGTAACGGGCGTCGATGTTTAGTCCCGTTGTATAACCGCCAAAGCGCGTTACCCCCATTACCTTGTCGCCCGGATGCAGCGTTGTCACGCCATCGCCGACAGCCTCCACCACGCCCGCATATTCCAGTCCCGGGGTGTATTCCGTTTTTGGCGCCGCTTTATACAATCCCCAAATGGCAAATACGTCCGCAAAATTGAGTCCGATGGCTTTCACTGCAACCTGTACCTCCCCGGGGCCAGGCTCCGGCAGGGCCTCTTCCCTGATTTGCATGTTGTTCAGACTACCGGATTTCAGGGCGTAACGACGTATATTCATGTGCGTTGGACTTTTGTGTTTTCAGGGAGGTTCGATGCAAGCCAATCGCCGAAATAACCGCTGATGATGGCAACTGCTGCAAAGGAAAGCGTATTCCACGCAATATCGTAGACAATAAGTTCAAGCGGCCAGGGCATAAAAAATACCATGTTGACAGACGCGTATACTACGGATACCCGGAACCCCAGACCGGCTCCTCCGGTGAGAGCAGGTGTAAGATCACTTTCACGCATGGCAGGCAATGCAAACCTGAACATGATCCAGGTGGCCAGCAGCAAATAGTAAAATTGGGCCAAATGCCAGTTTGGCTGGTTGCCATATCGATATATGACCGGCCAGAC
>JAKOXM010000556.1 GCA_029781095.1 Bacteroidota bacterium
TTTCTCTTGTAGAAGAATGAATGCCCGCGTATGCTGCCGGATCGCATTGTTTCTTTTCCCGGTTTACCTCGGCGCTCAAACCACACAACCGGTGATTGAGGGCGCTTACTTCCTTCGCGGCGTGATGGAAGTGGCTTCCGCTTATCGCTTCAACGCGGACAGTACTTTTGATTTTTACTTCAGTTACGGCGCCATCGATCGCTACGGTAAAGGTACCTACGATCGTCAGGGCGACAGCCTTATCCTCCACAGTCCGCCGAAGCCAGAGCGCGATTTTATCCTCGAATCGGAAAAAAAGACCGATGATGAACGGGTGATCATTCAGGTAAAAGATCAGAACCCGATGGTGCTGCCCTATGTGCTGTGCCGCCTGCTGACGCCGCAGGACAGCATACTACAGGGCCAAAGCGATCGGGAAGGCTATATCTTTTTTGACAAAACGCCGGTAAAGTCCATTTCACTGTTGCACCAGTTATGGCCTGATCGCCCGTCGGTTTTTCAGGTAACCGACCCTGCCGACAATTTCTTTGTGTTCGCCATCGATCCGCACATTATCGAGGTGGATTTCAATGGAGTCGTGTTGCACCTTGCAGGCAATGCACTGGAAGGCCCGCACCCGCTGCTGGAGCCGGGGAAGGTATACCGGTTTGAGAAAGAGTGATAAGTGGATGTGCTAATTAAAAAATGTGCTAATGTGCTAATGTGCTAACTTTCACAACATTGCCCATTTTATAACCGTGTTTACATTTACACACCTGCTTAACTTGCTCCTACTTGGTAATAAAAACGCTATCCAGCGTATCGCCGTCAAAATTGCCGATAGGCGCACCGGTGACGTGATTATACACCGCGGCCACGAAAACGGTCTGCGCCGCCGAGATCACCGTGCTGACAAAAAATACGATCGCCACGCCGGCAACAATGCCCAGCACGACGCTCACCTGGGCAAGCAAAAATCCGGCGCCGAGGGCCGCAAGAAAGCCGAGAAAGTGGAAAAAACCGAAACTGACGTTTGCTGCCAGCGATTCCCCCCATTTTTCCTTCATCAACCGGCCCGATTCCTTTACGGATTCGATGACGCCTTTGTCTTCATAAATGAGTACCGGCACAACAAAAAAGGTCAGGATTGACCAGGCGACGCCGATCAGGGAAGCGACGAATTCGCCGAGTTTTCCGGCGTTGTGCAACACTTGCAGCAAGGTGCCGACCGTAGCAGACAGCACGGACCAGCCGAGGATTTTGTCGATTCTGGAAAAGGCAAAAGACACGCCGTCGCTCAGGCTGGTCTCTTCATCGTTCAACGTTTTCACCGCGCAATGAATCAGGGCAGCGTTGAAAAAGACAATGATGAAAAAGTTGATCAGGTAATACAGGAAGACAAGCCCGTATCCCATGATATTGCCATATTGGTCGTTGTCCAGCATGGCTCCGATCTCATCGCCGACAAAAAAGAAGGTGCCTCCGATAAATGTTGCCAGAACGAGGACGAGGGAAATAACGGAAATGACCGGGAAGAGCAGGAGCGATCTGTTTTTATTGATCGTGACGAAACTGATTTTGGCAAGTTCCCAGCCGTTGCTTAAACGCGTTAGAAAGCTCATTTTTCAGGTTTTAGATTTCAATTGACAAATACCACACTTTTTGAGGCGCCTGAGGGCATCGCCTCCGAGTGATATGAGAAGACAGACAAATATATTGTAAAAAATTTTTGATACCCAAACTAATTTTCGGTCGCCGGAAAATATCAGAACACCGTAATCTTTACCGACTGCCCGCCTGCGCGTACGATATAAATGCCGGAGGCCAGGCTGCCCAGATCAAGTTCTGTTTCCCAGACATTTTCGGGTATGATCTTTTCCAGGCAAAGTTTTCCGTCGGCGTTGTACACCTGAATCTGGAACCGCTCCTGAAAAGCAACGAGTTTTTTGCGGAAATACAACAGGCCGTCGGTCGGGTTGGGCGATACTTCCCATGTCTTAACGGCAGAATTGATGTTTCCGGCGTCGAGCGCGATTCGAAAGGCAAAATTTTGATCGAGATGCTGCTCGCCGGCAAGATCGAATTCCGGCGAAACGCCCGACTGCGACAGGCCGTATCCCGGTTCTACGCTGCCCGCCTGGATAGGGGGAAGCACAAGAACGGAATAGGTCCCGGAGGGTATGGCCGGAAAATCATATTGCCCCTTGTCGTCCGTTAAGGCTGCTGCAACGACGGTTTGTGTTCCGGATTCCGTTACCAGCACGGCCGCCCCCGCCAGCGGCAATTCGATGCTGTCCCATTCGTCATCACCGTCGGCATCCAGCCAGACAAAGCCATTCAGCCTGTTGGGGATCAGTTGCTGCGGCGGGTACAACTGTCTTTGGGGAACGGGTCCTTTGGGCATGCGCGAAGTGCTCCAGCGCAGTTTTGCCGTAGCCACTCCGCCGATTTCCAGAAATTCCATGCGGATGGGGTATCTTTTTCCGCCTTCGAGATAAAGCGAAGCGGCATGCTCAGTCCCTCCCTGCGGCCCCCAGTGATCGATCAGGAGGCTGTCATTTACCCAGAGACGCACGCCATCGTCCGTAAAAGTGTAAAAAGTCAGCGTATCGTCGCTATAGGGCACAACCTGCCCGGTCCATCGAACGGTGAATCCATCATTGGGAACGTATCCGGGCGCCGGGGAGCCCTCAGCCC
>JAKOXM010000576.1 GCA_029781095.1 Bacteroidota bacterium
GCTGCCTGAAGAAAAATCTGTCTGCGGACGGTTACGGGAATTGTTACTGGTCAATTTTCCCGAACTAAAGGAAAAATTCGGCTACGGCGTACCTTATTACTGGAGATTCAGCCGGATATGTTTTCTGTATCCGGCGTCTTTTCCCTACAGCGGAATGGATACGGGAGTTGCCTTCGGCTTTACACGCGGTCATTTGCTTTCGAACGAGCAAAACATGCTCGATCTGGGTGTCCGTAAGGAAGTGGCGTATGTGAGAATATTATCCGAAAAAGATATCCGCGAGGAGCCGCTGCTGGAAATTTTGCACGAGGCAATTTTGCTGGATACGGAAATGGCCGGAAAAAACAGAAAATAATTTATTTAAAAAAATTTGATTATCAATTATTTGAAACCCAAAACTACAAGAATCAATGCCCCAGATAAATCATCGTGTCCACCACAGGCCTCGTGTCAAGTGATATGGTTACCGGCAGGCTGCCGAAGGCCTCATGGGGGAAGTGAAGACTGTCGTAACCGAATGCCACCAGCCAATGGTGTCCTTCCGGCACGGATTCGATGCATCCACGCGCATCCGAACCGGTTTTAAAGGATGCATCGTAATAATCGGCTCCCTTGTCATAGCCCGGAAAGGTGTCGCTAAAATACTTCAGGTATACAATCGAGCCCGTCAGCGGATAGTCGTGATGTGTCGTTTTGATACAAATCTTCGTGGGAAGGGGCACGGTATCAGGGCCGTCGGGGCGACACGCGACAAGGAATAACAGGAAGAGGAATACCGGAATGCGCATATTGAAAACTGCTTCTTTCAAAGAGAACGCCGGATTTGTCGTTTCGGTTGGCTATTCCGGTCAAAACCGACAGATTTTTTACCTTTGCAGTGCCAGATAATTACCACGTATCATACACAACCAGCTCTATCCAGATTTAAATCCACCACATTTATGGCAACAAGTGTTAAAAAAACGTCGTCGAACGGGATTTCGTCTCCGCCCGCCTCTCCCGTCTCCGGCAATCGCATCGTCACACTCGATGAATTCATCATCCGTTCCGAAAAGGACTTCGATTTCGCAACAGGCGAGCTCACCGGCCTCCTGCGCGACATCGGTGTGGCCGCAAAGATCATCAACCGGGAAGTAAACAAGGCGGGGCTGGTCAACATCATCGGCGTAGCCGACAGCGGTGAAAACCAGAGTGGCGACATGCAGCAAAAACTCGACGTGTATGCCAACGACAAACTTATCGAATGCCTGAAAAACTCGGGCGAATGCTGCGCCATAGCCTCTGAAGAGAACGACGATATCATCCATATTCCGCCCATCGGAACCAAGAAAAACCACTATGTCGTGATGTTCGATCCGCTCGACGGCTCCTCCAATATCGACGTAAACGTATCGGTAGGTACCATTTTCGCCATTTATCGCCGGAAAAGTGATCCGAGCGCCCCGGCCACCAAAGAAGATTTTCTGCAGGCGGGGGTGAAACAGGTAGCGGCCGGTTATGTGCTGTACGGTACTTCCACCATACTTGTCTACACTACCGGACGCGGCGTCAACGGCTTTACGCTCGATCCGTCCATCGGCGAATTTTGCCTCAGCCACCGCAACATGCGCATACCCGAAAACGGCGCCACCTACTCGGTCAACCAGGGTTATTACTCCAAATTTGACCTCGAAATGCGCCGGTATATCGACAATTGTTCCGACCAGAATTATGGTCTGCGTTATATCGGTTCGATGGTAAGCGACATTCATCGCATCCTGATTCAGGGCGGCATATTCCTTTATCCAAGCACAAGAAAATACCCGAAAGGCAAATTGCGGCTGCTCTACGAGTGCAACCCGCTCTCGATGATCGTGGAGCAAGCCGGCGGTAAAGCCATGAATACGCAACTCAAACGCATTCTCGACGTTGTGCCGAACGAACTGCACCAGCGCTGCACCATCGCGATTGGTTCGCCGGCAATGGTTGACGAACTGAAAGCGTTTATCGAGCGATATTCGGCTCTGCCACTTTGACAACTGTTCGTTCCTTTCATACGGCAGTTCCGGGACCCTCCCGGAGCTGCCAATTTTTTATCCCGGAAGTCGTTTAAATAATACCTGCACCTGTAACTGATCACCCATGACCTTATCCGTTGTTTTTTCCCTGAATATACTCTCGTCCATGCTCGGTATTTCTTTTACCAACATTCAGCACCCCAGGGGAAGTATTTATCTCGGTGTCTACCGGTCTGAATCCGATTTTTTAAATCCGGAAAAAGCCTGCCTCAAAAAAATAATACCCGTGGCAGCTACCGGAAACTTCGAATTGGATTGCTCCGAACTCACTCCCGGTGTATATGCCGTCAGTTGTTTTCACGACCTGAACGACAACGGAAAACTCGATACGAATTTTTTCGGGATACCCGTCGAACCCTACGGATTTTCCAACAATGCGCGGCCGAAATTCAGGGCCCCAAAGTGGGAAGAGGCCAAATTTACCGTGAAAGAAGGGGGAAGCCGGATAAGCATTCGCCTTGAAAAATGGTAAAACCCCTTTCGTTTGGCAGGTGCTGATTACATTTGCCTCTGTGTAGTTGTCATGGGCCTCCGGGGGCATGCAGGTGCGACATCCGAATTTTAAGGAAATATTGATCCATGATCCGGGCAGAAAACATTGTCAAAACTTTTAATGAGCAGCAGGTTCTAAAGGGAATTTCATTCACCTTCGAAGCGGGCAAAAACAACCTCATCATCGGCCGGTCGGGGGCGGGCAAAACCGTATTGCTTAAAATTCTCGTCGGCTTGCAGAAGCCTACCAGCGGAATTGTCTGGTATGATGACGTGAACTTCAGCCAGCTCGACAAGGAAGGCATGCGCGAGATCCGCATGATGATCGGGATGTTGTTTCAGGGTTCGGCGCTGTTCGATTCCCTCACGGTGGAGCAAAATATTCGTTTCCCGCTCGACATGTTTACGAACAAGACACCGCAGGAAAAACTCGAGCGCGTCAACTATTGCCTCGAACGCGTCAACCTCGCCGGCAATAACAAAAAATATCCCTCCGAACTATCGGGAGGCATGCAAAAACGCGTGGGTATCGCCCGCGCCATTGTGCTGCAACCCAAATACCTGTTTTGCGATGAGCCCAACTCGGGCCTCGATCCCAAAACGGCCATCCTGATCGACGAACTTATCAGTAGCATCACCGAAGAAAATAACATCACCACAATCATCAATACCCATGATATGAACTCGGTGATGGAGATCGGCGACAATATCTGCTTTCTTCACGAGGGCCGCCTCGAGTGGAGCGGCAGCAAAAATGAAGTGCTCGGCAGCGATAATGAAAACTTGCAATCCTTCATTTTCGCTTCGCCTTTTTTGCAGCGCCTCCGGAAATCCGCGTTGAAATTGTAGACGGACCTGTCACAGCAACACAGGCATAATACTATGAAAATGAAGGTATTGGTTCGAACAAAAATTGTAAAAACCTGTGCGCTTTTCGTCGTAACGATTTTTTTTTGCACCTGTGGGCAACACTCCCGACCAACGCTCTTCACAAGCCTGAAACCGTCTGAAACGGGCATCGGCTTCTCCAATATTCTGCCCGAACAAACGGACGAGGGCATGGACATCATCCAGTACCTCTATTACTACAACGGCGGCGGTGTGGCGGCAGGAGACCTGAACAACGACGGCCTGCCCGATCTGTATTTTACTTCCAACACAGGACAGAATAAACTTTACCTGAACCGGGGCGATTTCAGATTTGAAGATCTGACGGAGAAATCGGGTACCGCCGGCACGGGGTCCTGGAAAACAGGCGTCACCATGGCCGATGTGAACGCCGACGGATGGCTCGATATCTACGTTTGCCAGGCAGGAAACTACAAATCATTTCAGGGAAAAAACCAGCTCTTTATCAATAACCGGGATGGCACATTCTCGGACAAAGCCGCCGAATATGGCCTTGACCTTGCGGCTTTTTGTACGCAGGCCACATTTTTCGACTACGATCTTGACGGCGATCTCGACTGCTTCATACTCTGCCACAGCGTGCATTCGCCCGAATCATACAAAGACACCAGCATCTCCAGACAATTCGACCCTTTATCCAGCGATCGCCTGTTCAGGAATGAAAACGGGAAATTTGTCGATGTGACAGGAAGTTCCGGACTGCACGATGGCAAGTCGGGCTACGGCCTGGGCCTTGCAGTAGGCGATGTGAACGCCGACGGATACCCGGATATCTATATCACCAACGACTTTCATGAAAACGATTTCCTGTACTACAACGTACAGGGCAAGTATTTCAGGGAAGGGATCGTCGAAAGTACCGGCCATACATCCAATTTTTCCATGGGCTGCGACATGGCGGACGTAAACAACGACGGACGCCCGGACATCGTCACGCTCGACATGAAACCGGAAGACGAGACCACGTTGAAAGCCAGCCAGCCTCCCGACCAATACCAGGTATACGAGTACAAACATTCCTATGGCTACCACTGGCAATTCCCGCGAAATTGTCTGCAACTCAATCGCGGGACGGCGGGTCCGTCATCAGAAATGTTCTCCCCCGATCGACCCCCCGGGAAAGGAAACAACCGCCCACCGGGCGCCGTCTTTTCCGAAATCGGCCAGCTCGCCGGCATCGCCTCCACCGACTGGAGCTGGAGTCCCTTGCTCGCCGATTTTGACCTCGACGGCTGGAAAGACCTGTTTATCAGCAACGGTATCCCGCACCGGCCCAATGACAATGATTACCTGAAATTTATATCTTCCGGAGCGGTGCAGCAAAACGCGAGCGACCTTGAACTGATCCGGAAGATGCCCTCCGGCGCGGCTGCAAACTATTGTTATCGCAACCGGGGAGATCTGACCTTTGAAGATGAATCCGGAAACTGGGGACTCGACCATAAGGGCTTTTCCAATGGCGCTATTTATGCCGATCTCGACAACGACGGCGATCTGGATATCGTGACCAACAACCTGAACGAACCCGCCTCCATTTTCAGGAACAATGTTGCAGGGGCGCATTTTGTTAAAATCAAATTTGCCGGCGATGGCGCGAATACGTTCGGTATAGGCGCGCAGGTATATGTTTTTACGGGAAAACAGGTGCATTTATTTGAAAACCAGCCTGTTCGGGGTTTCCAGTCGTCTGTGGAGCCGGGCGCTGTGACCATTGGCCTGGGCAAAAGTGAAAGCATTGATTCACTAATTGTTACGTGGCCGGGCGGAGCGCAGGAAGTGCAATACGGGATTCCGTCGAACCGGACCCTTTTATTGGAAAGAAAAAACGCGACGCCCCGGCCGCCGGGCGGCCCGGAGTCACCCGATAGTCCGGCACTCCATCCTGAAACACAAATACCTTCCGCTCAAAGGCCCGGTGATGTGAGCGACATCGCCCGTGAAAAACTGATGCCCTGGTCGCTTGGCACGCAGGGCCCCAAGGTCGTTGTCAGCGACCTGAACGGCGATGGTCTCGACGACTTTTTTACGCCCGACACAGCGTTTCTGCAGCAGGCCGGAGGTACATTTTTTCCGGGAAATGCTTCGATCCTGTCCCATGGTTACACTTCAAAAAACACATCCTGCGTGCGCATGGCCGATTTTGACGGCGACGGCAGCCCGGACATGTTCATCGGAACGCGTTGGGTTACAGGCGCCTACGGACTTGCTGCCAAATCGTATCTCCTGAAAAACAATGGCGCCGATCAATTCGTCGAAACGCCGATTCATTCTCAAAAAGGGAACATCGGCATCGGCGGTATGGTAACCGATGCCTGCTGGGCCGACCTGGAGAATGACGATCGTCCCGACCTGGTTGTTTGTGGCGAATGGATGCCTGTCACCATTTACCGCAATACGGCCACGGGTTTTGAAAAGACAGAAATTCCCCACTCCTCCGGATTTTGGAATTGTGTGCGTGCCGCTGATTTCGACGGCGACGGCGATATTGACCTTGTGGCCGGCAATCTTGGACTGAACAGCATCCTGCGCGCTTCGCCGTCCGAACCGCTGGGTTTGTGGGTAAAAGACTTTGACGGCAACGGCAGCACCGAGCCGGTGCTGACTTATTACCGGCAAGGGAAAAACTATGTTTTTTCTGACAAGGACGCACTGGTCAGCCAGTTACCATTTTTGAAAAAGCGGTACGTGGAATACCGGAAGTATGCAGAGAGCACTTTCGACGAGGTATTCCCCGAAGATATAAGAAAGGGTGCGCTGCACAGAGAAGTCGAGATACTGGCCACTTGTTTTTTTGAAAACAAAGGAAACGGACAATGGGTCGCACACCCGCTTCCCAACGAAGCGCAACTCAGTCCGGTATTTGCGGCACTTCCCTATGATTTCAATGGTGACGGTCACCCGGACATCCTGCTCGGGGGTAATTTTTACGAGGTGCAACCTGCCATCGGGCGCTTCGACGCCTCCTTCGGAACCCTGCTGCTGGGCGACGGCCACGGTAATTTCCGTCCTTCGGAGCCTTCAGAGTCAGGCATATGGCTCCCGGGCCCGGTGCGCGACCTGGAGATACTAAACGGTCCGGGCGGGCGAAAACGCCTGCTTGTGGCAGTAAACAACGGTAATTTCAGACTTGTCGAACTGAGCGCACACCTTCAATAATTCTTTTCCAGCTCTTTCACTGCCAGCCAGGCCATGAGCCCGGTGCCTGTTTCGAGAGCCGCCTCGTCGACATCGAATGTTTCGGTATGGATGGGCGAAGTGATGCCCCGTTCGGGATTGCCCGTGCCGAGCCGGTAAAAACAGGCGGGCATCGCCTGTGAGAAATAGGCAAAATCTTCTGCCGTCATACGTGCGGGAAGGTCTGCGACCTTGTCTTTCCCCAAAAATTCGATGGCCCATTGTTTGGTACGCTGGGTAAGCGCTTCGTGGTTGTAAAGCACCGGATAGCCCCTCATGATATTGAATTCGCAAGCGCCTCCCATACTTTTAACCATCGTTTCAGCGATCTTTTTCATGCGTTTGTGGGCTTCGGCACGCCATTTTTCGTTCATGGTTCGGAAAGTGCCTTCTATTTTTACCTCGTTCGGGATAATATTGGTGGCGCCTCCTGTAGAGTTTATTTTGCCGAAGGTGAGTACCGACGGGATACCGGGATCGTTGTAGCGGCTGACGATCTGTTGCAGTGTCACGATCACCTGGGCTGTGATGACCACGGGGTCGATGCATTCCTGGGGCATGGCCCCATGGCCTCCACGGCCTTTGATGGTGACATATATCTCGTCGGTGCTGGCCATGTAGATACCGGGTTTCAGGCCGATCATGCCGGCACGTAGGGGTGGGTGCACGTGCTGTCCGAAAATACTGACCGGGCGTGGCTTTTCAAGCACGCCTTCTTTGATCATGATGCTCGCTCCGCCGGGCAATCGTTCTTCGCCGGGCTGGAATATGCATTTTACGGTACCTTCGAATTGGTCGCGCAATGTATGCAGGATGCGCGCCGTACCAAGTAACGACGAAGTGTGCACATCGTGCCCACATGCATGCATAACACCCTCGTTTTGAGACTTGTACGGCACTTTATTGGCTTCCCGGATAGGCAGCGCATCCATATCGCCGCGCAGGGCGATGACGCGTTTTTTCGGATTTTTTCCCTCGATCAGGGCCACGACACCGTTGCCGGCAATGCCGTGCCGGTATTTTATGCCTGTTTCGGCGAGTCTGGCCGCCACGAATTTACCGGTCTGTACTTCCTCGAACGACAATTCGGGATGCATGTGCAGGTGGCGGCGGTTGGCAATGGTGTCTGCGTGGAATTGGCGGGCGAGGGATTGGATTTGTTCTTTCATGGAAGCGTGCGGCCGGAAAAAATTGATCGAAGCATGTTTCAATCAACTCATTTACAAAATTTTATCGTGTATTGTTTTTACAAAGGTAGCGGTGAAAAAATAAATATATTAACTTGCTTCTCAAAATCGGGGCTGCCCCGTACAAACCATGCCCCGGATCTTTTTTAGGCCTTGCCAATTGCCGGTTTTTTTGGATAGCGTACAGCGTATTTCACATCCTGCCCGGACCTTCGGATAGCAGGGATGTGGAAGCCCGCCGTACATTTTACCTTTTGTCAAAACATTGATTGCCGCCTTCACAAAATCCATCCGTCCCTTTTTGCGTTTTGTCGTAACTTCACCCCCTCAAACTGCCGCTATACTGATTTGAAACACTTCCTGCCACATTTTATCCAGGAAAACTACCGCCACGGAAACCTGGAAGGGCGGTTGCAAGCCTTCACGATGTTTGTCGACCTCAGCGGTTTTACCCGCCTGACAGAGAAACTCATGCAGAAAGGCCCCGAAGGTGCAGAGGAGCTGTCCTATGCGCTCAACCATATATTTCAGCCAACAGTATCGTTCGTATACGAGCAAGGCGGTTTTATCCCCTATTTCGCGGGCGACAGTTTTACAGCCATATTTCCCAACCAAAACGGCGGCCCTTCCAACAAAGCCACCGCCGCCATAGCACTCCGGGTAGCCGAAACGGCACAGTCGACGCTCCGGCGTTTTATCAGCGACCAGGAAAACGAGGATTCCATTCTGTCAGAATACAACATCGGTATCAAGATCGGACTTTCCGAAGGCGAAGTCGAATGGGGTATCGTAGGCACCAAACGCAAAGGCTACTATTTCAGGGGAGCACCCATCGACGGCTGCTCACAGGCCCAGGTGCTTGCCAACAGCCTTGAAGTCGTATCGGACGAGCGTTTTTTAAAGTTTATTCACCCCGAAATCATTGACAGCGAAGCGATTGATAAAGGTTTTTATAAACTGAAACTCGAGGGGATCAACCTCGATGATTCGGCTCCCGGCACCAACCGGGCTCCCAAACTTCCCAAGCCCGACCCGGTCATTATGGCGGATTTTTTGCCGAAAGAGGTTTTTTCAAACCCGGGTATTGGCGAGTTTCGCAACGTGGTAAGCGTTTTCCTTTCCTTTACCGGTGTCAATACGCACGAAGGGCTCGATCATTTTGCCACGGTTTTGCTGGAACAGAGCGAAAATTTCGGCGGCTACTTCAAGGAAATTGACTTCGGCGATAAAGGCGGGGTTATTTTTTGCATCTTCGGCGCCCCGGTCTCTTTTGAAAACAATGTTGACCGCGCCCTTGAATTCATCACTGCTGTGCAGGACGACCTGCTGCACCTTGAAAATATCACCGGCGCGCGGTACCGTATCGGTATCACCTCCGGTACGGCATTTACCGGCGTGATCGGCAGTCAGGAGCGTTGCCAGTACGCCGCAGTTGGCGCACGCGTCAACCTTGGCGCCCGGCTGATGATGAAAGCCCAGTGGGGCGAGGTAATGGCCGACGAAAACGTGCAGCGCAACCGCAATTTCAAGTTTACTTTCAGGGGAGAAGGGAGCTTTAAAGGCTTTGAGCAAAGCATTCCGACCTATCTGCTCAGCGGCCGCAACCTCGGCGGACGCACCAGTTTCACGGGCGATTATTTCGGCAGGAAAACCGAACAGAAAACGCTGTCGGATTTTGTGATGCCGCTGCGCGAAAACCGGTTTTCGGGCGTGGCTTACGTGTTTGGAGAAGCCGGAATCGGTAAAAGCCGCCTCAGCTACGAATTCAGGCGTAGTCTGCGCGAAACGATGGCCGTGAGCTGGTTCACCTGCCAAAGCGATCAGATCCTGCGCAAACCTTTCAATCCGTTTATCTATTTCCTGAAATATTATTTTGAACAGAGCCCTGAAAATAACGCTGAACGCAACAAAGAACTGTTTGAGAACAATTTTCTCGAATTACAGTACGAACTGACTGAAAACCGCCACCCGGAAGCCGACGCCGTGCGCAGGGAAATTGCCCGGACGCAAAGCGTGCTGGCGGCGATGGTCGGTATCCACTACCCGAATTCCCTTTGGGAGCAACTCGACGCTCGCGGGCGCTACCAAAACGCCTTGTCGGCCATGGCCAACCTCTTTGTAGCCGAATCGCTATTGCAGCCCGCTGTGATCGAACTGGAAGACGCGCATTGGTACGACGATATGAGCCGTGAATTTTTACAGCAGTTCATCCGCCGCGCACAGGGCTATCCCTTGTTGTTTCTGGTGACGAGCCGCTATGAAGACGATGGCTCCCGCTCCTTTGTTTTCCGGCAAAAACTGCTGGAGGAATTACAGATACCTTTCACGGAGGTCGATCTGAATTTCCTGTCGCCGGAAGACCTGAAATCTTTTGCGGAAACGCGCCTCGGCGGCGCTTTACACCCTGATCTTCTGGAACTGATTCAGCGTATGACGCAAGGAAATCCGTTCTATGTGGAACAAATGGCCGATTATTTTCGCGAGGCCAACCTGCTGACGCAAACCGACGGGGTGCTGCAACTCCAGCAGAACGAGGACATCCAGATGTCCGATTCGGTGAAGCAGATCATGATGGCCCGCATAGACCGGCTGAGCGGTTTGGTAAAAGAAACCGTGAAAGCGGCGGCGGTAATCGGACGGGAGTTTGAACTGCCCGTTTTGTCGGCTGTGATGGCGCGTCAGGAAGAATTTGCCCAGAAAAACGGCGATCTTGACCTCGTACTGAAAGAACAGATTCAGACGGCTGAAAAATGGCAGATATGGCATGCAATGAATGAATTGCGCTACATTTTCCGCCATTCGCTACTGCGCGAAGCCGCCTACGATATGCAGCTGCGTACCCGCCTGCGGGAGCTGCACCACCTCATTGCCGAGGCCATCGAACAACTGTATCCCGGTTCGGAGGAACGTTTCGTTGACCTTGCCTTCCATTACGAACAATCGGAAGACGAACAGAAGACCAATAAATTTCTGGAAAAGGCCGCCCGTTTTTCGCAGCGCAACTTCCTCAACCGGCAAGCGCTGAAGTATTACGAAAAACTCATCGCAAACATCCGGGAAAGTTCGAAAAAGAGTAAAAAAGTTATCAAACTGCTGCTGCGAAAAGGAGCCGTACACGAACTCGTGGGGCAATGGGAGGAAGCGGAGCAGGACTACCGGTCGGCGCTCGACCGCGCCAAAGCACTCAACGACTGGTACCTCATCGGCCGCAGCAACCGCCGGCTCGGCCAGCTCCTGATGTTGCGCGGCAATTATCCGGAAGCAAAAAAACACCTCGACGTGGCCGTTACCTGTTTCGAGCTCGCCAATGACCAGGTGGGTATCGCCAAAACTTACGGCAACCTCGGCACCTTTTTCTTCCGGCAGGGCGGTTATGACGCCGCCAAAAGCTGGTTTGCCAAGGCAATAGAGATCAACCGCTCGGTGCAACGCGACCCTGAAAACGCGGCTATCGTAGCCAACCTCGGCCTTATTTTTATGAATCAGGGGCATTACGACGAGGGGGTCCGCTGGCTGGAGGAACAGCTCGATATCGCAGAACGCGCTTCCGACAAGCAGGGATTGACCACGCTGTACACCAACCTCGGGATTATTTATTTGGAAAAAGGCGCACTGGACTCGGCCTTGCTTTGCCTGGAAAAAGGACTTGCCCTTTCCGAAGAACTGGGCAACAAGCTCTATATGACCATTTGCATCGGCTCGATCGGCTCCGTTTGGGAGAAAAAAGGCGATTACACCAAGGCGATGCAAAACTTCGAACGCGATCTCGTGCTGTGCCAGGAACTGGGCGACAAGCAGGGCACTTCCATTGCTTGCGGACTGATCGGTGATTTGCTTTCGGTAATCGGAGAGTTTGATCGCGCTATTGAATACCTGGAGCAGAATCTTAACCTTTCGCGGGAACTGAACTATAAAAAAGGGATCGCCAAAGCGCTTAATACGCTGGGCGACACATGGTTCTATAAAAGCGACTTCAAACGTTCAATCAGCTATTACAATGAGGCCATCGAGTATGCCCGCGACATGGGCAATAAACTGGTGCTCGGTTATTCCCTGATCGAAAAAGGCCTTGTGCACGTTTACGCAGGCGAACTGTCCACGGCACGGCAGGTGCTCGAGGAGGGCCGCGATATCGCTTTGGCGCTTGGCAACGCAGACCTGACGTTCGGCGCAAACATACTGCGCGCTCAGGTCATTATGGCCGAAGGCAACCGCCCCGAAGCGCTTCGCCAGTTACAACAGCTGCTGGCTCTTGCCCGAACCGAGCGCGAAGAAGCTGCCGTCCACTTCGAACTCCGGAAAGTTGCCGACCATCCGACGCCGCACCATATTCGCGCGCTTACGCTGTACCGGAATATGTATGCCCGGACGCCGCAGTATATTTACAAGGTGCGGCTGGAAGAATTGGAAAAAGAGGGAGCGTGATCAGAGTTTCGCTTCTTCGCCCAGTTCCGGTATTGCCACGTCCTTAAATCCATTCGCAAGCAGGTAGTCGCGCCATTTTTCCTGGCGGTCGATGGTGCCGTGGACCAGCCACACCTTTCGGCAGGAATTTTTCTGATTTTTCAAAAAATCCAGCATCTCTACCCGGTCGCCATGCGCTGAAAATGAATCCATCACCTCGATGTCGGCCAGCACCTGTTTGTTATGTCCCATGATATAAAGGCTCTTTGCGCCATCGCGCAGCAGGCCGCCGGGCGTGTTGGGCGCGCAATAGCCCACAATGAGGAAAGTATTGCGCCGGTTGTCGATATTATGCAGCAAATGATGCCGGATGCGACCGGCGTTCATCATGCCGGATGCGGAAATGATAATGCAGGGTTTTTCGATGCTGTTGAGTTTGATCGAGCCTTCGCTGTTCCGGATATAATATAAATCGTTGAATCCGAAGGGGTTTTCATCTTCCAGCATATAGCGATGAACTTCGTCGTCGAAGCATTCGGGGTGGTTGACGAACACTTGCGTGGCATTGACGGCCAGGGGGCTGTCCACAAACACCGACACTTTGGGCAGCCTGCCGGCATGGTTAAGTTTGTCGAGCATATACACGATCTCCTGCGTGCGGCCCACGGAAAAAGCCGGAATGATCAGTTTACCCTTCTTTTCAACACAGGTGTGTTGCACGATCTCGACAAAACGTTCCACTTCGTTTGGCGCCGACTCGTGTTCGCGGTCGCCGTATGTGCTTTCGCAGATCAGGTAATCGAGATCGGGCATGGGGAGCGGGTCGCCAAGGATAGGCCGGTCGGGCCGACCGATATCGCCGGAAAATCCGAAACGGGTGATTTGTCCGTTTTCCGTGATCTCAAGCGTTACACTGGCGCTTCCAAGGATGTGGCCGGCGTCGCGGTACATCACCCGTACGTCGGGGTGAATATGGAACCATTGTTCGTAGTTGTAGCTGGCAAATTGCCGCATGGCCTGGCCAACGTCTTCTATGGTATAGAGCGGCGAACGGTCCGGTTCGTTGAATCCCTTTTTCTTATTGTGGTAAGCGGCGTCGTTTTCCTGTATTTTGGCGCTGTCGAGCAACATGATGGCGCACAGATCGCGGGTGGCGTGCGTGCTGTATATCTTTCCGGTGAAACCGTCTCCCACCAGTTTGGGAATCCGGCCGGAGTGGTCGATGTGTGCATGGCTGAGTACCAGGCATCCGATCTCTTCCGGGTTGAACAGCCATTTTTCATTAAAACCGGCCATTGATTTGCCGTCACCGGCCTGTCCGTCATCGTCGCCACCCTGGTAGAGTCCGCAGTCGAGCAAAATTTTAAACCCGTCATCGAGCGTAATAAGGTGTGCCGAGCCGGTTACTTCGCGGGCGGCGCCGCAGAATTTTATCTTCATGGTATGCTGTAGATTAGAGAATCGGTTGTTCACTGAATTTCAGGGGGGAAAGTAGGGAATTACTACCTATTTTTGCCAATAAAACATTTTTCCATGCCAACATACACCCTCAGCGTCAACGGAACCCAACATACGGTAGATGCAGAACCCGACATGCCCCTCCTGTGGGTATTGCGCGATCTCCTGCAAATGACCGGCACCAAATTCGGCTGCGGCGTGGCATCCTGCGGCGCCTGCACGGTACTCGCCGACGGCGAGGCTGTTCGTTCCTGCGTTTGGCAGGTGCAAAATGCGGAAGGTATCAGGATCACCACCATTGAAGGACTTTCAGAAGACGGCACGCACCCGGTGCAGAAAGCCTGGGAAAGCGTCGGTGTGCCACAATGCGGCTATTGCCAGGCCGGGCAAATGATGACCCTTGCGGGCCTGTTGAACAAATATAAAAAGCCTACGGAAGAGCAGATCAGCAACGCCATGAACCCCGTTTTATGCCGTTGCGGCACGTATCACCGTATTCGTCAGGCGATAAAAATGGCAGTGGAAGAATCCGGTAAATAAGAAAAAAATGAAAAAAGTTACAATAGATCGCCGCAGATTTATCAAGATCAGCACACTCGGCAGTGGCGGGTTGGTGCTGGGGTTTTCGCTGCCCGGTTTTTCCAGGGTGGCAAGCGGACCGCTTCCCTGCGACCATTTTCAGCCCAATGCGTTTATCCGGATCGACAAAACAGGTCTCGTCACCATATTTGTCGGCAAACAGGAAATGGGCCAGGGCGTAAACACCTCCCTGCCGATGATCTTGGCAGAAGAACTGGAAGTAGACTTTCAAAAAGTAAAAGAAGAAATCGCTCCCTTCGGCTCGCTCGCCAAAGATGCGCATGATACCGGTGGAAGCCAGAGCGTCACCGGCTCCTGGGAAGAACTGCGCAAGGCGGGCGCAGCGGCAAAGGCCATGCTTGTGTCGGCTGCCGCCAAACGATGGGGTGTCGACGAAGGCATTTGCAAGGCCGAGAATGGCGCTGTTGTAAACGCCGTCACCGGTCAATCCCTTTCGTATGGCGAGCTGGCCTGCGATGCTGCCGGGCTCCCTGTTCCAGCCGATATAAAACTGAAAAACATCAGGGATTTCAAAATCGTCGGGAAAGAACAGCGCAAAAAGAGCCTGAAAGACATTATCACGGGCCGCGTCAAATATGGCATGGATCTCGACGTGCCCGGAATGCTCTATGCCGTGGTGGAGCGTTGCCCCGTATTGGGAGGCTCTGTCGGCAACATAGACGATGCAGAAGCCCTGTCAGTGCCGGGGGTGGTAAAAGTGGTTAGTTACGCAGGAACGGACAAACCCATGCACATGCGGGCGGGCGTAGCGGTGCTGGCTACCAATACCTGGGCCGCCATGAAAGCCCGCAGATTGCTGAAAATAAATTGGGTGGAAGGAAACGGGAATGAAGAAAGCACTGACCGGCTGTTCAAAACTTTTGCCGAAAAATCCGTCGAAAAACCGCAGGTGGTGGTACACTCCGCAGGCGATGTGGATACTGTAACTGCTGCAAAATCGAATACACTTACTGCCGAATACGCAGCGCCGTTTCTCGCGCATGCCATGATGGAGCCGCTCAACTTTATCGCCGAAGTCAAAGGCGATCAATGCGAGTTGTGGGGTGGCCTGCAACTGCCGGACTGGACCGTCGATACCATTTCCAAAGAATGCAACATCCCGCGGAATAATATCAAGGCCAATCTGGCGCTCATGGGCGGCTCATTCGGGCGTCGCCTCATGTGCGACTTCGCCCTTGAGGCCGTCAAAATAGCCCAGCAAACGGACAGGCCCGTCAAGTTGATTTGGGATCGCACGGATGATATTCGCAACGACAATTACCGGCCGGCCAATTACCACCGCCTGCAGGCAAAATGGGATGCTCAGGGCGCATTGCAAAGTTGGGAACACCACGTGCTCGGCACACCCATCGCCCGCATGATAGACGGCCCCGATGCCAAAGATATTTCGGAGAATCTCGGTGGCGCCCACAAGGATTTCTGGTATGCCGTGCCGAATGTGAGGACCGGGTACACACCGGTTGATTTCAACCTGCACCGGGGCTGGTTGCGGGGCGTGGAGCCCGTGCAAAACGTATTTGCCGTGGAATGTTTTATCGATGAAGTAGCGCGCAAATTGAAAAAAGACCCCCTGCAATACAGACTCGGCCTTTTGGAAGGACGCGAGCCGTTTACCGCATATTGGGATAAACTCGTGGAACCCGGACGTCTGGCCGGTGTACTGAAACTGGCCGCCGAAAAGATCGGCTGGACGCAGCCAGGAAAGAAG
>JAKOXM010000611.1 GCA_029781095.1 Bacteroidota bacterium
TTTATAGGCGATTTCGGCTATCGTAAGCTGGCTTTTTTCCAGCAGTTGCGCCGCCCGTTTCAATCGCATGACCCTGATAAATTCGATCGGTGTTTTGCCCGTGAGTGCCAACAGTTTCTTGTAAAGGTAAACGCGGCTCATCGCCAGGGCATGGCTGAGATCTTCGACTGAAAACTCGGCATTGGATATGTTCTCCTCCACCAGTTCCATCGCCTTTTTGATCAACTGCTCGTCCAGGGAGGTGATTTTGACTTCACTTGGCTGCACATCGACGAAGCGTTGCATTTTTTTCCGGAGTTGCTCCTGTTGCCGGATCAGGTTCTGGATGCGCACAGAGAGTATTTCAAGCTGGAACGGTTTGGTGATATAGGCATCGGCGCCGATCTCATAGCCTTGCAGTTGCTGCTCTTCGGCAGCATGCGCCGTCAGTAAAATAACCGGGATATGTGAAATGCGCTGATCGGTTTTGATTTGCCGGCAAAGTTCCATGCCGTTCATTTCAGGCATCATCACGTCGCTCACAACCAGATCGGGCACTTCTGCAAGCGCTATTTTAAGACCTGCTTTTCCATCGGAGGCTTCCAGAACATCATACTGCTGCGCCATGGCATCTTTCAGGTACGATCTGAAATCCGGATTGTCATCCACGATCAGCAGACGCGGCTTTTTTGATTTGCTCACGAGGGGCTCCTCCTGACCTGCAGCCACAGGCCCCAGGGATATCGCTTCGGCGGAGTTTTCCTGCACTTCCGCATCTCCGGCAATCTTCCGGACCGGCAACCGGATCACAAAGGTGCTTCCCTTGTGCTCCTCACTCTCCACATGGATTGTCCCTTCGTGCAATTTGATGAACTCACGGGTGATGGATAAACCGATACCGCTCCCCTGGTTTACCATCGAACCCGGCACGGTATGCTGGTAAAAACGATCAAAAATACGGTGCCGGGCCTCGCGGGGGATGCCGATTCCGGTATCCGATACTTTTATTTCAAGCGTCTCGGATTCAATGCTTTCATCTGCAGGAAGGTGTTCGACGGTAACGCTTACCCGGCCGTTACCGGGCGTAAATTTGAACGCATTGGACAACAGGTTGTACATCACCCGCGACATCTTGGCCTGATCGAAAATCATTTGAAGCGATTCTATCCCGCTTTCAAATGTGAGGGAAATGTTCTTTTGCCCGGCCATTTCTGAAAACGAATTCGATATTTCCCGGATAAATTGTACGATATCGCCGCTTGCGGCAATGAATTTAGTCTCTTCTACCTCCAGTTTTTTAAAATCAAGCAGCTGGTTTACCTGGTTGAGCAAACGCCCGGCATTGCGAGTTATCAGTTCCAGTTGTGCGCGTTCTTCCGGGTCTTTTGCCTGGCGCAACAGGCGTTCAAGAGGACTCAGGATGAGCGTTAGCGGCGTCCTGAATTCATGGCTGATATTGGTCAGGAATTTGATCTTCAGCAAATCCAGCTCGTGCGTGCGTTGTGCTTCGAGGCGCTCCTGTTCCAGCCGGAAATTCATTCGCTCGCGATCCAGAATGATCCAGCCCGCGAGAATTAACGCGCTCAGTATGAATAGAAAATAGAAAAAATAGGCAGTCCGGGAGCGCCAGAAAGGCGGGAGGATGCGGATTTTCAGCACCGTTTCATCCGACCATTTGCCGGGTTCGTTCGATACCTTGACCCGAAACACGTATTCGCCGGGATCTAGGTTGGTGTATGTTGCCCGCCTGGTGTTGTAGTCGGGAGTAAACCAGTCCTTGTTGAAACCCTCCAGCTTGTAGGAATAGGTGTTTTTCTCAAGGTGAAAAAAATTCAGGGCCGCAAATTCGATAGAGAT
>JAKOXM010000624.1 GCA_029781095.1 Bacteroidota bacterium
TCAGGCCTGGTTTTGTAGATTTTACGTCTTTTTTAAGCCCGTAGAGCCCCACGATCTCCTCAATAATGTCGCTGTCTTTTTTGTCGATGTAATAACGGCTTTTTCGCCCCGCCGTCATTTTCGCGGCTTCATCGCGGCATTCGACGATCAGGGAGGAACTGGTTGAGCGGATTTTTATACTGTGCCGCACGACGATGCCCTTGAATACGGTGGCTTCGTTCGAACTGTAGCCCAGTTTGATCTCCACCTTGTTGCCCGGGAGAAAAAAGTCTTCGTTGCTGACCTTGAATGTTTGTATGGCCGGTTCCCCGTCGCGAATCACGAGGGTTGCTGAAGGGATGCGGTTCACTTCCCTGTTCACGACTATGGAGAGGATGCCTACCGTACCGGGCAATGCCTTGCCTTCCACCAGCACTGTGGCGGTAACGACGTCCGGCGAAGCCGGTTTTGGTATGACGGAAGGCACGACGCCCATGGTAAGTGGTTTTAAAGTCAGTTTGTGGTTTTATCGATGGGTGGAAAAACGAGTTCCATACCCGGCTCCAGCCGCCGGAAATTGCCAAGCCCGTTGACATCGGCCACCTGCAGGTAGTATTTGGGGTCGCCGTACACCTTTTTGCACATCAGGGGGAGGGTGTCGCCGGCCTTGACCTGGAGGATGTGGGTGAGGTCGGGGGAGGATTTCTTTTTTTTGGCTTCGCCCTTGTTCTCTTCGATGGAGCCGACAAACTTTACATTGGCTACCGCGCGTATCGGCTCCCCGTTTGAATTGAATAACTTGTAATCGATGCTCAAGGCCACTACCCTCCCACGGAATATCAGATTTCCCCAGACCAGGACCAGCGATTTCGGCTGATGGGAGTCGCCGGAGTATTTAACCAGCAGTTCACGGAACTTTTTTACTTCTTCAAAAACACCGGAGTTGGGTTTTTTCAGGATGTTGCGCAAGTCACCGTCAATAATGCCAGTGTCGTCGAACAAAAAACTGAAATTCAACTCATCCGGAGCGATGGAATAAAACCTTTGTTGCTTACCGTCGGATCCGGCTGCGGCCGTGCTGCAATCGTATTTGACCTTATAGTCCAGCTTGTAACTCTCCGGGTTGATATAGGCTTCGAAGAAGTTATCGGTATTTTCAACCATACTTCTTGTACCGCTTTCGGCCTCCTTATCATCCTTGAAGCCCATAATGATCATCTTTTCCAGTTTCCCGGTGACCTTCTCTATGACTTTATCGAATATCATCTTTCGCTTTTTTCTTTAAGGATTTGCATGACTTGTTCCACACAATCGGACACGAGTTGCTGGCGATCGTTTTTTTCGTCGCAGGGTGAAGGCTTTGCCTCCTCGGTACTCGCCGCGGGTTGGTCGGACTTTGGTGGAGCCACGGCCACTTTGATATGCAGTTCCTTGATTTCGATTGGCATCAGAGCATGATAAAATAGCGGTACGACAATTCGAGGGTTTCCACGATGATCTCGCTTTTATCGGCATTCAGTTCGGATACCTGCCACTTGACAGGAATGGCATTCACGACATTCCAGCTGCGCAGCGGCACACCCTTTTCGTTCATCAGGATGACCATGAGATCGGCCGGGATGAACTTGCGGAGCGTAAATGCCGCCATGCACCACTGGGTCACGACCGATGTGAGCAACAGGCCCCGTTTGAGCGTCAGGTTGGGGTATTTCGTCCGGACCGGCAGTTTGTGCACGAAGCGGTTTTCTCCACCTTCTTTGTATTCCTCCATTTCATACTCCACCGACAGGCCAGACACCGATTGAAAACGGACGTCGTCACGGTGTGGACTGATGCTGAATACCACCGAGTAATGAAAACCCAGCGGCGGATAATACCCCGCCCCGGCAGAAGATGCAGAAGAAGAAGCCATAATCAACGAACGAGGCTAAGCCCTTCATGGGCGATTTCAATGCTTTCGACGGCCACTTCGTTGGCGTCGGATTTCAGGTCGGGCGCGGTGATTTTGACGGGAAAACAGCGTGTCGCTTTCCAGACCGCCACCGGCTCGTGCTTTTCGTTGAGCAGGCGAATTACCAGGTCGCGCCGTTCGTTCACCCGCTCGTTGGCGATCGCGTCGAGCCAGTTGTTGAAATCGAAGTCCTGTTCGAACAAGCCGCGCTTCATGGTTATGTTGCTGTACTTGCGCATGCCCGGCATTTTGATCTTGCTGAAATCTTTGCTGTCGCTGTGCCGGTATTCGATGGCCTCGACCTGGAAGTCCATACCGGATACTTCCATAAAACTGATTTTTGCGCCGCCCCAGTCCACCTGAAAGTGAAATTTGGGCAAAGGATATTCTGCCATGATTTATTTATTTAAGGTTGATAGTTATTGGTTAACGGGTTGGCGGGTTTCGGGTTGGCGGGTTTCGGGTTGGCGGGTTTCGGGTTGGCGGGTTTCACAGCCTTTTGCAGGAGCCGGGCTTAAATACACCCGCAACCCGTCGTTAACCCGCAACCCGTTAACCTGCTAAGATTCAGCCATTTTGTGCGAGAAGCGCAGGATAATGAACTCGGCCGGGCGCACGGCGGCCATGCCGATCTCGATGATCATGCGGCCTTCCAGGATATCCAGCGGCGTCATGGTTTTGCCCAGGCCGACGGCGACGTAGAAGGCGTGCTCGGGTTTGATACCCTGCAAGGCGCCTTGCCGCCACAGCGTGTTGAGGAAATTCTCGATCATGGCCTGCACGCGCACCCAGGTATTGGCGTCATTGGGCTCAAATACGAACTGTTCCGTGGCTTTTTTCACGGATTCTTCCACGAAATTGAAGAAGCGGCGGACGCTGATGTAGCGCCACTCGTTGTCGTTGCCGGCGAGGGTGCGGGCGCCCCAGACAAGGGTGCCTTTGCCGGTGAAGGAGCGAATGATGTTGATCGATTTGCCCGCGTTGACGTCTACGTTGAATTCTGCCTGCTGCTCGTGGGAAATCTTGACGGCCGGACCGATGACAGCGTTCAGGCTGACGTTGGCCGGGGCCTTCCAGACGCCACGCTCGCGGTCGATGGAGGCGTATACGCCGGCGATGGCGCCGGAGGGAGGGAGGAGATTGAGGGCTTCGGCGGCTTTGGAAATGAACTCCTTAAATTTGTCAAAAGAAGCCAAT
>JAKOXM010000640.1 GCA_029781095.1 Bacteroidota bacterium
ACAGCTCGCCGATGAAGCGACGCATTTTTTTGTTCGAGAAGGCCTGTTTTTGTTCGATAACGCCGTATCCAAGATGGATGCGCAAACAGAAGCCGAGGCGTTTTACAACAACCTGCCCATTGATGAAACAGTACTGGGAAGAATAGCGGAATTGCCTTTCCCCCTGATCATTTCGGTGAACCCCGACCTGGCATTGCCGCAGTTTTTCAGCAAACGGCAGCTGAATTTTCAATTCGACTATTTCTCTACCAAAGACAAGGCTACGCCCGGCAATATAACCAAGCCGACAGCCGCTTCACCGCTGATCTACAACCTGTGCGGCAGTATCGAGGATTACCAGTCACTGGTACTCGACTTCGATGACATCTTTGAACTGCTCAAAAACCTGATGGGGGATTTCGGTGTGCCAAAAGCGGTCAACGACGCGCTGGTCAACGCATCAACCTATATTTTCATAGGTTTTCAGTTCGACAAATGGTACACACAAATATTGCTGCGTTATCTGAACAAAAACCGCGACCGCTTCTCCAACGCGAACAAAAACTACGCGACAAAAACCGCCATCAGTGACGAAAATACGGAGGTCTTCTTCCAGCAGCAATTCAACCTGACCATTTACGGCGCGGATTGGCAATTCCTGCTTGACCTGCATACGGAATACTCGTCTACGAAAAAAATACGCGCCCTCTTCAATCCCATTTCCGAGCGTGCGGCATTGGTGCGCCGTCTCGTACAGTTCAACAACATCGAAGGGGCCCTGGAGCGGCTCGAGGAATACACCTCTGATCTGGACCCCGATGATCGCGATGAGGTAACATTATATAAATCAGGTTACTACGCATGGCTGACGGAAAGCCGTGACCGCACGGTAACCCAGGAAAATCTGGACATCAAAATTGCCCGTTTACAAAAGGGAATCCTGGATCTCACCCAAAAACTGCCATGACTATGCCCGAAAAGCATTACAGGTATATGGGCGTAAAGCCCTTTGAGGCGGCCAATCGAACCATTTTTTTCGGCAGGGACGATGATATTGAAGGACTCTATAACCTGATTTTGTCGGAAAAACTTGTCGTATTGTTTGGCAAATCGGGGTACGGCAAGAGCTCGCTGCTTAACGCTGGGGTGCTCCCATTGTTTCAGGAGGAGGAAGAAGCGGAACGCCGGGCGATCGTCGTGGAAGTTCGCCTCGGCACCTATGTGAAGGACCAGGCCCGCACTCCCCTGGCAACGATCCTGGCGAAAATACAGGAAAAACTGCCCGACCCGGTGACGGAACCGGGCGGCGATTTTTTTGATATCCTGTACCCGAATGTAGCGGAACGACCCCTGTGGTACCATGTCAAGCGACGGCAATCCGCCAGTGCCGGCGGACGCTTCGTTGTGGTGTTTGATCAATTTGAAGAATTTTTTTCGTACCCGGTGGCGGAACAGATGCAGTTCAAACGGGAACTCGCGGAATTGCTCTACTCAGACATCCCGCAATACCTCCGTAAGTACCTCCCGGAACTGACGCCCGATGCGAAGCGTCAAATCGCCCAGCCGATGAATGTAAAAGCGGTTTTCGCCATCCGTGCCGACCGCATCAGTCTGTTGGATTCTATGACCGACGTCCTGCCGGCTATTCTGCACAAGCGCTATGAATTGCGCCCGTTGACACCTGGTCAGGCAAGGGATGCCATAGAAAAACCGGCGGCACTCGCGTTTCCCAACACCGGTCAGGAATCAAAGCCTGGCGATGCTTTCACCACCCCTCCTTTCGAATTCACCGAAGCAGCACTTCAAAAAATAATTACGGAACTCTCTTCCGGCCAAACCAGAGGCGTGGAGGCCTTTCAACTCCAGATACTGTGCCAGTACATCGAAAGCCAGGTCGAAAACAGGGCAATATCCAGCCAAAGCGACGCAGGACTTCCAACCGTGGATACCGGCGACTTGCCGGATATGAGCAATCTGTATGAAACCTACTACCGCCGCCAGCTCGATCGTCTGGACTCAACACAGCAGCGCCCCGCCCAGATGGTGCTGGAAGAAGGCCTGTTGGCCGAAGATCTGCAAAGCGGCGAGGGCCGGCGGATGAGCGTCGACAGTCAGTTCCTCAAAAGCCAGTTCGCTGTGAACGACGCTTTGTTGCGGGCACTGGAAAACACATATCTCGTCCGGAAAGAGCCAAACTCTGTGGGCGGGGAGAGCCTGGAAATTTCGCATGATACCCTCGTGGCGCCTGTCCTGAAAATGAAAAAGGAACGCCGGGCAAAGGAAGAACTGGAAGAAGCAAAACGCCGGGAGGCCGAAGCGGAGCGTTTGGCTGTCATGGAGCGACGGCGAAGGCAACGGGCCAATTTTCTGGCGGGAGCGGCGTCCTTCATGTTTCTGGTAGCAGCAGGATTGGGTTTTTGGGCGATGGAAGAACGACAAAAAGCAAACCTGCGCCAGGTAGAAGCCGTTCGGGAACGCGATAATGCGCAAAAACTGTTGGAAAAACTCCAAAAGACCGAAGCCGAAAAAGTGCTTTTCGACATCCGAGATATGCTTGAGCGTGCGGAGAAACAACGCGCGGAAGGTTATCTGGACAACTACCGCGCTTTTTTGATAAAAGCAGAAACGATGCTGGAAAATTACCCCGATAACCCTGCCTTGCAGGACAAATTGAAGGAAATCAAAAGCCTGAAACATTGAACGAAACCTTCAGCCATGAAAAAAACCATCTTCCTGTTTTTGTTTTGCCTGACTTCGGCGGGTATCGTGGATGCGCAAGATTGTCGTTCGATATTGAATCAGGCAAAAGCCGCCTATAGCAGCGGCAACCTGAAACAAGCACTCAAAAAATTGCAGGACACCGAAATCTGCGATATAAATAACGAATTGCGGCAAGAGCGGCAAACCTTGCAAAGCAACATTTTCAAAGCCATTGACGATCAGCGCATAGAGGCGGAAAATAACGCAAGAAAGGTGCAGGATTCCGAAAAGGCGACGCAAATAGCCCTCCGCGCCGTCCGGATCGCATACGACAGTCTGCACACGGTTTTGGAGGACCTGGAGAAATCGAGCGCCGAATGCGCCGTACGCCTGCTGTTGGCGGAGGTTGAGCGAAGCCAGCGAGAGTTGAAATTCGACGTGGCGGTCGAAAAGGTCAAAACAGCCAAAACCCTTGGCGTTCTGACGGATTCCGTGAATGCTGCCTACCAAAACCTCAGCGAGGCACTCCTGCGCAATGCCGCCGAAGACCTTCAGCGCAAGCAATACAGGTATGCCTCGGCAAAAATAAAAAGTGCAGGAGAATTGAATGTCCAGCCTGAATCGGTAGCCGCTGCCAACCGCGAATTGCAACATATCCTTATAAAAAACGCGAGGCTGGATATCATGAACAGCGATTATGGTGCTGCGGGAGAAAAGATGAATGTCATGGATAACCTTTCGGTGTCGCCGGACACGGTTGCAGCGATCAGGTTTGAAATTGCCTTTTGTTATACAGAAACGGATCGCCTTGATCGGGCGGGCAGCTTGCTGGATACCATTGCCCGGATGCGCAACAATGGCGAGATGCGCGATCTGCTCAGCACACTTGCCGGAAAAAGTCATAAGGAGCAATTGCAGGTGCTCCGCCAGGTCAGGCAGCAACTCGATCCGGAAGCAAACAGGATTTTGACCGACCGTTACCTGAACTCTGCTTTCGTTCAAATCCCGGGTGGGAATATGAGCATCGGCGGTACCCAGGGAGGATGTCCGGTCAGCGTAAAACCCTTTTCACTGGCATCAAAGGAGTTGACTTTTTTTGAATACGATCTCTTCTGTTCCGCAACGAACCGCCCCGGGCCGGCGGATAATGACTGGGGGCGCGGAATGCGCCCGGCCATCAACATCAATTGGTATGATGCTGTCGAATACTGCAATTGGCGAAGCCGGAAGGAAGGCCTTCAGGAAGTATATACGATCGGCAAAAATTCCGGCGGAACTGGATCCGGTGCAAGAAACGATGAAGTCCTATGTAACTGGTCGGCCAACGGCTATCGGCTGCCTACCGAAACGGAATGGGAATTCGCTGCCGGAAACGGGGGAAAACAGACACGGTATAGTTGGGGCGAGGAATCTCCTGCCGATCAGCAAGTCGGCAATGTAGCCGACGAAACGGCCCGAACAAAATTCCCGGGCTCCGAAATTTTCACAGCCTATACGGACGGATTCGTCTATACAGCCCCTGCCGGCTCCTACCGGCCCAATCATTTCGGATTGTATGACATGACAGGCAATGTGCTCGAATGGTGCTGGGACTGGTATGACGAAAACTATTGCCGGGTCAACAAAAACAGAACAGACCCGCAAGGGCCATCATCGGGTACGGACAGGATCATGCGGGGCGGTTACTGGCTGAGTCCGCCAAAAGACTGTCAGGTCAGCAATCGTTTTTTCAGCAACCCGAATACCCGGAAAGTCAGTATCGGGTTCCGGTTGGCCAAAAATTAATCCATAACGGGCTGCCGGCTTGGTAATCAGGAACCACAAACTCATCATAAAAAATCAGATATATGAATTCCTTCGGCTCAATCCATCGCATCAAATTTCACCTGGCGCTGCTGTCGTGTATTCTCGCATACCTTCCTGCGACTGCGCAGACGGTCGAAAATGTCCGCGCCACATTTGACCAGTCCACACAACTTATGGTCATCCGATATGACCTGAAAGGGCTGAATTACAAAAAAGAAATAAAAATCACGCCCTACATTGAATCGAATAACCCGGCGCTCCCCGAAATGCAAAGCCTGTCCGGCGATTTCGGATGGGTAAACAAGGGGGGCAAGGACAAAATGATTACCTGGGACCCGTTCAAAGACGGCATCAACAGTCTGGAAGGTGTTCAGGTAAAAATCAAGGCCTCGGAAGTCCGCAATGCCGAGGCCCCGCGTTACCGGGGCCTTGTCCTGCATGGCAGCAACAGTGCGCCGTTCGGGCTCAAATACATGCATTTGGGGAAAATTGGTTTTTTCGCAGCCTTCCGGATGGGTAAATTCCCGCCCGATTACGACTATACGGTTACGGACGCAGGCGTAATTGATTACCCCAACTCCGGCGTTTATCAAATCGGCACTGAAAAACGCCTCGCCGGTTACGCTTTTACCGCCGGGCCGACGATTCGCGTGGCCCGGAATGCCTATCTGTACGTTGGAGCAGGGTATGGCGTCGAGCAACTCTTTTGGAAATACCAGGCATTTGATTTGGACAAAAAGCCGCTTAAAACAGCCTGGGCGCTAAATGAAAACATTGATCGAAAAGGGATTACGATGGATGCAGGTATCATAATCCGTCGCGGTCGTCTGTTGCTCGAACTGGGCGGCAGCAGCATCCAGTTCAAATCATTCCAGATCACGGCCGGTGTGGGTCTGGCATTCGCCAAAGGCAAAAAACCTTGAACCTTATGAAATACAGTTTCTTTTTACCGTTTTTATTCCTGTGCGCCCTCGCCTTGGCCTTTTACCGATGTACGGTGGAAAAAGAGCCCGAGATTCCCTCCGGCGCCACGGACATTCTTGACCCCGATTTCCTCTCGTCAGAACTTGTGATTATTTCGGACACTGCAATTCAGGCTACGGTTCAACTCAATCTGCTGACCAACCTGAACATCAGTCACCATGGCTGGGTATGGGGCAAGAACTCAAATCCTACCTTGCAGGACGGCAAACTCGATCTGGAGGAATTGACGGATCAAACGTTTTCGTCCCTGATTACCGGCCTCGAACAGGGGGTGGTGTATCACTTCCGCCCATATATTACCATTGGCTCGAACACGAAATATGGAGATGACCTGTGCACTATTCTGGGTGTCAATTTCACCCTTGATCCCGTATCGACCATTTATCCCGGATTGAAAGTGACATTTGTGAACAAGACTTCCGGCAATTCCTCCTATCTGTGGGATTTTGGCGACGGAAAAACTTCTACGGAAAAATCCCCGGAACATACCTACGAGACAACAGGCGTCAAAACAGTACGCCTAAGCGCAGAAAACAACGGATGCCCGGTTTCGAAAACCCTGACACTGACCGTTTTTGCTGATCCGTTTAGCGATTACCTCGTTGACATTCCCGGCGGCACTTTTATGATGGGCTGCACGCCGGAACAAAATGTCCTAGTCTGCGATAGTGACGAAATCGTGATACACGAGGTTTCCGTTGCCCCGTTTATGATGGGAAAAACCGAAATAACCCAGGGACAATGGCAATATATTATGGGGGAAAATCCGAGTTTTTTTAAGCAAAACGGATGGGACAAGCCCGTAGAGCGGGTTTCCTGGGATAGCGTACACATTTTTATCAACAAACTGAATCTAACACTGCCGCCGGGAGCCAAACCATACCGCCTTCCTACGGAAGCCGAATGGGAATATGCAGCCAGAGGAAATCAGGCGCTCGAATATTCCGGAAGTAATGACCGGGATTCCGTTGGTTGGAATAAAGACAATGCAGGCGGTTCGACACACCGGATCCGCCTGAAAAAAATGAACGGATTCGGCCTGTACGACATGAGCGGAAATGTTTTTGAATGGACGGAAGACGACTATCACACAGATTATAACGGGGCTCCTGATGACGGTTCGGCGTGGATCGACACACCGCGGGGTCAAAACCGTATTCGGCGCGGAGGTGCATGGTTTTTTGACCCGACCAATTGTCGCACGGCCAATCGCTCTTTCAGCGAACCTGGATATTCGGACAATACGATCGGTTTCCGCCTCGCGCGTTCTTATTAAATTAACAGGCCGGCACAATTGCCTGCCACAAAAATTATAATGCAATGAAACAATTATATCTCCTCGTAACTTTACTTCTATGCGTCATTGGTTTG
>JAKOXM010000650.1 GCA_029781095.1 Bacteroidota bacterium
TTATGTCAGTTAACGCAGGGGCTGCAATCCCGGGTTTCATGTGGGTGCAGGACAACTTACTGTCTGCCGGGTAAATTTTGTATTTTAAAATATTCTCACCGGCTATTTTATCGGCAGATAATTTTCCAGACTCCAATTTTTTCTTTTGAATAAGTAGTAAATGACGTAATAAATGTTAAACTTTGACCTTTATTACGTTGATGCTTTTACCTGCCCATTCCATTTGGGAAAACCAGGGTGAATGAGACATTACCGGCGCCTGAAATTTCCAGATATGAAAAATGAAACGCCCGCCCGAACTATCCGGTTGCTGCTCAACATTTGTTGTATCGGACTTGTATCATTGCCCTGTGTGGTTGCCCAGATAGAGACATCCTCCTACACGAGCGCGTCGGTATACGCCGCAACCGCCGACAGTCTGGTCAAAGCAGGTAAAAGCGAAGAAGCGCTGACCTTTTTGCTACAATCCAAAGCAGCGCTCGAAATGCGTGGCGACCGGAAGAGCGGCGATTACCTCAACATTCTGCGTACGCTCGGATTTATATATTACAACAACAGAATGGGTGTGGATGAAGCGCGACGATATCTGGAAGCAGCAGCGAATTTGTTGCAACAGATTGAACCGGGGAATAAAGCCGATCTGGCCTTCCTGTGGCATATTATCGGGAAAACCTACTACTATTATTACCCGGGCAGGGCCGCTGCATATTTTGAAAAATCGCTCCCCCTGTGGCTCGGTGCATTCGGAGAAAATGACGGAAACACTTCAAGATGTTATAATGCCTTGGCGCTGTGTTACAAGGAGACCGGCAACTACGAAAAAAGCGTCAATTACAGCCTGAAAGCCATTCGTTCCCTGAAGAAAGGCCACCCCGACCTCGGCGCCTATCTTTGCAATCTGGGATATATCTATTTGAGTACAGGAGACCTCGACGAAGCCTTGAAATATCTTGATCAGTCGCTGCAAACCATAGAAACAGGCTCGGGCAGCGATGAAGACCTGGCGCTCTGTCTGTCCATGCTTGGTTCCACGCATGCGGCAAAAGGCAACGGCGATAAAGCCGTTGAATACGAGGCGCGCGCGCTGGAAATCTTTAAAAAGACGGGTGATGAGGGCGACATCAAATCGTGTTACAGCGATCTGGGGCACGCTTACTATGTAAAACGCGAATACCTGCAATCCATCGAATACTATCAAAAATCTCTTTCATACGGAGTGCCGGAGGGAGAGCCGCTGCCGCAACAACCCGACATCCTGTTGGGGATGGCTTATGATTACCATCAGCTGGGCAACTACAACGAGGCTCTTTCCCGCCTTGACTCGGCCCTTTCGGCACTTCGATATGCACGGCCCGTCCATCCCGACTCGCTTGCCAACCGGATATTGGCTTATAGATCCCTGCTGCTAAAAGCGACCATTATGGCAGATAAGTATGACGCAGGCGATAAAAAGGTGGCATATCTTCAACATGCCGGCGAACTTCTTTCGGACGCCCTGGCAATCATCCTTTCGCGGATAGGCGCATTTTACCAGGACAAAAACAAACTGGCGTTTTACCGCCTCGCCGTTGAAGGCAATACGCAGGCGATAGAGGTTTATTCACGGTTGTACTCCGCAACCCGTAATCCCGACTGGCTGCGGCAGACTTTCGAGTTTGCGGAAATTAATAAAAGCCTTTTGCTATACCAGATGGTGCTTGAAAATAAAGCGCGTATGAAATTTACGGTGCCGGATTCGCTCAGCGCCGACGAAGAAATGTTGCGACAGAATATCGCTGAAACGGAAATTGCATTATCGGGGCTCTCTTCAAAACCGCTGCCTGTTGCGTCTTCCGATTCCATTCAGGATCGGCTTTTCGCGTTAAAAAACTGGTATGATCTGCTGCGACGCGACATTGAAGCCGTGTGTCCGGATTATTTTGCCGCGGCTTCCGCTTTCCCCCATGAAAATATCAGGACCATCCAGTCCGGTTTGCTTGATGACAGTACGGGTCTGGTTGAATATTTTACAAGCGACTCGATGCTTTGTATTTTTTTACTGCGCAGCGATACCTTCTTTTTCCATCAAACACGTATAGATTCCCTCTTGAAAAAGCAGGTCAATGAGATGCGCTGGGGCCTGTATGGCTATTTTACCGCTCGCGAAAGGACGCCCGCTCTTTACCTCCAAACGATGCAGGCCTATGTTGAAAATGCAACTGCCTTATATCAACTGCTGATCGCTCCTTTGGCAAATTACTTCCCGCCCAAACTGGTCATAATCCCCGACGGTGTATTGGGTTATCTGCCATTTGAAGCCCTGCTTTCCGGGCATTCCGAACGGCCGGACCGCTTTCAGCGACTCCCGTATCTCTTGCGTAAATACGACATAAGTTACTGTTTTTCAGCGGCGTTGCTGAGAGAAATGAAAGCCATGGTACCCGGCAGAGCGAACGACAACTTGCTCGCTGTGGCGCCGTTTTATGAAGGCCCGGACATAGGCAACAATCTGCCGGCGGACAGAACATCCATGCATCCCTTGCCGTATAGCGGCGATGAGGTCCGTCAGATAGCGACGATCATGAAAGGGCGCGCCGTCGTCGGCCGGCAAGCCACAAAAACCGGGTTCATCCGGCTTGCGCCCGGGTTTCGGATTTTGCATTTGGCGACCCACGGGCGCGCGAACGACCGCGCAGGTGATTTTTCG
>JAKOXM010000652.1 GCA_029781095.1 Bacteroidota bacterium
GATGGGCATAGAATTGCAGTGCGGCTTTCATAGCATTCTCTATACCAGCAATTTGCAGGATCTTATTGGCCTTTAAAACGCCCCATACGGCACGTGTATAATAGGAGGGTGTGAAACCGGGAACATAGGCATGCCTGCGCCATGAATAATCCGGTTCTAGTTGCGAAACGAGCCATTCGACCGCCTTTCGCAGAGCGTGGCGGGTTTCCACTCTTCCTGTATCTTCCTCAAGTGCGCGTGCCAGGCCAAATAAAATCTGGCTTGTGTTAAAAATGCTCGGCTTTGTATTACCCGCTAGCAATCCGGGGAACGCTCCTCCCGGCAGCTGGATGGAAACCAGCCAGTCGGTACATTGAAAAGCCAGCTCCCGGAGCGTGTTATTCTGCGTTAAATCTGCATAATCGAACAGGGTTTCGATCAGGTAACCCGTTGTTTCGGGGTAGGCTTTTTGCCAGCCGAAAACCGGGGAGTAGCTGTGCGAGGAGCCTTTTCCGCCTGTAGCCGCTATGCTTCGTTGCAGCCAGGAAAGGGCGGCATTGGTCCGGTGCTGCCATTCGGAAAGTGACAGATTTTGATAATCAGGCACATTTCCGCTCCATTTTCTAAAAATTGACATTTTCGGCACAGTTCGTGGCGGGGCAAAAGTGTAGTTTTGTCCGCAATTTAACCTCATGTTGGATTCCCTCCCGGTTATGAAGAAAAAACTTTTACCCTTCTTTTTACTCTTCAGCATAGTTGCCCAGGCCCAGATGTGGAACGGTACGGATACGCTCTACGGCAACGAATGGATTGATTTTTCCAAAACGTATTATAAAATAAAGGTCGCCGAGGATGGCATATACCGCATTTCCTATCAGGCACTTGTATCTGCAGGAGTACCTGTGGGGAGCACGGATGCAAGTCAGTTCAGGCTGTACCGGTATGGTAAACAGGAACCGGTTTTTACGACAACCGACGGAATTTTTGGCGACCAGGATTTTCTAGAATTTTACGGCGAAAAAAACCGGGATGCGGTGGACAGGTATCTCTTTGGAAATGCCTCCGAAGAAAACATTAACCCGTGGTACAGCCTATTTAACGATACCACGGCCTATTACCTGGTTTGGGAAACAACGGGCCAGCCAGCCCGGTTTTCTTCCCTTCCCAATGATCTTTCCAATCTTCCGCCTAAAACGGAATATTGCTGGTGGACATCACAACAACTTTATTTTCAGAGTTTTGTAAAGCGTCATCGAAGCGCGGACATCACTTATTCCTGGTTTGAAGGCGACGGATTTTGCCGTGCGCCTTCGAGCGTCACTTCCGCTTCGCTCGACATCAAGAAATTATATGCCAATGGCCCTCCTGCGACTGTGACGGTCAGGTATGCCTGCCAGGAGGGGGCGCATCAACAACGAATTACCGTTAACGATACCCCCTTTGCCGAAGACAGTTTTCTGAACTGGAAAATAGTGCAACGCAGTTTTTCCGTTCCGCTTTCCCTGATCCCGGCAAGCGCTATCGTGAAAGTGCAATCCCTTGCGGACAATTCGGACCGCCATTCGGTGGCTGCTGCGGATATCCGATATCCGCGCCAGTTCGATTTTGGCAACGCGTCGTTTGCGATGTTTGCGCTGGACGCCTCAACTACTGAACAATACATTGAAATTCAGGCATTTACAACGAACGGCGGAAATCCGGTTTTATATGACCTCGACAGCAAAACACGCCTGGAAACCACTGTAGAGGGTGGGGTAGTGAAGGCCCTTATTCCAGCTTCCGTTTCCGGACGCCAACTGGTGCTTGTAAGCCAGTCGGCCGTGAAAGCGGTGGGCTCCCTCACGCCGGTTCAGTTCCGCAATTATGCCACTGAAAATGCCGACTATCTTATTTTGTCCAACCCCGCCCTGTACAGCGATCCCGCTTCCGGCGGCGCCAACCACGTGAAAGCCTTTGCCGATTATCGCAGAAGCCCGGCCGGCGGAAATCACCAGGTACTGGAGGCGGATATAAATGAATTGTACGAGCAATTTGCCTATGGCGTCCGGTATCACCCGATTGCGGTGCGAAATTTTTTACACTGGGCAAAAAAGGCCTGGCCTGGCCTGAAATATGCGTTTATTATCGGCAAAGCCCAGGATTACAGCCAATTCCGAACGCCGGCTGCACAGGCGGCCCTGGTTGATTCATTGTTTTTTGTACCCGCATTCGGTTCCCCGGCTGCCGATATTCCGTTTGCATTGAGCGGCAACCAGCTTTCCGAGCCGATTGTTGCGATCGGGCGTCTGGCCGTAACCAGGCCCTCCGATATAAAAACCTACCTGGAAAAGGTAAAATCCCACGAACTGACCCATCAAACAGCCGGGCAAACACTCGAGGAGAAGGCATGGATGAAGCGAGTCATTCATAACAGCGGGGGCCTCGCCGGAGAGTCGGCTTCTATTAAAGTTTATGTCAATGATATGGGCAACAGGCTGAATAACAACCGGTTCGGCGCGGATGTCTATACCTATTACAAAACCTCCAACGACCCGATTCAGTTGTCGAGTTACGAGCAAATGCTTGAACTGATCAACAAGGGCGTATCCATATGGACCATCTATGGCCATTCTTCGGCATTTGCGGTGGATTTTGATATCGGCAATCCGTCCGTATACGACAACAAGGGTCATTACCCCCTGATGATGATCCTGGGCTGTTTTTCGGGCATCTGTTCCTCCCCGCAGCAAGGTATTGGCGAACAATTCATCCTTGCTCCCGATCGGGGCGCTATCGCATACATCGCTTCCGTCAATTACAGCTACATCAATGCGCTTCACACCTATGGCAACGAGTTTTATGACCTTTTGGGCGGCGCCGATTATGGCAAGGGAGTAGGCGAAATTTTACAACACTCGATCGGTGCGCTGAAAAATTCCAATTTTGACGGTCTTATCGCCTTACTGCATCAAAACCTGTTGCAAGGCGACCCGGCGGTAAAAATAAGCCCGCAGGATGGGCCGGATTACCTCGTGGATAACCAATCCGTCAAATTCGACCCGAACCCGGTGGGCCTCGAAGAAAGCAATTTTAAATTGAGTTTCGACCTTGCGAATATCGGCGAAAACACCGGCGGACAGGTGGCACTCAAAATTGAACAGCGCCTGCCGGATAACACCGTACTAAGCCGGATCACAGATACCGTACCCGCGCCGGCATTTCGGCGTCCGCTCGAGTATTCGATTCCTGTTGGCGGCAGCAAAATAGGATTCAACCGCTTTTTTATTACGACTGATCCGGAAAACAAAATTGACGAAAAGCCCTTTGCGGCTGAATTGAACAACGATCTCACGGATGCTTCCGGTAACCGCGGTGTTGACGTTTACTTCTATTCCGACGACGTACAAGCCATTTTTCCGCCGGCATACGGTATTGTGAGCAATCCGAATCCAACGCTGTTTGCATCGACGCTCAATACGGGCGCCAAGCCGCTCCGTTACCTTTTCGAATTCGACACTCTTGAATCGTTCGGCAGCCCTTTCCTGAAGAAAAACCAGGTAATACAACGTGGCGGATTGTTGTCATGGAAACCAGCCGGTCCTTTAAAAGACAGCACGGTTTATTACTGGCGTGTGGCCCGCGACAGTCTCGTAAACGGGGCGGTTGTTTGGCGCACACGCTCATTCGTTTACTTGCCGGGAAGTTCGCCCGGCTGGAACCAGTCTGATTTCGGGCAATACCGCGACGATATTTTTGCCAATATGCACGCGGTGGATTCAATCCGGAGTCTCGAATTCCAGGACAATGCTGCTTTTATCACGCTGAATGTGGCATACCGCGATAAAAGTCGCTACCCCGGATTTCAAAATTCCTATTACGAGGGATTCATCGGCGATTACGGCTGGAACGTACGCGGCGTAAACGACGGGGTGGTAATGGTGGTATCAAACCCGAATACCGGGCGGTTTACCCTCAATCCCGAACAGGGATCGAACAATTATGACAAACCCGAGCAGCGGTTTGTCTACTGGTTCAATACCCGGGATTCTCTGGAGCGCATCAAATTGATGCAATTCATTGAAACCGGTATTCCCAATGGCTATTATGCCGCACTTCTGGCGTTCAGCCGGCCCTGGGATACGCTTGGCTATTCGCCGCGCAAGTGGGCCGCAGACTCCGTTTCCTACGGAAAAAATATATTTTCCGTGCTGGAAGCACAGGGCGCTAAAAAAGTACGGCAACTGGCAAATTATACGACTTCGCCGTGGCCATACGGCATGATTTTCCGAAAAAACGATCCGGCATACCCTGTTCTGGATACAATTGTTGTCAACCCGGATTCGGCAGCAACGCTGCGCGGCAATTTTTTGGCCAAATGGACAAACGGATTGCTTGAAACCCCTGCAATAGGACCCGCAAAATCGTGGAAAACCATTCACTGGGCCCGGGAGGCTTTCGACGACCCTTCCGACTTTGTAAACCTGTCGGTCTGGGGTGTCCGGGAAGGGAAAGACGATTCCCTGCTGCTTACACTGGGTGCAACATTTGACACGTCGATCAGTTTTATCCAGGCCGAACAATTTCCCCGGCTGAAGATCCGTTACAATTCGGGCGATACCCTGATCCCGTCGCTTTCCCAGCCCCTGTACCTGCGCGTGCTCTACGAAGGCTTGCCGGAGGGCGCCCTGCATCCCGTAGCGAAATATGATTTCTATCGGGACACCTTGCAGCAAGGCGATAAAATGCAGGCATCCATTGCATTTGCCAATATATCGGACGAGCCGATGGACAGTATTTTGGTAAAATTCAAGGTGGGGAACGGCACGAATAACGAGCCGGAAGTATTACAAAAACTAAAACCCCTGCTACCGGGCGATACACTCAATGCACATGTCGCCATCAATACAGCCATGCTGAATGGTTCCCAACGCTTGTTCATAGACGTAAACCCGGACAACTCACAGCCCGAGCTATACCATTTCAATAACGTGGCGGTGCAGGATTTTTATGTGTCGCGCGACATCAGAAATCCGCTGCTGGATGTAACGTTCGACGGTTCGCACATACTCGACGGGGATATCATTTCACCGACGCCGGCAATCGTCGTTTCGCTCAAGGATGACAATCATTTCCTGGCCATGACGGACACAGGCACTTTTTCACTGGTACTTGAACTCCCCGACGGCAGCCTCAAACCCATAGCATTCAGCGATCCATCCATACTTTTCCTGCCTGCCGACGTAAACAGCCTGCCTCAAAAAAACCAGGCACGGCTGGAATGGCGGCCGACCTTCACGCAGGACGGCGACTATCGCCTGATGGTGAACGGGCGCGACGCTTCCGGCAACGAATCAGGGAAAATTGACTATTCAATCACGTTCAAAGTGATCACAAAGTCTTCTATATCAAACATCCTGAACTACCCGAACCCCTTTTCGACACGTACCTGTTTTGTATATACTTTGACCGGTTCGGAAGCGCCTGCACATTTCAAAGTCCAGATCATGACCGTTAGCGGCCGTGTTGTCCGGGAAATTACGGAGATGGAGTTTGGCTCCATGCGGGCGGGGACACACCAGAGCGATTACTGCTGGGACGGGAAGGACGAATTCGGGGATCAGTTGGCCAACGGCGTGTACCTGTACCGGATAATTGCAAAAAAAGCCGACGGCTCTGATTTCGAATTTTTCGAAAACAACAAAGTCGACGGCTTTTTTAAGCAAGGATTCGGCAAAATGGTGCTGATCCGATAAAGAAAAAGGGAATCTATTCCACCACGATTTTCCGCATGGCTTTTCTGCCGTTATCGGTCTGAATTTCAACCATGTAGAAACCGGCAGAAATCGTTGCGGGCAAGAGGATTTCCTGTGATGTTCCGGATTTTTGTCCCGCGAGCGCAACTTGACCCGTCGCGCTGACCAGGCGATACGACCAGATGCCGCTGTAGTCTTTCAATTGAATCGTGAATCTGTCTATGACCGGATTCGGGTACAATGTAACACCAATTTCCTGATGAGGCGACTGCGCAGCAAGTGGAAGATCCAGTTTTAGCAGCTGCAGTCCGTTTTGCATATCACCGGCGATGATCGTTCCGGAAGGCAGCCAGGGGTAATTGCCCCAATTGCCATAATACTTGTGGTATTTTGTGTTTTCCGGATGCGTATCATAATGAGCCACCAGCACCGGCTGGGTCGGATTGCTGATATCGTATACGAGCAGTCCGTCTTCATATTGCGAATCGAACAGGAGGTGATCCTTGATATAGACGTTGTGCGCGATGGCCTTGACACTGTCTACATTCAGTAGCTGATCGAAGAATGTGCCGGCGATCTCCAGGCCGTCGACGCCAAGCGATTGAAGATCAACAATATGAATAGGCCTTCCATCAGGAATTTCTTCCGTATAATAGGCATAGGTTCCTTCCGGGTTCAACCAGCTGTTGTGGTTATATCCGCCGGTAACCACCTGCGCCAGGGAATCAGGATGCAGCGGATCGGTAAAATCAAAAATGTAATAGCCTTCATATCCGGATGAAGCGTAGATGGTGTCATGCCGCACATACGAATCGTGTATATATCCTCCGGCCAGCGTAACATTTGCAACAAATTCCGGCTTGTCCGGATTTTGGCTTACATCCAGCACCAGCAATCCGCTGTTGGCTACGTTGGTGCCGTTGAGGTAGATGCGCCCCGATGTCGTATCGAGTGTGATCGTGTGCGCGCTATTAAAAAACTCATTGCTCCAGTAAGTCCGTACGATCGTATCAGGAGCCTGCTGCATATCAAATATCATGAGGCCTTCCGAGGTGTTATCCGATACTGCGTAAATGCGGTTTTTATAGGACTTGAACTCGCGCCAGAGGGTGTTGTTGCTGGTGCCGGCAAATTTCCCGATGAGTTCAGGATGAACCGGGTCGGTGATATCGAAGAAAAGGACGTGGGCCGCGCCCCCTAAAACGGCGTATTCGCGCCCATTGAGCGCCATTCCCCAGCACCCGCTGTATTGCAGGTCATACGCAAAGGCAAGCGGCAGGGAGTTATCGTCCCAGCGACCAAGCCGGGTCATATTCAGTGAGTCCTGGGCATCGAGCGAAAAGGCAGCGAAAAAGCAGGCAAGTAGCAGGAAAAAGTTTTTCATAGAAATAAAAAAGAAGTGTATTAAAGTGACGAAAGCGGGCAGCCGTATTTTTGCGACCGCAGGCAACCGGAGTTCCGCTTCAAACGTCATTCGGCGGAAATCCGGCGCACGAAAGTAGAGCATTATGAAAAAACAACTCCCACTTATTATCCTTTTGCTTGTTACAGGCATTCACACCGCCTTTTCCCAAAAATACAGCAATGAATTTCTCGCAATTGGAGTAGGCGCCAGGGCACACGGCATGTCGGGCGCACAAACTGCGGTGACCAGCGACATCACGGCTGCCTACTGGAATCCGGCCGGCCTGACAGAAATAGAAGCGCCTTTTCAGGTAGCCGCCATGCATGCCGAATGGTTTGCGGGTGTCGGACAGTATGATTACCTCAGTTTCGGCAAAGCCCTTAATCGGGAGCACAAATCATTCCTGGCGTTTTCCCTTGTCAGGCTTGGCATCGACAATATTCCCTACACCATTAACCTTGTCAACCCGGACGGAACGATCAATTACGACAATGTAACGGAGTTTTCGGCGGCAGACTATGCGCTTTTCGGCAGTTACGCCCGGAAATTGAAAAACCCTGCATTTGCCATAGGCGGCTCGGTTAAAGTTGTGCGGCGCGTGATCGGATCTATCGGCAGCGCCTGGGGATTCGGCGCCGACCTCGGAGTACAATACAGAAAAGGCAACCTTATGCTCGGCCTGATGGGGCGCGATCTGACCACTACGTTCAATGCCTGGTCGTTCAACCTGACTGAAAGGGAGAAAGAGGTTTTTGCCAATACCGGGAATGAAATTCCGGTCAGCAATACGGAAATTACCAAGCCGCGCTTTATCCTTGGCGCCGCATACAAACTCCGCGCCGGCACAAAGGTTTCTCTCCTGCCGGCACTCGATTTTGAATGGACCACGGATGGACAGCGCAACGTACTCATCAGCTCCAAATCATTCAATATCGATCCGCGAATGGGCATCGAGGCAGATTACGATGGCTTCGTACAACTGCGTGTGGGTGCCGGCAATTTTCAGCGGGTGAAGGATGACTTTAACCCGGAAAAGAAATCATTGAATTTTCAGCCGAATTTCGGGGTGGGCATCAGGCTGGGCCGTGTTCAACTGGACTATGCCCTGACGGATATCGGCAATGTTTCCCAGGTGCAGTATTCGCATATTTTTTCCCTGCGTCTTGATTTTAAAGAGCGCAAACAGGCAGGGCAATAGGCCTGCTTTATCCCGGTTCAGTAAAATATTTCAGCTTTTGTCTTGGCTCGAATTAAAGCAGGTGTATATTTGCCCCTGCTACTTTCCTTTTATTCCGGGCCACCAGGCCATTTTTGCTCTCCCAACCGAGTTTCTCCCGATTTTAAAGTTTGTTTTAATCTAACCACAATTTTCCGTATCTTGGTTACAGTTGTGGTGTCGGCGTAGCGTATCCATTCGGATGCTTTGCCACACCGCTCCATAATTTGTTTCATTATAATCTCATGGTTGCCCCTCCGGATAGGCTCGCGGTGAGGGGCTTTTTTTTGAATAAACGGGTTCGCTTCGGCGGGCCTTTTTTGTTTTTTGCGAAATATTATGGCAAACTGCCGTGCGGCAACTATTTTTCGCCGCCGGCAAAATACCGGTAACCAATATGGCAAGCATGAACCTGACCTTTCCGGACGGTTTTGTATGGGGTACATCGACCGCAGCAGCCCAGGTCGAGACGGCTACCGATCATCCATGGCGAGGGTTGCGGGCGAAAGACGGCTTTGTATTTGAACGAACAACCGAACACGAAAAGCACCGCGAAGAAGACGCCGCATACATTTTGCGGCTGGGAAGCCTGTATCGATGCGGTGTGGATTGGTGCCGCCTTCAAAACGAGCCTTTTGGCAAATTCGACCAGGAGGTTGTTGCTGAATACCGCAGATTTTTTGACACCCTGCGGTCGGGTGGGGTGGGGCTGATGTTTGTCCTGCATCACTTCGCCCATCCCAATTGGTTCGAAGCACGTGGCGGCTGGACGAATAAGAACAACATCCCCCTGTTTCTTGATTATGTCGGACAGTGTATCAAGTGTTTC
>JAKOXM010000655.1 GCA_029781095.1 Bacteroidota bacterium
AGAACAAAAAAGGATGATGGTACCGGATCGAATAAATCCTGTACCGGAGCATATTAGACGGAGGAAGCGGGAAAAATGTCGCGGGGCAGGCCGGCATGACGAAACCCGGTACCGCTTGCGCGAAGGAGAAAGCTACATTTTATAAACCGATAGATAGTTTATGGCATAAAAGAGCGCTGTGGTGAGAAAGATTTTTTGCGGCCGTTCAGAAATTTGTGTCAACTTGCTTTTGCAACCCCCGACCCCTGAAGGGGAGTACATCACAAAAATCTAAATAATTGTTTTGTTTTCAACGGATTAAGCATTCAACGAAATGTACACCCCTATAGGGGCAGCGGGGGTGGCAAAAGGGAAGTTGACACAGTTTTATAAACCCTTCCATTTTGGCGGTTGCAGCACGTTCTTCAAACGGTTTGCTTTCGCCTTATTCAGCGCTCACGGGGCCAATGATCGAATCCTCTGCAAAGCCCGGCAATTTTCACACAAAAAGTTTTTAAAGACCGAATTTCCCTTAAATTTGCAACCCTT
Organism: Bacteroidota bacterium; assembly: GCA_029781095.1. GTDB lineage: Bacteria > Bacteroidota > Bacteroidia > Chitinophagales > Saprospiraceae > M3007. Next base: position 529 of record JAKOXM010000655.1, read on the forward strand.
CTATTCTGCATTCGTTTTTACACGATCTTTAAAACCGGGTCATCCCGAAATTTTGTCGATCGCGTGAAAAACGCTTTCAGCCCTTGATTTCAATCGCGGAAAGAAGAGCCGTCATTTAGATAAGGGTTTGACAATCTGAATTTTACCGTCCTGCCCCGCGATTGAAATCATAGGCTAATAATCAGGTTTGGAGGCCTTTAACAAAACATGGATTTTAAAATTTCTTCGCAATATCAGCCGACCGGCGACCAGCCGCAGGCCATCGAGCAACTCGTAAACGGTGTGCAAAGCGGCGACCGCGCCCAGGTTTTGCTGGGCGTGACGGGTTCCGGCAAGACGTTTACGATGGCCAACGTCATCGCCCGGCTCAACCGGCCGACGCTGGTGCTCACACACAACAAAACACTCACGGCGCAGCTGTTCAGCGAGCTCCAGACTTTTTTCCCGGACAATGCGGTGGAGTATTTTGTGTCTTACTACGACTACTATCAGCCGGAAGCATACGTATCCGTCACGGACACGTACATTGAAAAAGACCTGAATATCAATGAATTGGTAGATAAACTGCGTCTGAAAGCGACCAGCACGCTGCTTTCCGGGCGGCGCGATATCATCATCGTTGCCTCGGTGTCGTGCATCTACGGCATGGGCAATCCGGAAGACTACAAATCGGGTATCATTCGCCTGCACAAAGGGATGAAACTCTCCAAAACCCAGTTTTTATACGCCCTCGTGGACAGCCTTTATGCCCGCACGGAAACGGATTTTTCCCGCGCCACCTTCCGCGTACGCGGCGACACCGTCGATATCAACCTGCCTTATGCAGACTGGGGTTACCGGGTCATTTTCTGGGGCGACGAGATCGAAAGCATCGAAAGCATCGAACTGGTCTCCGGAAAACGCATCGAAAGCATGGAAACCGCGGCCATTTTCCCCGCAAACCTCTACGTGGCGCCGAAAGACCGCCTGAACCAGATCATCACGGAGATACAGGATGAAATGACGGCGCAGGAAAAATACTTCATTTCGGAGGGCCGCCTGCCCGAAGCACGCCGCATCCGGGAACGCACAACCTTCGACCTCGAAATGATCAGGGAACTGGGTTATTGCTCGGGCATTGAGAACTATTCGCGTTTTTTCGATCGACGCCAGCCCGGCACCCGGCCGTTCTGCCTGCTCGACTATTTTCCCGACGACTACCTGATGATCGTGGACGAGAGCCATGTGACCATCCCGCAGGTGCGCGGGATGTGGGGCGGCGACCGCGCCCGCAAGCAATCGCTGGTCAACTGGGGCTTCCGGCTCCCCTCGGCGATGGACAACCGGCCGCTCAGTTTTGAAGAATTCGAAGGACAACTCAACCAGGTAATCTTCGTCAGCGCCACGCCCGCAGATTACGAACTGGAGCAAACGGAAGGCACTGTCGTGGAACAACTGGTGCGCCCGACCGGCCTGCTGGACCCGCCCATAGAAGTGCGGCCTTCGCTGAACCAGATCGACGACCTGCTGGAAGAAATCAAAAAGCGCACGGAGGTGAACGAACGCGCGCTGGTGACCACCCTTACGAAACGCATGGCCGAAGAGTTAGCCAATTATATGGCCAAAGTCGGCATCCGGTGCCGCTACATCCACTCGGAAGTGGAGACCCTCGAGCGCGTGGAAATACTGCGCGACCTGCGCCTCGGCGAATATGACGTGCTCATCGGCGTCAACCTGCTCCGGGAAGGCCTCGACCTGCCCGAGGTGTCGCTCGTAGCCATTCTCGACGCCGACAAGGAGGGTTTCCTGCGCAACGCCCGCTCGCTTACGCAGACGGCCGGCCGCGCCGCCCGAAACTCAAACGGCCTCGTGATTTTTTATGCCGACAAGGTGACCGATTCCATGCGCAACACCATCGAGGAGACCACCCGCCGTCGCCTCGCGCAAATCGCCTATAACGAGGAACGCGGCATCACGCCGACCACGATAACCAAAACGCGGGAGCAAATCCTTGCGCAGCGCACCATCCTCGATATCCGCGGCGTGGAGCAGACCAAATACTACGTGGAAAAAGAAGGAGTCGACCTCGCTGCCGAGCCGGTCGTTGCCTA
>JAKOXM010000664.1 GCA_029781095.1 Bacteroidota bacterium
TTTGTTTTATGAAAGCGCCAAACTACACCAAAATAGCCTTCAACAAAAACGAGTGCCGACTTACGGGGGCGTTTTTTCCCCGCTGTCATCATATTGAACCGGAGGCCTCAACCATTTTAGTCTTACGGCGTTTCTTATCCCAATGAAAAAACTCAACGGAATTACAGCCCTGATCACCGGGGGCAGCAAAGGCATTGGCTACGGCATTGCCGCAATTTTGCTGAAAGAAGGTGTAAATGTGGCTATTACCAGCCGCCACCAGGAAGCGGCGGACACCGCAGCCCGGGAACTCTCCAAAATCGGCCCCGGCAAGGTCATCGGTATCGCCGCCGACGTCCGGGATTTTGATTCTCAAAAAAATGCGGTGGCTAAAACCCTCGCCGCTTTCGGTCGTCTCGATGTCCTCATCGCCAACGCAGGCGTAGGCCATTTCGCCCCGATCACGGAAATGACACCGCAACAATGGCATGAAACCATCGATACCAACCTCACCGGGGTATTTTACAGCCTCAAGGCGGCGGTGGATGCGCTTATTGAAGCCAAGGGGTATTTCATCAGTATCGCCAGTCTGGCCGGAACCAATTTCTTCCCGGCGGCCTCTGCCTACAATGCCAGCAAGTTCGGTTTGGTCGGCTTCACCCAGGCGGTCATGCTCGACCTGCGGCAGGCCGGGGTCAAATGCACGACCATTATGCCGGGTTCCGTGGCCTCCCACTTCAACAACCACGAACCGAATGCCGACGACGCCTGGAAAATACAGCCCGAAGACCTCGGCCAGATGGTGGTGGACCTGCTCCGTATGAATCCCCGGACCCTGCCGAGTAAAATCGAGGTGCGACCGAGCCAGACGCCGCAGAAGTAAGAGGCTTTACCGCGCTTTTCAATCCCGATTGCTATCGGGACGGGCGCCTCGCGGTATGTTAAAATAGTTAAACAGTTTATCTCCGGACACAACGACAACTGACGCTGCTGCCCTTACTGACGATGACCGGATCGCCGGGAACGAAGTACTGACCCCAGGCGAAGCCGTTGGTATACTCGGAAGAACTCCAATAAAATCCGGTCGTTATTTGTCCGCTGCCGCCATTGGCAACAGGCCCCGGTTTCTTGTACATTTCATTGAGTTCGCCGGCGGCGGGCAGGTACCAGTCGTCGTAGCCGTAGGCCACCAGGTCGTCGCAAAGTTTCGCGGCGTAGGCCTTGCCGCCATTGTTGCCCAATTGAGAAACAATAACCTTCGTATTGACTTTGCCCTTGAAATCCATGTTGGCGGCAGCCACGGTAGAAATATTGCTCAAGTCAGTGATGTCCGTGCCGGGACTGCCCCATTCCACCTGCCTGATGTTATCGGCCGGGTGGATGTAAATCACGTCGCCGTTAGTCATGGTCACTTTTATTAAACTGTCCGGTTGGCTTTGGGCTTTCCAGAAGGGCTTGCCGTGGGCGCCCATGGCGCGTACTGTGCCGGCAGAAAATGCAAATAGCGATAAGAAAAGGATGGTGCGTACTGCGTTTTTCATGGTTGGTTGAATTTTCGGCGCGCCTGGTGTTGTCATCAGGCGTGGCGAAACATGCCAACAACGGTTTCCCGGGTTCCAGCGGGGCCGGAGACCATCCTGATCTTTTAGGTCATGACCGGGGTGTAGGGATCCACCCGGATACGTTCCTGGTTTTCGTGCAGCATGGGGCTAGCAGTAGTGATGTTCACGACAAATCTATTGTATTTAGGGAAAATTTTTGCTGTTTCCGGTATTTTTTTAGCCTTCGCAAAATGTCTTTTTTTTACCACCTGAAACACCGCGACTACCGGCAATTTTGTGGCGAACTAAGATTAAACATTCTATCGCATGGAAAGACGAGACTTTCTGCAATCTGCCGGCTTATTTGCAGCCATCGGCATCTTGCCCAATTCGGGTATTAGCGCCAACCCGAAGGCATGGACCGCGAACCGCCCCGCGGATCCCTTGCAACCCTTTTATCTTCCGCCTATGGACCCTTTGTCGCACAAGGAAAGCATGGACATTCGCGTATGGGTGCACTCGAAAACGACTGGTGGTGTATATTCGTGCGTCGAATGTGCAGTCGCGCCTAAAGTAATGGGGCCGCCGCCACATTTTCACAAAGAATTGGATGAATTAATGTATGTTTTGGAAGGCACGGCAACCGTTATGGTCGAAAATGAGATCGTGGAGATAGCGGCAGGCGGTTGGCATTTTCGTCCCCGTAATCTGAGGCATACTTTTTGGAACGGCTCCGATAAACCCTTGCGTTTTGTGGACATGTATTTCAACCAGCCTTTTGAGGATTTTTTGGAACGTATTTTCCACGAATTGACGCCGGAAAAGGGTTATCCACAGGGATCAGAACAACTCCGGAGGGAGCATGATCTTTTAAATGAACAATTCGGGCTCGTTTATGCGCCGACGGCTTTTGAGGAGCGGCAAGCCATTGCGTCAAAATATGGCTTGATCTAAAAATTATACCGTTCCGTGACGGGGTGGCTCTATCTCTCCTCGTCATACAATAGAAATGCGATGATTTTAAAGGATTTTCTACCAAACCCATCGCTTCGGACGCTTGTCCGCTGTTATCGAATTGTCCACATGCGATTCGAGAGCCACGACCCGCCGCCGTTCAAACCGTACACGCCCCGACCGGAGCAATGTCTGGCTTTTTACCCGTACGACCGGGAAAAGGTGGATTTTACCGCCAGTCCAAAAAGTATTTCCAATATTCCGGTGGCATTGGTGGGACAGGCCTTGTCGGTGACGAATCGCTTTATACACGGCCATTTTATGGTGGTCCAAATCCTGTTTCAACCCGGCGGTTTGTACCGGCTGACCGGTATGCCCAGTTCCGAAATCAACGATGCCTATATGGAAGCCGACCGGGTGTTTTCTAAAGAGGTGCATTTGGTCAACGAAGCCTTTTTTCATGCCCGGAACTATCGGGAAATCATGCAAATCGCGGATGCTTTTGTTGAACATCTGGCGTGCCGGGCTGTAAAAGACAGCCATCCGATGGATGATGTCTGCCGATGGATGCTGGCAAATCCGGCTCTTTCCCTCGACGCCCTGGCTAAAAAATCGTTTTTGAGCGCCAAACAATTCGAACGGAAATTTCTGGAACGGACGGGTGTGAACCCCAAGCTGTTTGCCCGGCTGGTTCGGTTCGATCGGGCTTTCCGGGAAAAAAACCTGAACCCACACCGCAATTGGCAGACTATCGCCTTTGATTGTAATTATTATGATTATCAACACCTCGTGCGGGACTACAAAGACTTTACCGGCTTAAAGCCAACGGATTTTCATCATTTGGAAAGTCGTGCCCCGGAACGCAGGTTCGGGTTTGCAGAGCATTTTTACGAGACGCAGGTATAGTGTGTGTTTCGCTTCGTGACAACACCAGGCGAGGCAAAAACAATAACCTTCGTATTGGCTTTGCCATTGAAATCCAAGTTGGCGGGAGCCACGGTAGAAATATTGGCCAGGTCAATGATGTCCGTGCCGGGACCGCCCCATTCCACTTCCCTGATGTTATCGGCCGGGTAGACCTAAATCACGT
>JAKOXM010000672.1 GCA_029781095.1 Bacteroidota bacterium
CAAAATGGAAGAGGTGGTTCCGAAATTCCTCGAAGAGGCCCGGAAAGATCCCACGTTCGGGAATGTGGATGTCAACCTGAAATTCAACAAGCCCGAGATACAGATCGAAATAGACCGCCTGAAAGCGGCGGAACTCGGCGTAAGCGTGCTCGATATCAGCCAGACGGTGCAACTAGCCCTTTCGGGTCGCCGCTTCGGCTACTTCCTGATGAACGGCAAACAGTACCAGGTGATCGGGCAGGTAGATCGCGCCGACCGCGACGAACCTGTTGACCTGGCGTCCCTGTACGTGCGCAACAACCGCGGCGAGATGATCCAGCTCGACAACATCGTCCATTTCACGGAAACGAGCAATCCGCCCATTTTGTACCATTACAACCGCTACAAAGCAGCCACGATAAGCGCATCGCTGGCGCCCGGCAAAACACTCGGCGAAGGTATCGAAGCCATGGAAGCCATCTCGAAGCGTCTGCTCGACGATACTTTTGAGACCGACCTGAGCGGACCTTCGCGCGATTTTCGCGAGAGCAGCGGCAATACCGCTTTCGCTTTTTTCCTCGCACTGGGGCTGATCTACCTCATTCTGGCGGCGCAATTTGAAAGTTTCCGCGATCCGTTCATCATTATGATCACCGTGCCGCTGGCCATCGCCGGCGCCTACCTGACGCTGGCTCTTACGCACAACACCGTGAATATCTTTTCACAGATCGGCATGATCATGCTCATCGGGCTTGTGACCAAAAACGGCATCCTGATCGTCGAATTTGCCAACCAGAAAATGCGCTCCGGGCGAGGGCTCACCAAACGCGAAGCGGTGCAGGAAGCAGCGCAGGCACGCCTGCGCCCCATCCTGATGACCACGCTCGCCACAGCGCTTGGCGCTTTGCCGATTGCGCTGGCGCTCGGCGCGGCAGCCACGAGCCGCATCCCGCTGGGCGTGGTTGTGGTCGGCGGGCTGCTGTTCTCGCTAATGCTCACCTTGTTCGTCATTCCGGCGATGTATATTTTCCTGAGTGGTAAAAAGCGAACCAACGTGCCGTGGGAAGACCCGTCGGAGAAAGCGCTGAAAGAGCACGAGGCGGAAGTACTGTAATTGGCATTTAACCGGATTAATTTTATCGCATGAAAAAATACATCCTCCCGCTTTTCGGGGTTTTGCTGTTTTATACCGCATACAGCCAAATCGCCAATTCTTCCTCCGCCTCCGCCGTGCTCAGCCCCGAAGAAGCCGTACGCCTGGCGCTGGAGAACAATTACGATATTCGTCTGAGCAGGGCAGACGCCGATATCGCCCGATTGAACAATATCAAGGCCAATGCGGGCATGTTACCCGTCGTGAATCTGGTAGCCAATGAAAATTTCACCCTGAGTTCCTTCCAGCAGAAACTGGCCAACGGCACAGAATTCAAGGATTTCGGCGCGCCATTCAATACAGCCAATGCCGGTGTGCAACTCAGCTGGACGCTGTTCGACGGCCGGCGGATGTTTATTGCAAAAAAACGCCTCGAAGAGGTCGAAAGCCTGGGCAATTTGAATCTGCAAAATGCCGTGCAAAACACCACTGCAACCGTGCTGGGCGCCTATTACGAGATCGTACGCAGCCGCCTGCAGGAACGCGCCATCGCCGAAGTCATCACCCTGAATGAAGAACGCCTTCGCATAGCCGAAGCACGCCTTGCTGCGGGTTTTGCCGCGCAAACAGACGCGCTGCAGGCCCGCATCGACCTCAACCAGCGCCGTGCCGACCTGCTCAATCAGCAAACGACCACCGATGCAGCCAAGCGCACACTCAACAGGCTCATTGTGCGTCCGCCCGAAACGCTTTTTGACGTCGATGAAAACATCGTCAACGTATACGCTCCCGATCGCAATACACTGTTGGAGAAGATATTGACGCAAAATCCGGCAATCGTGTCGCTGCAAAAAAGTGCCGATGTGGCTGCGCTGGTCGTAGATGAGAACCGTACGCTCAACAAACCCCGGATCACCGGTATCGGCCAATTCAATGCCCTGCGATCGGACAATGGTTCCGGCTTCCAGCTCAGCAATACGCAGGCAGGGCTGACTGTTGGAGCAGGACTCGTGATACCGTTATACACCGGAGGCAACCTCAGGCGCCAGGTCGAAGTGGCGCAGGTACAGGCCCGGCAGGCAGGCCTGCGCGTGGATGCCCAGCGCATTGCCGTGCAGGCTGAAGTGGACAACCAGCTCAGTTTCTACAAAACCCAGCAGCAGGTTCTCGGTCTGGAAGAAGAGAATGTGAAAAATGCCCGGGAGAACCTCAACGTCAGCACGGAACGCTTCCGGCTTGGGCAAACCAACGCTTTGGAAGTGCAAACCGCACAAAACAGCCTCGAACAGGCCCTGACCCGCCGCAACCTCGTGCAGTACAACCTGAAATCAGCGGAAATACAACTGCGACTTCTGGCAGGAGAACTTTGACAATTCAGAGTAAACAGCATCAGTGGGAGTGTTGCTGCCACTGATGCTGTCTGCCTTTTTTACTTCAACACCAGTTTTTTCACACCCGTTCCCGATTCGCTTTGCAGGCGTACGGCGTACATGCCTTTCGGCAGACCGGCGGTATTTATCTGCAGGCGTTCTGCGCCCGGGAGGAGTGTCGTTGTCATAACCATCTGCCCTGCGGTATTGAATACGCTGACCAGCATGGTCGTTTGTGCCTGCCGGTCCACCGTGAGCCATACAAAGTCGCCGGCCGGGTTGGGGAACAAGTTGAATGTCAGCGCCTGATTCCCTGAAATTTCGTGCGTGCCGACACCCTGCGGCTGAATGATGAATTTCGGCGTACCCAGAAAGCCTCCTTCTCCGTCCGTCACCGTAAAACGGAAGCCGTCCTCCTTGGCAGAAGAGCCGTAATCGAAAAAGCGGATGTTCCCCGCGTCGATATTCGCTTGCCTGAATTGATCGCCGGGATGCAGGGCGCCGAAGCCGCTTCTTTCCAGAAAGCCGTTTTGCGGCACCGTCACCAGCGTGTATATGAGTTGGTCGTGCGTATTGTTTCCGTCTTCCACCAACAGCAGGTCCGGGGTGATCAACTGGTTCGTTCCTGCGGTTAAAA
>JAKOXM010000528.1 GCA_029781095.1 Bacteroidota bacterium
GGTGTTGCCGACCAGATCAGGCGCTGCGTGAGCGGCATGGGCATCCGGCCAAACGACAACGTGGCGCTGGTGGAAAACCTGGGTGATCGGGTCAATACCTCCGGTGACGAATTTGCCCCCCTTCTCTCGCACAATCACCCCAACCGGCTGTATTTTTCCGCAGCCCGCGAAGGCTGTTCCGGTGGCCGGCGCAACGACGAGGGGCTCGATGATCCCGATTCCGGGCACTGGTGCAGCGATATGTTTTTCACCAATCAGAGCATCAGCGGCTGGGAAACGGCAAAGCAGCTTGGCAGCCTGCTCAACACCCCCCGCTACGAAGTCGCCCTCGGTTTCGACGCCACAGGCTCGGTACTGTATTTTTTTCGCGGATTCACCCTCTACAGTGGCGAGATATTCGCCGACACTGCCGACCGGAAAGACGAATATGCGATCATGCCCCCCGGTTTCCAAAGCCCGATGAAGCCCGAAGACGGTGATTGTTATCCATACTTTTTCAACGACTCCACGCTGATCTTTGCCAGCCGGCGTGCCGGCGGACAGGGCGGACTCGATCTCTATATCACCACCTTTGCCGATACGGCCTGGTCGGAGCCACAAAATCTGGGAGCGGCGATCAATTCACCCTACGACGAAGTAAGCCCGTTCCTCGCACGCGACGGGCGGACGCTGTATTTCAGCAGCAACCGCACGGAAAGCATGGGCGGTCTGGATATTTTTAAAAGTGTATATGAAGACGAAAAACAGGCCTGGCAGGCGCCTGTCAACGCAGGAACACCCGTCAATTCGCCGGGCGACGACGCGTATTTCAGCCTCGCCGCCGATGGCCGCACCGCGTTTTTCTCTTCTGACCGTCTGACCGGTTACGGCGAACGCGACCTGTTTATAGCCTATTTTAAGGAGGAGCAGAGCGAACAGGACCATGTCAGTCAGCCCCGCCTTTTTGCGGATGTGGGGAAAGCCGCCGCTCAAAAAAACGCCGGCGAGGCGAAACAGGCTGTCATTCCGGTGTTGTTATACGACGACGACAAAACGGTGCTGACGCCTGAAAACCGCAAGATCGTGGAAGATGCCGCCGCCCTGGCACGCCAATATCCGAAGGCTACTGTGCTGGTCACTGCGCACACCGACGAAACCGGCCCGGCCAAGTTTGACCTTTATTACGGCATCAAGCGAGCAGAAATGGTGGGCAATTTGCTCACAGAACGCGGCGTGCCCGCCACTTCGATCCAACTGCTGAGTTGCGGGCCCAACTACCCCGTGGCGCGCAATATTCTGAACGCTGCACCCAATCCGGCCGGCCAGAAGATGAACCGCCGGATCGAGATCAGCATGGCTATGCCGGGCGACAAACTTCCGGTGGATGTGCGGGTGGAACGGCCGCCCGTATCCGAATTAATGGCGGCTTTCGGGGCAAAAAACTTTGAGGAAAATAACGCGGGGCTGTCGTATCGCGTAGAAGTGGTCACGACCCGTCAGATCCTCACAAATGATGCCCTGGCGATGTTCAGCGACATCATGATCGAAAGCAGGCCCGCTTCCGGCGCGTACCAGTATACAGCGGGCATGTTGAAACAATACGACAAGGCGGTCCAGTTGCGCAACGAGTTGAAAAAACAGGGATTTACCGATTCCGCAGTGGTCGCCTACATCGACGGCGTGCGGGTTTCGAAAGCAGCGGCGGTCGTTTTAGTCAAAAAATACCCCGACCTTGTCGCCTATATCCGGGGTTGATCTGATGCATCCCGGCGAGGTAGATTCTATTGTTTTGACGTCCATCATGCTTTTTGACATTGGCAACAAATGGGTGACAGATTTTTTGCAAGATGTTGATTTCCAATTAAAAATGTATCGCCTGTCACCCATAACCCATCACCACCATTTTTTATGCCGTTTCGATTGATTTGCATGTTTCTGCTGACCATATCCTTTGCATCCTGTGAGCAAAAGATACTTTTTCAGGAAGAAAAAACCATTCCCGGCGGGATCTGGACCTACCGCGATACGCTCAATTTTACGTTCACGGTGACGGATACGAGCGAACTGTATAACATGTATGTCGAATTCGCACATGCCGACGTATTTCCCAACCAGAACCTTTACCTGAAACTTCGCACGCTTTTCCCCGACGGGAAACGATTGGGCAAAACGCGTTCTTTCGATTTGTTCGACTCGCAGGGCGCTTCCACGGGCAAATGCTCGGGAGGCGACTGTCATGTGCGCAGCGTTCTCCAGGACAATGCCTATTTCAACACGCCCGGCGAATACGTCATAACGCTCGAACAGTTTATGCGGCGCGATTCCATTGAAGGCATACAATCCATCGGGCTGGTGATCGAAAAAGCCGGAAAGAAGAAGCCTGATACGGGAAAAAAGTAAGGACTAAATCAATGGCGTTGGCAACAGCCGGGCGAATCCTTTGACAAAGCATTGATTTTCAGGCAAAAGTGACTAATTTCGAATTATCCGCATTTGCCTGCCGCCGTTTTCGCGCATGCGATCGGCCACGATCTTCTGGAATTCGGCCTCGGTGATTTTTTCTCCTTTCGTCGGAGCGACGAGATCGTCCTTTTTCAGTTTTTTAAACTCTACTTTCTGGGCAGTCATCACGATCTCGCCGTCGTTGATATCGATCTGGAGGATCATACCCGGTAGTTGTCCGAATTGCGCGGGGCCCGCGGCAAGCGGCAAAGCGTCCGTAAACCAGGCGACGATTTCCCGCTTGCGGGTGGTGTCGGATGTTGTTGCTTTCAGGCAGTTGTAACCGAGTATCTGTTTCGATTCAGCAGTCACTTTCCAGTTGCCTGCGGTGATGGTGTCTTCCACGAGGTATTTTTTCCCGAAAAATTCCTGCGAATTTACCTTGCGCATGGCGGCGAGGTTCCTGTAATAAATTGCTTCCGGGCGTTGCATGCGTATGTTAATGCCGCCGCCGCCGACCTCGTCGTCGTCCTCTTCTTCTTCCACGTTGCGGTAAAGGCTTTCGGTGGCGTTGAAAAGCAGTTCGCTTTTCTGGGTTCTGAATTCCGGGATCATGGCTTTCATATCTGCCGCTTCGGGAGGCAGGGAGCGGTGCATGTTGACCTTTTCTTCAAACTGGATAATTCCTTCGCTGTTCTGGGCAGAAGCGAAACCGCACCACAGAGTGGCAATAACAAGCAGTAAAGTGTTGATTTTCATAACTTAATTGACGTTGTATTTTCAGATAAGAAGTGTTTATCCGTTTGGGCCGGAGGACAGGGCAAAAGTAGATGCCCTGCCTGCGCAGTGAGGTTAAACGACCTTGATATTAGGTTAATTAAGGTTAATCGTTTCGCTGTCGCCATTCGAATTCCGGTATTTTTGCACGACCATGCTACTTTTTCAAAAACGGTATCGCTTTTTGTGGCTCATTTTCAGCAGCCTGGTTCTGCTGGCGCTGTTTCAGGCATTCTGGCTGGACAAGGTGTGGCGTGAACAAAAAGGATCGCTGCAGCAGGAAGCCAATTACCTGTTTCAGCAAACGGTCATGAGCCTTCAGGATTCACTGGTTCACCGGAGCATGGTTCGCAATAATCTGTCACCTGAAGATTTGGCATTACCGCGTATGCCGGGGCCGCCTGATTTCAGCCACTGGAAATACCGGCAGGATGCTCAGGCCATTATATCTCTCGATGCCAGGGAGAAACAGCGTTTCCCCGACTCCGTCCACTTTGATCAGGTGCAGATATTTATTGCCTCCGACGATAGTTTGAAACTTCCCGGTGCGCCTGCGGGAGTGGACCGAATCATGTCCCGGATTTCGGTGCCGGATGGCCAGCCGCGTAAATTTTCATTTCGGATCAGCAGGGATACCATATCTACCGATTCCCTGTATGTGGCATATGGCAAGGCGCT
>JAKOXM010000543.1 GCA_029781095.1 Bacteroidota bacterium
GCTCAACAGGAACAACGGATAGCGATGGAAGATGCCCGCAAACACCAGGCAGAGGCCATGTACGAAATGCGCCGCGCTCAGGAAGAACAGGCAAGGACCGGTTCGGTTAGTTCAGCCTTTAAAAACGAAATGCAAAACGACGGCCTGATATCCGATCCCGGGAACTATTCCTTTAAACTTTCGGGTGATAAACTGATCGTCAACGGCAAAAAACAATCTGCCGACCTGCACGCCAAATACCTGGACCTTTACAGGAAAATAACGGGACACAGCCTGAACAAAAACGATAATTTTCAGATCAGCGAGAGCAATTGATGAGTGATGAACGATAAGTGATGAACGATAAGTGATGAACGATAATCGATGAGTGATGAACGATAAATGATGAGTGATGAGATTTTTAGTGATTGACGTCAAATGTAAAGATTGGAGTATAACTAATTGATTTTGAATTTATTATGCCAATAAACCGGCGTTCAGGCATTTTCATCGTTCATCACTCATCACTCATAGTTCATCACTTCCCTCCCTGCTTCCAGCGGTTGAAAACCTGCTCAACCGCATCTCCGGTCCATGCCTGTTCGATATTTTCCAGGCCGAGGATTTGTCCGAAAAGACGATTTTGCTCGTCTTCTTCCCGGAGTGCAACGTGATAGGGTGTATTGCTGAAGGTTACCATGGAATATACGGGCAAAAAGTCCGGGTGCCGCTCATGCAGATGGGCGGCAATTTTTTTGCGCAGGAGAAACTTCGGATCGGCTACGAGGTCGCGCATTTCAATAAAATTGCGCTGCGCCAGTTCGGCAATGGCGTCGCCGTCGGCCTTGCGTTGCTGCGCAAACTGTGGAATGATCTTCGACCAGTCGCCGCCCAAATCGTCGTGCATCGCATCCAGAATGGTGCAGTCTTCAAAACCCGCGTTCATACCCTGGCCGTAAAACGGCACGATGGCATGAGCGGCATCGCCGATGAGCAGGATGCGGTTTTGCCACTGCCACGGCGCGCATTTCACCGTGATCAGCGAAGAGGTCGGGTTTGTGTTGAAATCTTCCAGCAGGGTGGGCATTTGCGCCAGGGCGTCGGAAAAATACCGCTGAAAAAACGCGGTAACCGCTGCGTTGTCCGTCAGTTTTTCAAACGAAACTTCACCTTCAAAAGGCAGGAACAGGGTACAGGTAAAGCTGCCGTCGGCGTTGGGCAGGGCGATCAGCATGAAATTGCCGCGGGGCCAGATATGCAGGGCCGATGGATCGAGACGGTGGCTTCCGTCTGGGCCTGGCGGTATGGACAGTTCCTTGTAGCCGTGCTCGAGGTAAAATTGCGTGTAATTGAAACGGTCGGTTTTCTGAATGGCATAGCGCACCGCGCTGAATGCGCCGTCGGCGGCAAAGATCAGCGGAGCGTCGACGGTTTTGAATGCGTTGGTTTTCAGGTCTTCAAAAGTGATGCGCGGATGTTCCAGGTCGACATCGGCGCAGCGGTGATCGAAGAAAAACTGCACGTTCGGGAATTCTCCGGCAATGTTCAGGAGTTCGAGGTTGAGTCCCCCGCGCGATACGGAATAAATCGCCTCGCCCGCTTTCCCGTAGGGCTGGAACGTCAGTTCTCCCGATGCAGAGTGCATCATGCGGCCCGGCATCGGGATGGCCACTTTTTCAATTTTTTCACGGATGCCGGCTTTTTCCACGGCTTTCCAGCCGCGTTCGCTCATGGCGAGGTTGATGGAACGGCCGCCTGTGTAGCCGGCGGTCCGCATATCGGAGCGGCGCTCGTAAATTTCTACCTGGTAGCCGCGCCGGGCGAGGAATACCGCCCACAGCGAGCCGACCAGGCCGGCCCCCACGACGATGGCTTTTTTCTGTGTTGAATGGTTGTTCATGATAGTCCGGTAAAATTTGGTCCGACAAAAGAAGAAAAACTACGGCAACTGGCGGTAATCTTTTCCTAAACTTGCCCCCTGAATAACATCTTCCACCCATCCATGAATTCAACTTCCAGTTCCCGCAACCCCTACATCCTGCCATTCGCCCTTGTTTGCAGCCTCTTTTTCCTGTGGGGCATTGCCAACAGCCTTAATGGTTCGCTGATCCGGCACTTCCAGTTTGCACTCGACCTGAAACGCTGGCAGGCGGGCATTGTCGATTCCGCCTTTTATTTCGGCTATTTCGTGATGGCCATTCCGGCCGGCATTTTTATGCGAAAATGGGGCTACAAGCGCGGCATTCTGGCCGGTCTGTTGCTGTATGCCGGCGGTGCGCTGCTGTTTTACCCGGCCGCAGGCATCCGGGTTTATGCATTTTTCCTGTTTGCCCTGTTTACCATCGCGTCCGGCCTCGCTTTTCTGGAAACGGCTGCCAACCTCTATGTGACCGTTCTGGGCGATAAGAAAGACGCAGAGTGGCGCATCAATTTTGCCCAGTCGTTCAACGGGATCAGCATCATTCTGGGGCCCATCATCGGCAGCCTTTTCATCTTTTCCAAAAAGGAATACACAAAGGAGATACTGGCAACCATGAGCCCCGAACAGATCGATGCGGCAAGGGTGCAGGAAGCGCTTTCCGTACAGGGGCCATACCTCACCGTGGCTGTGATCGTGGCGGCAGTAGCCGTTTTGTTTGCTTTCACCAAAATGCCGGAGGTAGGCCGCGAAGAGGAACTGGCGGAAGGCAAAGTGAGTATTTTCAGCCTCCTGGGTAAATACAAACACCTGTCCCTCGGGGTTTTGGCGCAATTTGCAAACGTGGGCGCCCAGGCTACGCTTTGGGGATATTTTGTCGATTTCAAAATTGATTTTGCCAGAAATGAGCATGTGGGTTTTGTCAATACCCTGTATCGTGTGACCGACGGCATGACCCCCGACCAAATCGCGGGATTTCATGCTTCGTTCGCGCTGGTTCTCTTTATGTTCGGCCGGTTTCTGGGCACTTTCCTGATGAGCAGGATGGAGGCGCGGAAAGTATTGTCATGGTATTGCGTGGCTGCGGTTGTGCTGGTTGCTCTGGCATTTGCTACAGGCGGATTGCCGGGTATCATTTGCATTATGCTGACTTATTTTTGCCAGAGTATCATGTTTCCGACCATTTTCGCGCTGGCCACAAAGGGTTTGCCTCCTGCCGAAAGCAAACTGGCTTCCTCGCTCGTGATCATGGCCATCGTAGGCGGCGCCGTTTTGCCGCCAATCGCAGGCCTGTTGTCGCAGACGGGCGGCATGAAAATGGCTCTCCTGGTACCTTTTGCCTGCTTTTCCTACGTCGTGTTCTATGTGATGCAGGGATACAAAATAAAAGAGGCATAGTTTGCCTGTAGCGGATACCTTATAAAACGGCTTTGCTTTGTATTATGAAACACTTGATTTTATTTACCTGCTTTACACTTCTCGCCGCTTGTTCAGGCGGCAAAAAAACGCTCGATGAAAGCATCTGGGCATTTCCGTCCGTCAAAAAACTGGATGACTACAACCCGATACTTGAACCGGACGGTGATGCGCAGTTTTTTTGCCCGATCAACAAGAAAAATATTCGCTGGGAAGAAAAAGACGTATTCAACCCCGCTGCGGTGGTAAAAGACGGCTGGGTCTGGCTGCTTTACCGCGCCGAGGACAAGATTGGAAAATACGCGGGCACCTCGCGCATCGGTCTGGCAAGAAGCCGCAACGGGCTTGAATTCCGGAAAAATTCCATCCCGGTGCTATACCCCGACAACGGGCCCATGAAAACATTTGAATGGGAAGGCGGCTGCGAGGATCCGCGGGTGGTGAAACGCGATGACGGCCTGTACGTGATGACTTATACGGCTTACGACGGAAAAACCGCCCGCCTTTGCATCGCCTCCTCGCGCGACCTGCTCACCTGGGAAAAACACGGCCTCGTGCTGACCGACGTCAAATACCGCGACCGCTTTTCGAAATCCGGAGCGATTGTTTGCGAACTCGATAAAGGCGAGCTCATTGCGAGAAAAATAAGAGGCAAATACCACATGTACTGGGGCGATTCGGACCTGTACATGGCTACTTCCGACGATCTTGTCACATGGGCGCCGCTGGAAGACAAAAAAGGCAACCTGCTGCCGGTGCTGAGCCCGCGCGCCGGTTCTTTCGACAGCAAACTGGTAGAGCCGGGACCTTATGCCCTGCTGCGCAAGGAAGGTATCCTGCTGCTTTACAACAGCGCCAACAACGCCAAAAACGGGGACAAGACCCTCCCGGACATGACCTATTCCGTCGGCCAGGCACTGTTTTCCAGCGACCGGCCGGCCAGACTGATCGGGCGTGCAAAAAACAGCCTGATGCATCCCGACCGACCGTATGAGATGACCGGGCAGGTCAACAACGTCTGCTTCCTCGAAGGAATGGTGTGGCACAATGACCGCTGGTTGCTGTACTATGGCACGGCGGATTCGAAAATCGCTGTGGCGGAGTATAAACCATAACCACCCCGGGTCAGGCGCATGAATTAATTTACCGGATATGCTGAAATACGTGCTCCAGCCCCTTGTCGTAATTCTCGTCGGAGCAATTATTTTTTTACTGGATTATTACGAGAAGGTATCACCCGATTTCAACGAGGTGGTATTGTTTCTGCTTTGTCTGTGCAAATCGGCATATTTCATCTATGTGACCTTTTCCAGGATCAAAAAATCGCTTGAAACGGAGTTTTTTTACCACGAATTTTTTTCTTTTATCATCTATAACGTTCTGCTGATCATCCTGTCCTATGCAGCCGATTTTTACTGCCTGTACCGGATTGACGGGCTGGCATTTCATGGAATGGGTGAGGAAAAAACCATCGCCGGGGAATTTATTGCCTTCATTTATTTCAGCATAGCAACCTTTACCACCGTTGGATTCGGCGATATTTTTCCAGTTTCCACCAGCGCCCGGATATTCGTTTCAACAGAAGTGTTATTGTCTTTTTTCTTTAATATTCTGATCATTTCCAACGTTATACACCTGCGCGAATCATTGGGGAAAAAACAAAAGATAAGCAAACAAAAGTGATTTGTGCCTTACTGCAAAACACCGGTTTCAGAGTACTGCAAACCATAAACCCGTCTCCGTTGCCATGAAAAAACAAAACCAGTACGTCAAGGGGTTGATGAACCAGGAGAACGAACAGTTCAGAAAACTGCATGAAATTGTCAAAAATGCCCTTCAGGAAGAGGAGTTGATTACCCAGACCATCATTACGGAGCAATCCCAGGATAAGGGCACCTATGGTGAAAGGCTGGCCGACAAGGTGGCTGAATTCGGCGGCAGCTGGACGTTTATCATCATTTTTTCCGTTGTGCTTTTGGGCTGGGTTTGTATCAACACTCTTTTTCTGGCGCAGCACGCTTTCGACCCATACCCGTTTATTTTTCTCAACCTGATCCTTTCCTGTCTCGCGGCTATTCAGGCCCCCGTCATAATGATGAGTCAGAACCGGCAGGAGGTGAAGGACCGCAAAAGAGCGGAGAATGATTACGTGATTAACCTGAAATCCGAAATTGAGATCCGCCACCTGCATCAAAAGCTTGATTTGTCGCTGGAGGAGCAATACAAGCACCTGTGCGAAATACAGCAACTCCAGATTGAGCTGCTGGAAAAAATTGAAAAACGACTGGAACGGCTTGGTAAAAAACCCTGAAATGCTTTAAGTGCCGAAAAACTGATCGTACGGGTTGCCGGGCTTTTTCGCGTCCGAAGACTTCTGCTGTTCCGGCAGTTCGGGCGGCTCCAGTGCATCTTCGTCCCGATCTTCCCCTTTCGGGTGGCTTTCCAGTTCCTCAAATTCTGCAAATTCGCCTTCGTCGGGACCTCCGAACGCGCCGCCGGACTCACGGCGCATTTGTTCGATTTTGCGGTAGCCCAAAGCCTTTATAAACAAATAAAGCGCAAAGACCGGAAATGCCAGAACTGCAATTGCGGCGGTTAGAAGGCCGCTTACCGGATTGCTTTCCAGTGTCTTAAACCAGTCTTTCAGCGTGTCGGTCACAGCCCGCCAGTTGATGATGAGCGCCAGCACAAACAGGGCGGGTGCAGCCCAGTAAAGCACAATAAAAAATCCTTTCAGAATATAATAAGCGGCAACGAGTCCCAGAATGCCGAATATCAGACAGCCAAAACCGCCGCCGCCTGAAAACCGGGTAGCAAAACGACCACCGCCGGAATTGAAAAATATCATGTTTAAGAAGTTTTAAATGGCAGATGCACCTTGCATGAGTAATTTCAGGTTAAGATAACCTTTTTTGTACTGCCTGCTGCTGCCACTGCCGTCAAAGTTCCGTACTTCCAAGACTGAGAAGTGCGGAAAATTCGTCGAAGCTCACGGGCATTACCGACAAACGGCCATTTCGCACCAGGCCGAGTTGTTGCAGGGCAGGGTTATTTTTGATTTCAGCCAAAGGAACCGGTCTGGCCAATGGTTTCAGCGGTTCAAGTTCAACCGCCGACCAGTCGCCTTTTTCGGCTGTCGGATCGGGGTAATGCTCCCTTGCCACGCGGGCGATTCCCACGACTTCAAGGCCGATATTGGAATGATAGAACAAACACAGGTCTCCGGTCTTCATGGCGCGGAGGTTGTTGCGCGCCTGGTAATTGCGCACGCCATCCCAGCGCGTGCGGCCGTCTTTCAGGAGTTGATCGAAACCATACACGTCGGGTTCGGATTTTACAAGCCAGTATTGCATGTGTTAAATGGTTATTGAAAGTCATTTTACGGCAGCCCGTTCAATGTGCAGCCGAAACATCTACATTTTTAATCTGGGATGGTAAAGGTAGATGGTCTCCTTGAGGTACTCCGTATCGAGGTGTGTGTAAATTTCCGTGGTTGTGATGCTTTCGTGGCCCAGCATGTCCTGCACGGCTTTGAGATCGGCGCCGCCCTCTACAAGGTGGGTTGCGAAAGAATGCCGGAAGGTATGCGGACTGATTTTTTTCGAAACGCCCGCTTTTTCAGCGAGTTCTTTTATGATATAGAACACCATCACGCGTGTCAGGCGAGCGCCGTTTCGGTTGAGGAATACGACGTTTTCGTGGCCGGGCCTGATTTTCTCCTGGCGGCTCCGTATGTGTTCCAGGTAAGTTCCGAGGTATTTGACGGCTTCTCCGCCGATGGGTACGAGCCGCTCCTTGTCATTTTTACCGACAACTTTGATAAAACCGGCTTCGAGAAAAAGGTTGGTGATCTTCAGGTTCACCAGTTCACTTACCCGGAGGCCGCAGGCGTACAATACCTCCAGAATGGCGCGGTTGCGCGCACCCAGCGGATCGGATAAATCGACCACGCCGAGCATCGTCTGTATCTCGTGGATGGAAAGCACTTCGGGCACTTTTCGGCGCAGGCGCGGCCCTTCGAGCAGTTCGGTCGGGTCGTCGTCAATCAGGTCTTCCACAAGCAGAAATTTGTAAAAAGCGCGGAGTCCGGAGATCAGCCGGGCCTGTGAATTGGCTTCGAGCCCCAGGCGGTTGACCCACAGGATGAATTTTTCGAGGTCGTCCCGGCCGATCTGAAGCGGTGAGGAAAGATTGTTTTCGATCTCGAGGTACCGAATAAATTTCTGGACGTCGTTCAGGTAAGCCTCGATGGTATTCGGGCTGAGCGAACGTTCGAGCAACATATATGCACGAAAAGTATCCAGTGCGGTTGGCCAGTTCACGATACGGTTGTTTTAAAAACCGGAAAGCCGGTTCATCCCGAATTTTGCAGGCCGGCCGGCCCGGCGCTGCGAAATATCGGTAGAATGTCGTTAAGCCGAGGTTAAACCATCGGCAGAAAGCGATCAAACGACATATTTTTACCCAAAAGAGCGTTTAACGAAAGGTTTTACAATTAATCTGTTGTCCTTTGCCATCTGCGAACCGATTCCCGGCCCATTAACAGAACCGCCCGCAACTGTAAGTAATATATGAATGCCCAGCGAATACGCCTCATTATTGGCCTGATGACCGGTGCTCTGATCGGGATCATTTGTCTGCAGATCTACTGGATCGACTGGAACATCCGGCTCAACGAGGAGCAGTTTGACAAAAACGTGTTTGCCGCGCTCAACCGCGTTGCCGGAAAGTTACAATACTTCGAGACAGTAGAAGCCATAAACAAATCGCGCGGGGAAGCAGGCAACGCCCGACGGGCTTCCCAATCCATGGAAAACGGCTATTCCGCGCAGAGTCACGGCAACGCAGAAGGCCTGCCCAATCCGAGTGGCGACGGCCAGTCGTTTCAGGATAAAATAACGATGTGGGAGTCCATGAAAGTGCTTCAGTTGTTTGATTCCAAGCCCCTGGCGGAGCGAATACAACTCGATGTGCTGGCGAAGTCGGTGCAGGACGAGACCTCCAGCCGTGGCATCAAGGCTACGTACCAGTACGGGGTTTATTCCAAAGCCAGAAATAGTTATGTTATTGTAAATGACCACTTTGTGGTGGAAGATAGCGGCCCCCAGATTACCCAGGGCGGTGCGCCCACGCTGTATAATTCACCGTACAAGGTCGCGCTTTTTACGCAGGATGTGGAATCGCCGGGTTACCTGTCGCTCTATTTCCCGAACCGGACCAGCCTGGTGCTGGGCTCCGTGCTGAAAGCGCTCGTTATGTCGATCATATTTACGGGGATCATCCTTTTTTGTTTCTGGTACACCATCCAGGTAATCTATCGCCAGAAACAACTCTCCGAGATGAAGAACGACTTCATCAACAACATGACCCACGAGTTTAAAACACCCATTGCCACCATCAGCCTTGCGGCCGACAGCATCGGCAGCCCGATGATCATGAGTCACCCCGACAAGATCAAACGTTTTGTGGACATCATACGGCAGGAAAACCGGCGCATGAACAGCCAGGTGGAACGCGTACTGCAAATGGCCCTGATCGACAAAAGAGACTTTCAACTCAGCCTCGACGAGCTCAACCTGCATGAAATGATCCAGCAGGCTGTGGACAATTTCAGCCTTCAGGTGGAAAAACGGGAAGGTGTTCTGCAAGTCGACCTGCAGGCAACAAAGCCGGTCATTGAAGGCGACTCGACGCACATCGCAAGCATCATCCATAACCTGCTCGACAATGCCAACAAATACAGCCTCGACAAACCCGAGATCACCATCTCCACGCGCGATGTGCCGATGGGCGTTGAAATTGAAGTAAGCGACAAAGGCATCGGCATCAGCAAGGAGGCACGCAAGCACATTTTCGATAAATTTTATCGCGTGCACACGGGCAATATTCACGACGTAAAAGGCTTCGGCCTTGGCCTGAGCTACGTCAAGGCCATCATGACCGCCCACAAAGGGCTTGTAGATGTAAAAAGCGAACCGGGAAAAGGCAGCAGTTTTACCCTGACTTTTCCAAGGCGGATAAGCGTCTAGAAGTGTCCGGTTACCGGCTGAACCCGAACAGGTTGATCTTGTAAAGCCGCCGGTTCGGCACATTCACATCGGGCTGACCGATCAGGTACAGATAACCGTTCCGGACTTTGAAGTGGTCGCTCAGATAAGGGGCAATTTCGGGCGCATATTCCTTGCTGATAGCACCGGTGGTCAGGTCGATTTCCTTTAGCACCAGACCTTTTTTTTCCGAAAAACGGCCATACACCCGGTTGAGCGCCGCATCGACCAGCAGCTGTTTGTCCCAGCCGGCTGCATGATGATAATCAATCGGGACTTCCTTTTTTTCCCAGGGCATGGTCCGGAATCGCAGCATTTTGTCATTGACGTGATCGAAGAGGTAAATATCCGCTCCTACTTTGACAAGAGGCGCATAAACAGAATCGCTGGCCAGCAGCGTAAAAAAGCCGATCGCTGCCACAAGTCCGTTGCTCTCGGCCATTTTGAGCAGGTTTTCAGGTTTTAAAGCCTGCATCGGATCGGCGAGCGGATTTTTACCCGCCAGTATGTCGGCCTGGTCCATTTCCGGAATGGTACGCATATAGGCAGCCAGAATACCGCGATACCTGCGAAGCAATTGTTGTTCGGCAATCTCGTCGGTTATGGTTGCGAGTGAGTGGCGGTTGGAGACTGTGTCGACGTAAAAATATTCCACCGACTGACGGAAGGGCCCGGTCCGACGGAAAAAATACTGGTCATTCTGCACCAAAACGCAGGGTTCCACCAAATTATGAAACTGTTCGGCCCGGTACCGGGGGAAAGTGTCCAGCTGCTGGCCGCTCAAAGCCAGTTCCCAGACCCATTGTTCGCCGACCGCGTGGAAATTACCGATGCAGCTTTGGTGTAACAGGGTAATGTTATCATCCGGCAGACGAAGTTCTGCGAGTACTGCACCCGCATCAGTCGTGCGACGGATAAAAGTTTTTTTGTTTTCCCGTACCAGCAAAAGCAGGTCTTTCCCGGCGAAACCGTAGTCGAAAAGGCTTGTCCGGTTATTTTCCTGGTATATCGTTTCTACAGGTCGCCCGGAGATGGCAATTTCAGGCAGGGCAATGTCCTGTGAAAGCAAGAAGATCGTCACATGGGCCTTTCTGCCGGTGAAAGCCAGGGAGTCGATCCGGACACGCTGTGGAAAGTAGCCCAGACGCCGGATGACAAGCGATCCTTTGCGGGTGTCGAGTGTCATGTAAAAAGCGCCCGTGGAGTCGGTTGATGCCTGCCTGCCTTCGCCGAGCGTAACCGTTGCACCCGCAAGTGCTTCGCCCGCTTCACCGTACACATTACCTGTCAGTTGCCATTTTCCCGATTGCCCCGAAGCATTCAGGACAATGAGCAAGGTAATGAGCGCCGCGATAAAATGTTTCATGACATTCGTTTCAAATGAATCCCGATGCCTGAAAATGGTTCAGAATATTCAATCCGAAGATATCACTTTCCGGATCAGTCATTTGGCAGGGCGAACGCGCCTTTCCTGCGGGTGAATGCACTCCGGGATGTAACGGTGACACTGATGGCCCATGTCTTTCCCGTATCGGGTGTAAATCATCGGAAAACCTGTTTCAACGATTACCAATAATTTACCGGCAAATCGCATTTTCAATAAAACACCGCATTGGCAAACAGCATCTTGCCCTGTTCCCAAAAGCAGCGGAACAAGGGGTTGTCAATGAAATAGATCACCTGGCCCTCGCCCATTTTTTGTGCTTCGGCGATGGGCGTTTTTTTGATCTGGGGCTTTACGTGACTTCCGATGAACCCGTACGACTGGTAGTTGTCTTCGAGGTATATGGCCGCTGTCGCCTTGTCCGGCATCTGGAAGGCGCTGGGGGAAGTTTTTAACGAAAAGTAGTAATCGGGCAGGCCGAAAGCGAGCGGGTGGGTATTGTCTACCTTCGCTTTCACGATGGCGCCGGGCAGCTGGTCGCTGATGCTTTCCCGCTCGCGCATCCGGTAGGGTCTGGGCGATTCCGTGGAATCTTTTTTGGGTTCCGGCTTCATTTTCAGATCGAAACCGTCTTTATCCGCAAACGCTTTTGCGCCGCCCTGAAAAGCGATGATCCGCCCGCCGTTTCTTACCCAGTCTTCCAATATTTTCAGTTGCGTATCCGTAAGCGTATAAGACCCGTCCGGAAAGATCAGGGTATTAAAATCATTCAGCTTCACTTTGTGAAGTTTGTCCAGCGGCACCTGCGACACCGGGTAGTGAAGTTCCTGTTCGAAAAAGAACCATGTATGCCCGAAGGAATTGTCGTCAACATCGTCGCTGTACACGATGGCTACTTCAGGGTGCGTCAGCATCTGGAATGCCTCGGAGCCGAGGTCGTTGCCGCTGCCTGCAAAACCGGTGAATATGGGGTGCAGGGGTACGTTGGCTTTTGCAGCGGCCGATTGTACGATTCGGTCCAGGTCGTTTGCCAGATGGCGGTTGTCGCCGCGGTTTATGACGTATGCCCCGGCGGCAAATCGCTGGTCG
>JAKOXM010000329.1 GCA_029781095.1 Bacteroidota bacterium
GCGCATGGCGTCAGCGCAACCTGTCGTTCGAGGCGGGCCAGGCGGTCGGATTCGGCCTTCCGAAAGAAGCAGCCGTCGGGGCCATCACCCTCGATGCCGCTAAAATACTGGGAATTGACGCCACCTGCGGCTCGCTGGAAACCGGCAAAGACGCCACCCTTTTCATCAGCGAAGGCGACGCGCTCGACGCGCGTACCTGCACGGTGACAGCGGCTTTTATTCAGGGCCGGGAGATCAATCTGGACGACAAGCAGAAGCAGTTGTACCGGCGGTTTGAGGAAAAATACAGACAGTGATGTTGTTGCTGAATTGTTGCATTGCTTTATTGCTGAATTGTTTCATGCCTCATCCTGCATTCATTGGGGTACAGTGAGCAATCCAGCAATAAAACAATCCAGCAATGTCCATAAACTGTCGTTTCTCCGTTAAAAACCGTTAACGCCCAACTTTTCGTCCAAAAATCCGTTTATTTTGCCCGCCCCCAACAACCTTTACTGGCTTTGATTGACTCTTGTTTTAATATAGCGTTCATGACGCTCCCGCCTTCGCCCCTGGCTTCGGCGGGTAAAAATGACCACAACACCGCATAATATGCTGAAAGACAATTATTCCCTGCTTATTGAAAAGTTGGACGGATTTATCCGCAAGTTCTATATCAACCAGCTGTTGCGCGGCGCCCTGTACACGGTCGGCTCCTTGCTCGGCCTTTTTATTCTGCTCAATGTGGCGGAATATTACCTTTACTTCGGAACAGGGGTGCGAACGGCGATGTTCTGGGGCTTTCTGACCTTGAGCGCTGCGGCGATCTATCAATGGGTGGCACTGCCCCTGCTGCATTATTTCCATCTTGGCAAGGTTATCAGCCACGAGCAGGCAGCGCAGATCATCGGTCAGCATTTTACGGATGTAAAAGATAAACTGTTGAATATTCTGCAATTGAAGCAGCAGTCGAACAATGCGATTTACGCCGAACTCATCAATGCCAGCATCAACCAGAAAAGCAACGAGATAAAACTGGTGCCCTTCCAGTCGGCTATCGACCTGGGCAAGAACCGCAAATACCTTCGTTACGTCCTGCCGCCGGTTATGATGCTGTTATTCCTCTTGCTGGGCGCCCCGAACATCCTTCGCGAAGGCACCAAACGCCTGTGGAACAGTACAACCCAATTTGAAAAACCCGCGCCGTTTAAATTTTTGATCAACCCTGACAGCCTGAAAGCCGTCCAGTTTTCCGACTTCGAGCTGAAAGTGAAAGTGGACGGATCGGCCTTGCCCAATGAAGTGTTCATCAACCTTGGCAACGTACAATACAGGTTGACAAAAGATGCGGCCAACGAATTCTCCTACAAGTTTGTCAACGTTCAGAAAAATACGGAATTCAAACTGTATTCGGGCGGAATTGAAAGCAAGGATTACACGCTGGAGGTGCTGAAAAAACCGAATATCCTGTCATTCAGTACCAAACTCCATTTTCCCGCATACATCGGCCGCGCTTCGGAGGAACTTTCCAACGTGGGCGATATGGTGGTGCCCCAGGGAACGACCATCGGATGGGTGTTCAATGCCCAGAATACGGACCAGCTGCTCCTGCGTTTCGGCAATGACCCGAATGTAGAAACGAAGCGTTTTGACGATGAGCTCTTCCAGTTCAGCCGCCGGGCCCTGAAAGACGAGACATACAAGGTCTTCCTTCGCAATGCGCTGCTTTCCGGCGCCGATTCGGTGGCGTACACCATCTCCGTGATTCCTGATCTGCACCCGCAAATTTCGGTGGAGGAATTCAAGGACAGCGCCAACATGAAGCAGTCGTTTTTTGCCGGCGACGCCTCCGACGATTATGGGCTGCAGAACCTGACCTTCAATTACCAGATCAAAAAAGGCAAGGGCGGCGGCCAGATGCCGCTGAATACCGTGAAGATCGAAAAACCCGCCGGCAAACAGATCGAATATCAGTATAACTGGGACGTCCGCAACCTCAATCTTGAACCGGGCGACGAAGTGTCGTACTACTTTGAAGTGTTTGACAACGACGGCGTAAACGGCTCCAAAAGCGCGCGGACCGGCATCATGCAATACCGCATGCCCACCCTCGATGAGTTCCGGCAACAACAGGCGAAAAACAGCGACGAGATCAAAAACGATCTCGAGAAAGCCTTGAAAGAAAGCCGGAAAGTGGAAGAGGAGCTGAAAAAACTGCGCGATAAAGTGCTGCAAAAGAAAGAACTGGACTGGCAAACCCGCAAGGAAATGGAGAAACTGCTGGATCGCCAGAAACAGCTGCAAAAACAAATGGAGGACGCCAAGCAGAACTTCGACGAGAACAAACAGCAGCAGAAGGATTTTAACCAGCAGAACGAAGAGCAGCAGCAAAAACAGGAAAAACTGGAAAAACTCTTCGAGGACACCATGTCTCCGGAAATGAAACAGCTCATCGAAGACATCCAGAAACTGTTGCAGGAAATGAACAAGGAGCAGATGCTGGACCAAATGGAGCAAATGCAGATGAAAACCGAGGACATGAACAAGGAACTCGACCGTCTGCAGGAACTTTATAAGCAACTCGACGTGGAAAACCTGCTAAATCAGCAGATCGACCAGCTGGAAGAACTGGCAAAAGAACAGGATCAACTTTCCAACGATACCGAAGAAGAGAAAAAAGGCGACGAACAACTCCAGAAAGAGCAGGAAGACCTGAACAAAAAGTTCGAGGAACTGGAGAAGAAAATGGAAGAACTGCTCAAGAAAAATGAGGAACTGAAGCGTCCCGAGAAAATAGAGGATAACCGGGAAGAGATGAAAGACGCCAAAAAAGACATGCAGGACGCGCAAAAAAGCCTGGACCAGAAACAGAAAAAAGGAGCGAGCAAAAAGCAGAAATCGGCGGCCAACAAAATGAAGAACATGGCCAACAAAATGAAACAGAACAGCCAGGCCGGTGAGATGGAACAGATGCAGGAGGATATCAAAACCCTGCGCCAGCTGCTCGAAAACCTTGTAGGTCTGTCTTTCGCACAGGAGCAAAACATGAACGACATAGCAGCGGCTACCGTAAATACACCGCATTATGTGGAACTGGCCCAGGAACAGTACAAGATAAAGGACGACTTCAAAATCGTGGAAGACAGCCTGCAGGCGCTCGCCAGCCGTAATTTCCAGATCGAAAGCGTCATCACCGAAAAAGTAACGGAAATAAAATCTTCCATTAAGTACAGCCTGGAGGAACTGGAAGAACGCCGCACCAACACCGCTACCGAGAACCAGCAACGCAGCATGAAAGGCCTCAATGACCTGGCACTCTTGCTCTCGGAAATGATGGAACAGATGCAGCAGCAAATGAGCAGCATGATGCCGGGCACACAGGCCTGCCAGAAACCCGGCGACGGAAAGGGCGAAGGCAAAGGGCAAAAGCCGAAAGACAAGATCAGCAAGGGCCAGGAAGACCTCAACAAGATCATGAAAGATCTGAAAGAACGAATGGACAAAAATGCCAAAGGCGGCGCACCGGGCCAGGGCGGCAGTCAGCCCAACAGCGAGGAATTTGCCAAAATGGCCGCAAAACAAGCCGCGCTCCGAAAAGCAGTTCGTGAAATGCAAAAGCAAAAACAGGAGCAGGGTAAAGGCGACAAATTGCTCGACGAGATACAGGACAGCATGAACAAGGTAGAGACCGACCTCGTCAACAAACGCCTCAACAATGATATGCTGAAACGGCAGCAGGAAATTCTGACCCGGCTCCTCGAACACGAAAAAGCGGAACGCGAACGCGAACAGGACGACGAACGGCAAGCGGAAACCGCCAAACAGCAACCGGCCAAAATGCCGCCGGCGCTCGAAGAATACCTGAAAAAACGCCGCGCCGAGATCGAGCAATTCCGCACGGTATCGCCGGCCTTGAAGCCGTACTACAAACAACTCGTGGAAGAGTATTTGAAGGGAGCAAAATAAAGGCAGTTGGCAGTGACGCGGCAATAGCCGGATGAGCGGGAGCAACCAAAGGCTGGTTGTTCCCGCTTTTTTATTCGGTCACCGCTTTTTGCGATACGGGTACACACGCGCGCCGAAATCGATGAAAAGCACAACCGGATCCTTCTTTTACTGAAGGCTGTTTGGCTGGCACTGAATGCCGTTCTGTACCGGAGCGTTATGTCGAAACTCAGGGAAAAGTCTTACGAGTAGGGTTGCCGGCGGGCGAGGCTCTTATCCCTTGCCTCCCACGACCAAAACAATCTCGCCCTTCACATCTTTTTTGGAAAAATGCTCCTTTAGATCTGCCAGTGAAGCGGTTTTTACCTCCTCGAACCGTTTGCTCAGTTCACGAGCCACGCAGGCGGAGCGCTCCGGGCCGCACACAACCGCGAGTTCGTCGAGGCATTTCAGCAGCCGGAACGGTGATTCATACAGCACGAACGTGTGGGGAAGTTCGGCCAGGTATTTCAGGCGGGTCTGGCGCCCTTTTTTGTGCGGCAGAAATCCTTCGAAAAAAAATGTGTCGCAAGGCAAACCGCTGGCTACCAATGCCGGAACGAACGCCGTGGGCCCCGGAAGGCACTCAACGCGCACGCCCCTGCGCACGCAGGCGCGCACGAGGAGAAAACCGGGGTCGCTGATACCGGGCGTGCCCGCATCGGATACCAGCGCCATATCCGCACCCGAAGCCAACTCGTCGACCACGCGCTCTACCACTGCATGTTCGTTGAAAGCGTGAAAGGCCCGAAGCGAGGTGCCGATATTGTAATGATCGAGCAATTTCCGGCTGGTTCGCGTGTCTTCCGCCAGTATTACTGATACCTCCTTCAGCACGCGAAGCGCCCGCAGCGTAATGTCTTCGAGGTTGCCGATGGGTGTGGGAACGATGTATAGCATTGGAAAGCAGTTGGCAGTGGCAGGAGGCATTAGCAACAGGCAGCGGCAGGCGTATCACATTTTAAAACAAATTTTCATGATGTGTTTGCCGCTACTGCCGGCTGTTACAGCCAACCGCTACAGTTTACTGTTGCTTAAGTTCGAAGTGATACGTTTCCACGATCATATTTGCAAGTAGTTTCTGGCAGGCTGTTTCCACGGTTTGCCTCGCTTCGGCCTCCGAGCCTGCTTCGAGGGTCATAGACACATGGCGGCCGATACGGACGTCTGTGACACCCGACAGGTCGAGGTGGCTGAGGTTGTTTACAACGGCTTTGCCTTGCGGATCTAGCAGTTCCTTGTGGGGCATGATGTCAATTTCTGCGACGAATTTCATAGGAGTAGTGATGCTGAATACGGGGCGCCGGCCTAACTGGCCAGCACTTTATTTTTCATAAAAATGGAAATCAAAACGTAAAATACAATAACGGCTGAAAACGCAAGTTCTTT
>JAKOXM010000552.1 GCA_029781095.1 Bacteroidota bacterium
CCTTTACGGGAATGCTGCCAGTTGTACCACAAATGTCAGCGTACTTGACCCTTCAGGCGCCTGCCTGCCGCCACCGCCCCTTGCCTTTTCCATCGAGGGTACGATTCGAACACCCGAGGGTATGGCAGTGGCGAACATTCCCGTGACCCTTACGGGTGATGGTTTTTCAGCGAATACCGAGTGCGATTCGACCGGACACTACATTTTTGAAGGCGTCCCCGGGGCCAATGTATATACCCTGAAGCCGCATACCAACGCAAACTGGCTGAACGGCGTGTCCACTTTTGATCTGGTATTGATTTCCAAGCACATACTCGGCCTGAGTCCGTTCGATACGCCGTTCAAACAAATTGCTGCCGACGCGAACCATTCCGGTTCGGTCACCACTTTCGATATTGTCCAGTTGCGCAAATTGATCCTCGGGTTTTCAGATACCATTACCGGCAATACGTCGTGGCGTTTTGCCGACGCGGATTATGTTTTTCCCAAACCGGCAGACCCTTTCGCAAGCGTCTTCCCGGAGCAAAAAGTGTTCAACGGGCTGACCGACAATTTAATAGAGCAGGATTTTGTCGGAATTAAAATCGGCGATCTGAATCACTCGGCCGACCCTTCGGATGCCTTTCAGCCTGCCGATGTCATGAACCGGACCGCGCCCGCAGAGCCATTCCGGACGGATGATGCGAATACACCGGCGGCAATTATTGAAGATAACGGCAACCAGTAATGCGCTTTCGTTCGAAGAGGTATTCGGCCCGCCGCATGTACCATTTAAAAATATTAAACAAATATTTAAAAATTCCCTTTAAATATTTGCACAATTCAATTGAGGCCCCATATCTTTGTCCCGTCAAATAAAATGCTATGTCAAAAATAGATCTGAGCACAGAGGAAAAGATCAAGGATGCCGCCAAAAAGATATTTTTGGAAAAAGGCTTCGGCAGTGCGACCACCCGTGACATAGCGGAGTGCGCTGACACCAATATTGCACTCGTCAATTATTACTTTCGGAGTAAGGAAAAACTTTTTCTGGAGATATTCCGCGAAAGTTTTGTTGAGACCTTTGCACCTGCTGCGCGCATTCTCGAAGACAACCTGCCTCTGGAGGCTAAAATCTACAAATTTGTGGATCATATGACCGAGTTGCTGAAACGCGACCCGCTGCTTCCCATGTTTGTTTTTAGTGAAATGCGCGATGAAAATTCCAAAATGTGCGAATTGGCAAGCCATCTCAATACGGATAAATCCGCCCGTTTCCAGGAGCAACTGGAGGAGGAAGCGGCAAAGGGCAATATCCGCAAAACAGATTTTCAGCAGGTAGAGGTAAGCCTCATGTCGATGGTGCTTTTTCCCTTTCTCGGCATGAACATGTTGAAGGCGAAAAAGAATATGTCGACCGAAGAATTCTACCGCTTTGTTGATGAACGCAAAAAAAATATTCCGGAGATGATCCTTGCCTACCTCCGCTGCCGGGAGTGATTTTTTTTGACCCTGAATTAAACAAATATTTAAAAATAAATTTTAAATCAAAAAAGCAATAACGAATGAAATCCTCCTTATGCTTTTCCTTCCTGCATGCCGGCAGATACGGGGTTCGCCGGCGCCATTGCATAACAAGCCGGCGCCGAATAAGGCCCGCTCTCCAAAATGCGGTTTTGGCGTCGGGTCAGGATTTTGAACAAGTCCTGAACAGATTTTGGACTTGACGCTGGACAGCCCGGTGGCTGACCTTTGTGTCATGAAATACGAGTGCGACGCCCCGGTTCACCAATCGTTTTTTACAGTTCGCGCTGCGATACTGCCAGTCCGCTGAAATTCGATTGACCCAATGATATGCCTGACCCCAATTTTGAGACCATACAGGCGGGATAAAGCCTTGCTATCTTCAGAAGACCGGCGCCCCGGGCCGCAATTTTCGGAAGACCCGTTTCGGGAGAATGGTTTAAAAAATGCGGCATAAAAAAGGCGAAAAAAAATTTTGTGAAATTTTTTTTCGAAAAATCCGGACCCGTTTTTCACTCGTAAATAGAGCATCAGGCAGTCCTGTTCGTAGAGAAAACTTGTACGCCCGGCTGAAAAGTGGCGTCTATTCGTCGAATAACAATGCAAATACCTTTATCAAAAAAAACAAAAATTCTGTTGAACAGATGTTTAAATTTACTGGTTAACACTTGCATTGTACTAAAAAAAACCAACACTTTTGTGCCACCTTTTTTTACTAATAGAAGTCTTATGCCTTAATATCCCTTTAAAAACCTTGCCCCGTACAACCTGCCAGATTAAACAATCATTTAATCATTACAGACGAATTGAAAACCTTTCATCGCCTTTGTTTTAGCAAAATGAACACTCCAGCCAAAGTCTTCCGTTCAAACAATCTTCGCCAAATATTATTTGGTATTTTGATCGCATTTTCCCTTCCCGCCTGGTCGCAATCGACAACAGGCGCCCAGGGGCGGGTTATTGACGCACTCACAAACGAGCCGCTCCCATTCGCTACCATCCGTTTCGATGGTCTGGGTGCAGGCACTACATCCGATGCGGATGGCCGCTTCCGTATGGAAGTAAAAGAACCTGCAACACGTTTGAAAGTCTCTTATATCGGTTACGATGACAAAACCGTCGACCTGAAACCGGGCGAATCAAACGCAGGGCTCGAAATCCTTCTTTCCGAAGCCAGCAATACGCTGAAAGAGGTGGTTGTCCGCAAGGAAAAATACCGCAACAAAGACAATCCTGCCGTGGAACTCATCAGGCAGGTAATTGATCACAAATCCCAGAACCGCCGCGAAGGCCTGGATTATTTCAGTTTCGAACAATACGAGAAAGTGGAATTCTCCCTGAACCGCGTGGATGAACGCCTGCGCAGCGGCTTCCTGTTCCGCAATATGCAATTTCTGTTCGACAATGCCGATACGAGCGCCGACGGAGTGGTCAGTCTGCCATTCTACCTCTACGAGCGCTTATCGGACGTATACTATCGGAAAAACCCGCATGACGAAAAAACGGTGGTAAAAGGCGAAAGAAACACTACGGTGCCCGGTTTTTTTGACGAACAGGGTATTGCCAGTTACGTGCAGAATATGTACCAGCACGTTGATATCTACGACAACAAAATCAACCTAGCGACCGTCGAATTCATCAGCCCGCTGTCTCCCATCGCGCCCGGCATATACCGGTTTTATATCCAGGATACCACGCTTATGAACGATGCGAAGGTCGTACGGCTGTATTTTGCTCCCCGCAACAAGTCCGACCTCGCTTTTGAAGGGAATATGTGGGTCGCACTCGACGGTTCGTATGCCGTGCGTAAAATTGAGCTGGGCGTCCCCAAAGGTATTAACCTGAACTGGGTGAGTGACCTGGTTGTGGAGCAGGAATTCGACTGGGTGGAATCGGGTCAGGGCAACGC
This sequence comes from Bacteroidota bacterium, assembly GCA_029781095.1. Classification (GTDB taxonomy): domain Bacteria; phylum Bacteroidota; class Bacteroidia; order Chitinophagales; family Saprospiraceae; genus M3007. Next base: position 3,413 of record JAKOXM010000552.1, read on the forward strand.
AGGTGTTTCTCGCGGTCTGATGCTGAGCGAGGATAAGGTGACGATGCAGTTCGGCATCAGCAAAGACTCTACAAGCCGCGGCCTGATCGGGCGTAAATCGACTTCCTACCGCAATTATTCGCTCAGCGAACCCCTGAACAACCGCTTGTTCCGGTTCAGCGGAAATACCCGCTATGAAAACAATGCACAGGAGCGAACAGAACAATTCTGGGCCGCCAATCGCCATGTCGAGCTCAGCAAGCGAGAAAAAGGCATCCAGAAGACCATCGATACGCTGAATAACTACAAACCCTTCAAGCGTGTTATGGGTATCATGCGGATCCTGTTCGAAGGCTACCAGCCCGTCGGCGCGGTGGATGTCGGCCCGGTGAATACTTTTTACAGTTTCAACGAGGTGGAGGGTTTCCGGGCTCGTTTGGGCGGACGCACCAACCTGAAATTTTCCAGAAATGTACAGTTTGAGGGTTTTCTTGCGTACGGCACAAAAGACCAGCGCTGGAAAGGCTATTTTGGCGCAACCTATTCGTTTAAAAACGGACCAATACGGCGTTTCCCGCTTGACCAGGTGAAGGTTTGGTACCAGGACGATATCCAGATCCCCGGGCTTGATCTGCAGTTTATTGCCGAAGACAACTTTTTGCTGTCATTCAAACGCGGCGTAAACGACAAAATGGTGTACAGCCGGGTGCTGGGCGCCGAGTACCTGAAAGAAAGCCAATCGGGCTTTTCCTACGCCTTTACGGCCAAAACGCAGCGGCTGCTGCCCGCAGGAGCGCTTTCATTCCAGTACGGCAACATAGAACAGCCGAATTACGACCCGGAAATCAAAGTGACGACCTTTGGCGCCCATTTTCGCTATGCACCGAACGAAAAATTCTATCAGGGCGCTACCTATCGTACACCCATCCTGAACAAATACCCGATATTTAACCTCTGGTACAACTACGGCGCAAAGGATATTCTCGGCGGGGAATACAATTACCATTCCGTGCAGGTGAAGGCTGAAAAAATATTTTACCTGTCACCGCTCGGCTGGTCGCAGGTGGTCGTGGAAGGCGGTCGCGTTTTCGGTACACTGCCTTTCCCGTTGTTGACGGTGCATCGCGCCAATCAGACTTTCGCCTATCAGCTGGAATCATACAACCTCATGAACTTCCTCGAGTTCGTGAGCGACAAGTACGCGTCCATCAACATGACGCATACATTTGGCGGATTCTTTTTCAACCGGGTGCCTGTGTTGCGCCGGTTTAAATGGCGGGAAGTAGTGTCCTTCAAAGGTCTGTGGGGCGGCCTCGACGATTCGAACCGACCCACAGAGGCCAATGGCCTGCTCCATTTCCCAACGGATGCAAATGGAACGCCTTTGACATATACACTTGAAAAACAGCCATATATGGAGGCCAGTGTTGGCGTGGCCAATATCTTCAAGGTACTTCGTATCGACTATGTACGCCGCCTGAACTATCTCGATCACCCGAATGTGGCGAAATGGGGTATCCGGGCGCGGTTCAAGCTGGAGTTTTGATGAAGTGAATTACTGTTTGCCGGAAATGGCTTTCAGTTGTTCTTTCATGTTGTCCACGTCTTTCCGGTAGCGGGCAATCGATTCCACTGCTTCCTGTACGGCGCCTGCGCTCGAGCTGGCTGGCGAAGTTGGCGAAGTAGGGGAGGTCGCCGAGGAACCCGGTTCGGTTGTCTGGCCCCCGGGAGCAGGCTGGGCTGAAGCGTTCAGCTCTTCCATGAGCTTGGTTTGTTTTTCGGTGAGCGACTCGGCCATGCTTCTCAGTTCGTTGATCTCTTCCGATTTTGTCCGTTTTATGTTATCGGGCAGAGCGTCGATCTGGTCGGAAATGCTTTTGATCTCGTTGATCGAACTCTGCACTTCGCCGGCCACTTTTGCCGGTGCCGGGAGTGTGGCACTTTGAGCGGGCTGTGAAGCGGCAGCATCCTGAGAAGGCGTTGCATTGTTGGCGCCGATCGTGGCAGAATCATTCTGGCAGGCGGTAAAAGCGAGCGCTGCAAGCAGCGGAAACAACAGTTTTTTCATTAAAGTGCTATTATTTGTTATAAAAATCGCGCAAAGATAAAACACCGTGCCGGTAGTTCCGGTGTTCATTGCTGAAAGACCTGCGGCTTGTCGTTGTTGTTGGCCACCACGACAAGCCGCTTGCCGCCGGCACTTCGTAACAGGGCAAGATCGCGAGCTTCCCGGCCGGCGTAAAATCCGCTTTCCCGGTTGTCTGCCCAGGCACAGCCTCCCTTGCCGTCGCCGAGGAAGAGTGCACCGATACCGGCGTCGCAACGACCTGTTTCCACTTCCATCCCGTATTTATTACCCGCGAGCAGTATATCCGGATGCCCGTCGTGATTAAAATCGTCGACAAGAATGCCGTTGACCGGCGACACCTGGGCCTGGATGGGCAGGTTATGGCATACGAAACGGCCGTTTTGGTTTTCCCACCAGCAGGTAGCAAGCGTACTTGCGCTCAGGGTCAGCGCGGTATTCAGTTCCGATCGGGGGAAAATATCTTCCACGGTGGCTTTTCCGTAGTCTTTTGCGTACAGGAACCGTTTTTTGAGCGAAGGCATTTGTTTGACCACAACATCCTGCCGCATCAGGGGGTACTCTTTCCCGTTTTCAAAAAAGGTCATGATCGGTTCGATGCTGCCGTTCTGGTCAAAATCTTTGGCGTAGCAATGCAGGGGCTGGTTTGCAGAGGCCGTCAGTCGCGAATTGAACCCGAAATTTCCGCTGACGATATCAAGGTCGCCATCGTTGTCCAAATCGCTGACTACCAGTTTGTTCCAAAGTCCGTTTGATTGATCCAGGCCAAATCTTGCCGTTTCGTTTTCCAGTTTCCCGTTTTTCATTTTAAAAACAGTGACGGGCATCCATTCCCCTGCCACGATCAGTTCCGGCTGCGGGTCGGCGTCAATATTGGCCCAAACGAGGTCCGTCACCATGCCGCAACGGATAAAATCGCCGCCTACCTCCGACGTCACGTCGGTGAAACGGCCGTTGCCTTCATTCCGAAACACATAACTGCCCGGCGTGAGCGGATATTTGCCGGCCACGACCCGGCCCCCGATGAACAGATCCTGATCGCCGTCGCCGTCGTAATCGTACAAGGCAATCCGGCTGCCGGGATTCCGCATGGCAGGCAGGGCGGTCTCCGAATTGCTGAAATTCCCTTTTCCGTCGTTGCGGTACAAGCGGCTTTTCCAGTCGATACCGGCGGCTTTGTAATCAGCCTCCACGCCGCCGTTGAGTACCAGCAGGTCGAGGTCGCCGTCGCCGTCAGCGTCGAAAAATATGCTGCCCGCGTCTTCGTATGCTTTATCCGCCTCCCAAACGTTTTTTGAAGTAATGGCGAATCGCCCGTCGGCCGTTTGCAAATAAAGCCCGCCCGGCGCGTTAAAAGCGTTTCCGATGTACACATCGTCGCGTCCGTCGCCGTTCACGTCTCCTGCGGCCATATAGGGGCCCAGATCGGAAAGTTTCCAGGGTTGCAGGAACGAATAATCGAAATCATTGAACGGATCTTCCACGTGAACGAAATTCAGCCCTGCCTTGGCGGTCGTTTCTTCGAACAGCGTTTTTTCGGCAGGGACGGCTGGCGGCTTCTGGCCATTGGCGTCGCTTTGTTTTAGCGTAAGCCGTTGATTGGCAGGCACATCAGTCAGTAAAGTTGTTTTGCCGTCAGGCCATCGCACCAAAATACGATCGGCCTTGTCCTTGCTCCCCAGTCCAAAATGGATTAAATGTTCGACCGACGAAAATATGCCGCGGGTCGGCGTGAGTTCTTCGTATTGCTTTTGTCCGCCGGCATCGAGTTCCACGCTGGCGCCGACGGCAAAAGGATTGGATGCGTTGCCCACCAGTTTCAGTTGCAGAAAATTGGCATCCGGCTGGCCTGCCGACAGGTTTTCATACGTAAAAGCCTCATCTTCAAGATTGTTGATCACCCAATCGAGGTCGCCGTCGCGGTCGAGGTCAACCCAGACGGCGCCATTTGACCAGGATGCGGGCATGTCCATCCACTTGCCCGACATGTCTTCAAAGGTCCAGTCGCCCCTGTTTCGGAAAACAAAATTGCGGACCTTGTACGTCGGGATATACTTGAAAACGTCGTCGAAACTGTTTACGGTGGAGCCCCTGAGTTTGGGCGCCGTAAAGTTCATATAATCGGAATCGGTGAATTCGCGGCGATAGCCGTTTGTAATGGCCAGGTCTTTCAGGCCGTCGTTGTCGATGTCCATGGACAGGCCGCTCCAGCTCCAGTCTGTTTTGTAAATGCCTGCGAGGCAGGCGATATCGCTGAAGGTCCCGTTACCGTTGTTGCGTTGCAATACGTTGCGCACGACAGGTTCAAAATAACCGTACTGGATCAAGGTATTATACCGGCTTTGGGAGTTGGTGGAGGTCGTTGATTTTTGCCGGTAATTGCTGACGGGCAACATATCGAGCGTCAGTATGTCTATGAGGCCGTCGTTGTCGAAGTCGGACAACTCGGCGCCCATGGTATGCTGGGCGCTGTGCCGGAAATACCGGTCCATCTGGTTGGTAAAGGTGCCGTTCCGGTTATTGATGTACAGAAGATCGGGCTGTATAAAGTCATTGCCGACGTAAATATCAGGCCAGCCGTCACGGTTGATATCACTCACGCCTACGCTAAGACCGTATGCAAAGTTCTGAATACCAGCCTCTTTGGAAACATCGGTAAATTTGATAGCAGCGGTCCCGCCGCTGCTTCCGGGCCGCTGAACGGGGCCGTCGTTGCGGTAAAGCCTGTCGCTGTCATACTCACTTTTGGGTTTCAGATCAGGCTTGAATTGCTTGGTAAAAGGATCGGTATTGGCTTCTATTTTGGAGATATAATCAAAACTCGCCGGATAATTCAACACGTACAGATCGAGGTCGCCGTCATTGTCATAATCGAAGAAATTGGCTCCGGTGGACATGCTCGGGTCGTCGATGCCGTATGCGGCGGCCTGCTCTGTGAATGTCAGATCATGGTTGTTGATATACAGTCGGTTACGTCTGGAATCGAGGGGAAACGGCCCCGCGCGGCACACGTAGAAATCGAGGTAACCGTCGGCATTGACATCGGCGGCGGTGACGCTTGTTTCAAAACCGTCCGGCGCTTCCAGTCCCGAACCATCCGTGATATTCCTGAATTTCATATGGCCCAGATTGAGATACAGGCCGTTTTTTCCGCTGCAGTTGATAAAGTACAGGTCGGGGAGTGAATCGTTGTTGATATCGGCGACGGCCACCCCGCCTCCGTTGTAGAAATAGATGTTTTTCAGGACGTTATTTTCCGGCGTTTCCCTGATCTCGTTACGAAAGTCAATCCCGGTATCGCCGGCTCGCAATAAACGCATGCGGGGCGATTTTGCCTTCAGTTCGGGTTCTTCGCTGTATTGCGACGATACAGGCGTGCCGCCGGGTCTGTGCCTGGCCCGATTGACAAAATAAGCCAGGCCGCCGAGGAGTATCAGCAGCAATACGCCCAATAGGAGCTTATTGGTATGGATACCTTGCTTCCGGTGCTCGTTTTTGTTGTTTTTCATGTTTCGGACCGTTTATTTGACGCCGAATACCTGCAAGGGGCTGTTATTGTTGGAAACCAGGATGCTTTTCTTTCCGTTTGGTCCGCGCAGGTCGATCATATCGCGTGCTTCGCGCATGGCCCAAAATCCGGATTGCAGGTTGTTCATCCATGAAAAATTGCCTTTGCCGTCGCCCAAAAGCAGGGTGCCGATGCCGGCGTCGCATCGGTTGGTTTCCACTTCCATGCCGTATTTGTTGCCGGCCACCAGAATGTCGGCCTTTCCGTCGCCGTTGAAATCATCGATAATAATTCCCTGTACGACAGATGTTTGCGCCTGAACCGGCAAACTATGCTGCACAAATTTTCCACCCCGGTTTTCCCACCAGCAGGTTTCAAGCGTGTAACAATACAGGTTGAGAGCTGCGTCCAGATCCTTTTGCGGCCATATCATATCGATGGTCGCATTGCCGTACTCTTTGGCGTACAGAAATTTCTTTTTGAGAATGGGCATTTGTTTGTTGAGCACCTCTTTCTGCATCAACGGAAATAATTTCCCGTTTTCATAGTAAGCCACAAGCGGGTCCAGGGTGCCGTTGTTGTCAAAATCCTTGGCAAAACAGCGAAATGGTGCGTCGGCGGAGGCTGTGAACCGGGTATTTAGTCCGAAGTTGCCGGTTACGAGGTCGAGATCGCCGTCGCCGTCGAGGTCGGCTACGGCAAGGCGGCACCAGAGACCGTTGGATTTGTCAAGACCGGATTGGGCGGTAATATTCTCTAACTTATTGTTTTTCAGTTTAAAAACAGAAACGGGCATCCACTCGCCCACGACGATCAACTCCGGTTGCGGGTCGGCGTCCACGTTGGCCCAGAACAGGTCGGTGACCATGCCGCAGCGCTCGAATTCAGGCGCTACTTCAGCTGTTACGTCGGTGAACCGGTTGCCGTCGTTGCGCAGCACAATGCTTCGGGGGATGAGCGGCCATTTATCGGGGGTAACCCGGCCGCCGACAAAAAGATCCTGGTCGCCGTCGCCGTCGTAATCGTATGCTGCTACGCGCAGCGCCACGTCCTGGCTTTGCGGCACGGCGCCCTGCGCCCGGGCAAAGTTTCCTTTTCCGTCGGTGTTGATATACAGGCGGTTCTGCCAGGCGGCCGCTGCGGTTGCTTCGGCCCCGCCGCTGATGACAAAAAGATCCTGATCGCCGTCGCCGTCGGCATCAAAAAACACGGCGCCGTGGTCTTCAAATATCTTGTCGGTCTCCCAGGTGGCCGCAGAGACGGGGCGGAAAGTTCCGGCGGGCGTTTGTACATACAAGGCGCCCGGTTTATCGAATGCATTGCCGATAAAAAAGTCGTCGAGCCCGTCGCCGTTCACGTCGCCTTTTGCCATGAGCGGACCCAGATCGGTGATTTTCCAGGTATTAAGCGGCCATTTTTCGAAATCGTTGAACTCGTTTTCCACGTGTTCAAATTTAATGCCTGCCACGGCACTTTTATCCATGAACAACTGGTTGGAAGGCGAAACGGGCATCAAATGCGCCAAATAGCCCGACGCGTCGGAATATTTTAATGCAATTTGTTGATTGGCAGGCACATTGGTCAGGGTTTGAGTCTTGCCATCAGGCCAGCGCACCACCACTTTATCTACCTGTGAAACGTTTCCGAGGCCGAAATGGACCAGGTGCTGCACCGATGAAAAGATGCCGCGCGTCGGGTAAAGCTCCTGGTATTGCAGCTGGCCGTTGTTGTAATAAATGGCGACCGAAGCGCCGACGGCAAAGGGGTTCGGCTTGCTGCCTGCGAGTTTGAACTGCAGGTAGTTGCTGTTGGGTTTGCCTTTGCTCTCGTTTTCATAAATAAAGGCAGGCTGTTCGAGGTTGTTCACCACCAGGTCGAGGTCGCCGTCATTGTCAAAATCCGCCCAGGCGGCCCCGCAGGACCATGCTGCGGGCATCGTCATCCATTTGCCGCCGACGTCGGAAAATTGCCAGTTTCCCCGGTTTTGGAAGCAAAAATTGCGGACTTTAAAGGTTGGCACCTGTTTCAGAAAATCGTCGAAATTGGGATAGATATCGCGCAGGCGTTTCCCCTGGTTCGACTTTTTGATTTCCGGGAAAGTGAAATCTGCAAAATCGCGGCTGGTCACTTCGCGCCGGTAGCCGTTGGTCACGTGCAGGTCGCGCAGTCCGTCGTTATCCATATCGAACAACAGTCCGCTCCACGACCAGTCTGTTTCAAATACGCCGGCCATACAACCGACATCGCTGAACGTCCCGTTACCGTTGTTGTGTTGGAGGACGTTGCGCACCACGGGCTCAAAATAGCCGTGCTGGACGATAGCGGTGTATTTGCTGAGCGTATTGGTGGCGAGGAAGGACTTGCGGCGGTAATTGTTGGCGGCCAGCATGTCCACTGCAAACACGTCGATAAGCCCGTCGTTGTCGAAATCGGTCAGGTCTGTGCCCATCGTGTGCTGGGAACAGTGCTGGAAATATTTATCCATCTGGTCCGTAAAAGTGCCGTTCCGGTTGTTGATATAAAGCCGGTCGGGTTGCACGAAGTCGTTTGCGACGTAAATATCCGGATACCCGTCGCGGTTGAAATCGCTCACCGACACGCTGAGTCCGTAGGCGAGGTTCCAGATGCCCGCCTGTTTGCTGACGTCGGTAAACTTGCCTCCGTCGTTGCGGTAAAGCCGGTCGCTGTCGTATTCCGCTTTCGGTTCGAGCAGGGGGTGGTATTTATCGTCTTTTCCCAGATTGGCTTCCAGTTTGTTGGTATAGATCTGTTCGGTGGGGTAATTCAGGATGTAACAGTCGAGGTCGCCGTCGTTGTCGTAGTCGAAAAAATTGGCGCCGGTGCTGGCGCTTTGGTCGTCGAGGCCGTATTCATGGCTGCGTTCGGTAAAAGTCAGGTCACCGTTGTTGATGAAAAGTTTGTTGCGACGGATCTCGTTGTTTTCCACGCCACCACGGCACACGTAAAAATCGAGAAAACCGTCGTTGTTGATATCCACGGCGGTGGCGGCTGTTTCGAAGCCTTCTTCCGAACCCAGCCCGGAAGCATCGGTGATGTCTTTGAATTTCAGGTTCCCCTGGTTGAGGTACATCCGGTTTTTGCCGTTGCTACAGATAAAATAGATATCGGGGAGGCCGTCATTATTGATGTCGGCTATTGCCAGCCCTCCGCCATTGTACATGTTGATATTGGTGGTGATGTTGTTCTCATACGTCTCCACGATACGGTTTTCGAAGTCAATTCCCGTCTGTTCGGCGCTCAAAAGACGCATGACCGGATCCGTTGCTGTCAGGGTTTCTTCTTCCGTCTGGGTAGGCGCCGGCGATTTGGAATCATTTTTACACCCGCTTACACCTATATTAATTAGGATGAAAAGGGAAGCGGTAAAAAGAAGCCCGGAGTGAGCAGCGAAACAAGAAGGTATTACTTTTGCCATGTTTACAGTTCAGTTGCATAAAAACATCGCAAAGGTACTTTCCTGATGACTATTCCTGAAAAGTTTAAACGTTGGCTTTCCGAACCGGTCGACGGACACGTGCTGGGCTTGTTTCGCGTGGTGTTCGGATTGTTCATGGTATACAATACCTGGTCATACTACCGGCTCGGTCTTGTCGGCAACGGTTTGCTGGCGCCGAAAATATTATTCAAATTCGAAGGTTTCGGCTGGGTGAATCCTTTACCGGCGCCCGTTATGCTGGCGATCATGATGCTTATGGGCGTATCTGCAGCGCTGATCGCCGCTGGCGTACTGTTTCGCTGGGCCTGCTGGGCCTTCGCATTGTCCCTGGCATTTTTTCTGTTTCAGGAAAAAAGTTACTTCAACAACCACATTTATCTGTTTGTGCTGCTGGGGGTGCTGCTGAGTTTCACCAACGCCGATCACTTTTTGTCTTTGCGGAGCCGGGAAGGCCGGTACAGCGCGGTGCCCCGCTGGCAACAGTTT
>JAKOXM010000554.1 GCA_029781095.1 Bacteroidota bacterium
GCCGAACATGACGCTCGCATCTTTCGGAATGGAAGCCGGCAAGTTGGAATCGCCGATAATCGTTACGCCATTCTGCCGGATGGTTTTGCCGTTTTCAGTTACTTCGCAATTGCCTCCGGTGGAAGCGGCAAGGTCCACCACGACAGCGCCGGATTTCATTTCGGCTACGGTATTTTTCCGAAGGAGAAGCGGCGCTTTTCGTCCTGGTATTTGCGCCGTACAGATGACTACATCCGATGCAATAGCATGATCATGAATGAGTTGCGCCTGGCGCTGCTTGAATTCTTCCGTTTGTTCCACGGCATAGCCGCCGGCGGATTTGTCGTCGACGGCGCCTTCCACTTCCACGAATTTGGCGCCGAGACTGAGCACTTCCTCCTTCGCTGCGCTGCGCACGTCGAATGCTTCCACCACGGCGCCGAGGCGTTTGGCGGTGGCAATGGCCTGCAATCCTGCGACGCCGGCGCCCAGGATCAGCACCTTCGCCGGCTTGATAGTGCCCGCGGCCGTCATGAACATCGGGAAGAAGGTCGGCAGGTGACTGGCAGCCGTCAGAACGGCTTTGTAACCGGCCACGGTAGCCATGGATGACAACACATCGAGTGCCTGCGCGCGCGTGGTACGCGGAGCGAGATCAAGGCTGAATGCCGTAATGCCGGATTGAAGCAGCCCGTCCACCATGTCCGACTGGCTGAGCGGATTCATTTGCCCGATCAATATCTGGCCATCGGAGAGCTGGGCAAGCGCATCTTTTTCAGGCGGGTGTATCTTGACCAGCACATTTGATTGCTTCCGTACCCCGGCCGCATCCGTTACTTCCGCTCCCTGGTTTTTGTAACTTTCGTCGCTGAAAAAAGCGGCTTCGCCCGCTCCGCGTTCGACCAATACCTTCTGGAACCCCAATTTCATCAGGCTCTGTATGGCATCGGGTGTAATGGCGACCCGCTGTTCGCCGTCGCTTTCTTTCAAAATGCCAAGTGTCATATTGTGTTGTTGGTTAGGCAAAAAATGTATGCCGGCATCGAAGTCCGACCAAACAGGTTAAGTAAAATGCACGCCGAACCTTTGAATCCGACGCAATATTGCCCGACTTGGATGTCCGACAAACAACTCGAAATAATTTCGAGCGCCGAAAGTAGCAGTTTTCTGAAAAGAGAAAACCGGAATGGAGTGGTATTTTTACAAATTAAAATGAGTCTATGGAAACCACAAGCATTGAGCCCTCCATGCAGATTACTTTTACCCTTGTTTCCACGCATGAAGAGATTGCACAGATCATTGATCTGCAAGCCCGGAACCTGGCACCGGTACTTTCGCCTGAAACGATCGCAAGTCAGGGTTTTCTCACGGTACGGCACGACGCCGATGTGCTGCTACGAATGAACGAGGCCGCGCCCGCCGTCATTGCCAAAGACGAAGGGCGCCTGGTCGGATATGCGCTGGTGATGCCCCGCGAATTCGCCGCCGAGGTGCCGGTCCTGCTGCCGATGTTCGACATGCTGGCGGGGCTTTCCTGGAAAGGCATCCCGCTCCGCGACAACCCTCGCTGGTTCGTCATGGGCCAGATATGCGTGGCAGCCGGCTACCGGGGCATGGGTGTTTTCGACGGTATGTACTTGAAAATGAAAGAAGTGTACAAGACAAAGTTCGATTTCACGGTAACGGAAATAGCGGAACGAAACACCCGCTCCATGCGCGCGCACGAGCGGGTGGGGTTTCAGGAATTGCATACCTATCCGGACACGACGACGGGCGAGGTGTGGCGGACGGTGGTGCTGGAGTTTTAGGCTGTTTACTGAAATGCGCAAAAAGACAGGCCGGCTTGAAGTAAAGTCAGGCGGGGGAGCCGAATGCCGTTACCTCTACAGGTAAAATAGCACACAGATGACACAGATTTGACTGATTTACAAAGTGTAAATCAGTCAAATCTGTGTCATCTGTGTGCCTTTATGCCTGGCTACAAAGAACCGGCGAGGCGGAAGCCGATGGCAAGATCCTTGTCCTCAAGCGGATATTTAAAACGGGTAAATGGACGGCATATATCCGGGTCGTGTTGCCAACTGCCACCACGGAACACGCGCTCATCGCCTCGCGGACTATCTATCCACGCCGAGCCGTCTGTTGGCGCTCCATTATAGCCTACGTGCCAGTCGTCTTCAACCCATTCCCACAAATTTCCGCACATATCATACAAGCCAAATTTGTTCGCCATTTTTTGGGCAACCGGATGCGACATGTCTCCGGAATTCGCGGCATACCATCCGACCAGATCGATGCTATCCGACCCGGCATACGTATGAAATTCTCCTCCGTATGCCGCATATTCCCATTCGGCTTCTGTCGGCAAGCGATATTTACGGCCGGTTTTCCGATAAAGGGCCGGAAGAAATTCGTTGACAACCGTGCTCCAGGAGATGGATTCAACGGGGCAATCCGCACCGCATTTGTTTTCGCTCGGATTGTCGCCCATAACTGCCTGCCATTGCCCCTGTGTAATTTCTGTTCGGCCGATAAGAAACGATTCCACGGTATTCTGATGAAGAGGACTTTCATCCTCATAGCACATTACATCATCGGTGGTGTCCTGATCTTCCGTGCATCCCATCAAAAAGGTGCCTCCGGGAATGGTAATCCAGTAACCTTCAAAAGGATCGGCGACGACTTCCAGCATGAGGGTCCTCGATATCTTGCAGTTGTTGAATTCCGCCGTCAAACGCACAGTCACGGATCCGGTCGTATTAAAAGTATGCACCGGCGGCGTGAAATCCGTTGAAGTGCTGCCATCGCCAAAATCCCACAAATAGGTATGGTTGCCTGTGGAACGATTGGTAAACTGAACATTGGCGCCTTTAAAAATTTTGGTATCTGTATTGATAATAAAATCGACGCCCAGGAATGAACATTGTTCCGGGCCATAGACCGTAACCATACCGGTGCTTACATAGGGGCGGAGGTAATAAATCTTTCCCGGGTCCAGCCCAGTAATATTCGCAGTGAACGTATCTGTAGCCAATCGTCCCAATTCAAGTTTGTTGTTTTGAAGGGTGGGATTCGGTGCATCGTTCCATACCCATCCGTGTTGCAGGATGTTCAAATTGCCCGAACCACTCAGCCAGACCTTTGTCTGGAAGACATTGTTTGAATCCGGAGTGATTTCTGCTGTAAAAAATTCGGGGTTAATTACATTGTTGATTCCGGTGGGTATATCCGGTTCTTTCTCCATAGTGCAGGAGAAAATGGCCAAACCAATGACGCATAG
>JAKOXM010000565.1 GCA_029781095.1 Bacteroidota bacterium
GCGATCCACCACCATGCCGTTAAAGGCAAGATGTGGCACCCGGGCCGGTTCTTTATTCCAGTCTTGTCTATCGGTAAGCCGCCGACACGGTGGTGAATCGCGCTGCAAAGGTAAATGGTTTTTTGGGGGAAATGCAAGGGGGCATAACTGCCGCCTGCCGGCAATCCCGCGAATGCGGGACTGCGGCAGGCTTTGAGTTAGTCGCCACAGAAACAAGAAATAGAAAACAAGTCGTGTTCAATTAGACTGCGAGTATCAAGGGCCTTAGAGAACCGGCGGTTGGTGGCAATTTCGGTCAGAATCGAAAAATCCATTCCGTTTAGAAATGTGCTGTTCGTTTTGCGCTCCTGCTCAATCCACCATGCCGCTATTCCTTCGCCCTGCTCTGCGATTATCGTTTTCAACTTTTTCAGGCTTTTTAGGTGACACAAATCGCAGTTGCCCTCGTACTGCCTTAATTTTAGGTCGAATGGTTGTTTTGACCAAAACCGGAAAACATCGGCTTCTGTTATTTTCATGTCAACCAAGGGCATATTCCCATCTCCTTTGTATTTTCGATAACGGGCAGGCTCGTCATATCTAATGCCCATCACTGTGTCAAATTCATCTATTCCCCATCCGTTCATCAGTCTTTGCATGGGGACGATTTTTAAGTATTTAGTACAAAACCGAGTTGTACGATTTGGCACATGACCGCAATTTATCCAATCAATCATCTGTGAAAACGGCTCTCCATTTCTTGATGCCGTTGCCCAGTTGCATAGGCTGTACCCAATGCTCGAAACCATTGTCTCCTTTTCAATGTCGTACTTTCTAAATGTTGCCTCAACCCAGTGGATGTTTATGTCCCATCTGGATTCTATTTCATTTATAAAATCCAGGGTTTCTGGGCGTTCTTTGCCGGTATTCGCAAAAACAACATAGTCGTCTGTGCGCAAAAGCCCGTTGTCCTTCAGGAGGTAAAGCATCATTGCGGACGATCGCCCGCCTGAAAATGATATAAGTCTTGGCATTTTTTTCTAAATTTAAAAGGTGACTAACGCCGCTTCCCCGCCCATGCTTCGTAAACCTATACACGGCGGGGAAGCCGCAGTTAGTATTTAAAATTTGTCCAGTGCACGACCTGTCCCACGTGCTCGGTGCTTTTAAACGGATGGCCGAACCATTCGAAGAACCGGTCCGGCCCGTCGAAGCCGTCGTTTACCAGGAAGATCAGGTCATTTTCCAGCAGCCGTCCGTCGACTTCAATCGAGAATGCCTGCATCGGAATGTTGACGGTTCGGATGATGCATTCCTGCGTGCCAGTGCAACGATCCAGTTCCGGGTAGTCCAGGTTGAACTGGCGGCGCTGCGGGGTCCGGTTGCCGGTGACCATGTGCATTTTCATGCCGGCCTTCCACCGGTTGCCAAGGCGGAAGGTGTGGATTTTGGGGAGCAGATCGGGGTACTTAACCTGAATCTGTTTTTCGTAAGGCCAGAGTATCTTCTGCTCAAAGAGGGTCGGCCGTCCGTCGGGGAAGTTGGTGGTGAATCCGAGTGTCATGTGTGTGTGGCGTTTTGTGCTCACACGGGGCACAGCCCCGCGCGAGCGATGAATATATCGAGTGATTCACGGGCCAGCGACCGGAGTAGCGGGCATGGGCTATCAAGACGCGCCACCTGGGTGGCGAGGTGGAGCGGTACGTCGGTGATGGTGCCGTGGGCGCCGAGACTTACCTCGGCGGGTAGTTGTATCGGGCAAGAGGGCCATGCGGCGAGGGCGAGTACGTCGGTGGTGGTCATAGGTCGAGTTTTTTCTGGTGTTCGCGGTCGTGGTTGCGGCCATACTTCCGGTTCGGTATGTGCTGTGCCTGGCGGTCGTGGTTGAGGTGGCAACGCTGGCAGAGGGCTGCGAGGTTTTCGGGTGCGTTATTGGTTCTGTCTCGGTCGAGGTGGGCGACGGTGAGGATAATCCTGGTACCTTCGGGGCCTTGCACGAAGGCGTAGTCCTCTCGCGGCACCTTTTTCTTCACGCCAGCGATCGTTACCATATGGTAATGCAGCGGGGCGGTGCGGATGATGTGCGCTCCATTGGGCACACCGCACCACTCGCAGATTTGTCCGGCTCTGGTCCGAATGTCTTTACTGATTTGATCCCAGTTTGGCGGGTAATCTTCTTTTTTGATTGGCATGGTGTGGTGTATGGTTAGTGAACTGATCTATACTTTTTCTGCCCTTAGGCGCTCGGGCATGGGGCGCGGCAGATCGAAACGATCCAGCACGCGCTCTACCCTGTCGCGCTGCTCGGGGGTGATGCCGAGCGCATCGGATATGGTGCGGCTGCGGTCGGAAAGATGGGCGCATTGCGACAGCATGTGGCGCAGCGCGTGGGCTTCGGGGAGGGTGAGAATGAGGGTGATTTCCATTGTCTTGCCTGTTTTTATATACCTATGTGCGTGAGATTTTCGAGACTTTTGCGATTATGCCTGTAACTGTTTGATTTTCAGTATGTAAATTGTCTCACAGTCGTGAAATTTTGGTGAGACTTTCGGAAAACGTGCACATATTGTTAAAATTATTGAGACTTTTAAAGACTTTTAATGAGATTAAATAATATTGATAATCAATTATTTATAATCAAAGTATCAATAGTCTCAAAAGTCTCACCGCGTTCCTACTTTTTAGTAGATACGCTCATACACCCCGTGCCGGAGTTTGGCAAAAATTCGGCGTTCTGGATTGGGTTCGTTCAGGAGCCGGAACAGGGTGGCCCGGCTGATACCCTTGTACGGTATGGCCTTCTGTTCGAGCATTGCGGTGGTGATCTCCTGCCCTATCGGGAGGCTGCGGTAGTATTGCTGCTGGTCGCGTGGCAGTTTGTCGAGCGGCGTGGCTCCGGATATCGCGTTTTGTGCTTTAAGGGCGTGTTTGAGGAAATATTCGGAGAGTATGGCGGCGCGCTGTATCTGTTCGAGCCGGATGGTTTGGTCATCTGTCGGCGGGAAGTCGGTATTCTCCTGGCAGGCGCAGGCGTAGTCGAGCCGGTTGAGCAGGAGGGCAAACCGGATGCAGTATGTCTGCATCTTGGAGTACACGTTCAGGGTGTACTCGTTCTCGATTTTTTCCTCCATGTCTTTTTTCAGGGCGTTGATGTAGTCGGTGAGGTAGTCGTCGGCTTCGGGACTAAAAAATATGTCCCAGGCCTTGTCTTCTTCTTCGGTGTCGGTACCGACGAGTTCGAGTTGCTTGTCGAGCAGCACATTAATGATGGCCGTGTAGTTTTTTAGCAGGATGTGGCGGGTATCGGAACGCTCCATCCGCTTGCGCAGGCGGATTATGGGTACCTGGTCGGGGTAGCAAAACAGGATGCGCTCGGTGAATCCGTTTTGTGAGCGACCTCCTTTGCCGAGTTCTTCGAGTCGGCTTGGCTGTATGGTGCCGAGTATGCTTATGGCCGGCCATTCGAGGTAGTATTTTCGCTGCATACGGGTGACGGCGTAGGGTGTGCCGCTCCAGTTGGAGAGCCAAAATTCCTGCTCCGAGCCGGCGTTGTAGCGGTTGAAGTTCTGGAAGAATCCGAACAACTCGTCCATGTAGACGCTTATGCCACGCCGGTTGCGGCTGGCCGATTTTATAAGGGCCTCTATGGTGAAGTCGCCAAATAGGCATTGTTTGTCGCGCAGGGCGCCGGTGTCGGCTTCGCCGGAGTCGGCGAGTTCTTTGTGTGCTCGGTTGTAGTCGCGGATGGCGGCTTTGTTGGCCATTATTACCGGGTGCAAAGCGAATGTGAGCGGGTGGCTTTTGGCGGTGCCTGGCGGTGCCACGATGGCCATATAGACGCAGCCGGTTTCTTCCCACTGGTATATGGCTTTGCAGGTGCGGCCGATGGCGATGGCGGCGGTGGCCAGTATGCCGGACGCGGTAAAGTCGCGCGGGTAGGAAAGCATGGTGTAGCAGTCCTCCACTACCCTGCGGATGCGCTCGGGGAATACTTCGAGGGGGAAGTCGGGCACTTTTACGCGGTCGTCTTCCCGGAGTTCGGCGTTTGGGGTGTATGGTGTGTTGGATGCATCGGGCGGCGCCACTGCCCGCTGCCTTGCATTTTTTGTGGATTCGATCTTTTCGATTGCGCGGTCGAGTGCTCTCATGAGGTACGGCGTGTTTGTATTATGTAATTGTGCAAAAACTGCTGGTACTCGTGGTCGGACCAGTACATCTGGCTGAGTGCGATGTGGTCCTTCGTCAGTTCGGTGATGTCGTGGTTTGCTTTCGTCAGGGCCTGTTCCGCGAGGTGGAGTTGCTGGTGGTACACGTGCTGCAGGTCTTCGATGCTCTGCGACACGTTGTCGAGTAACTCGATCTCGTGCACCAGTTCGTCGATGCGGCGCTGGTGGCGGCGGGCTTCGTCGTCGGACATGGCAAACTGATCGCGCTCGCTGAGCGCGAGGTATATCCCGGCCTTCTTTTCGATCAGTTTTTTGAGGGGGCCGATGTAGGCCTCCATGATGGCGATGGAGATGATTTCTTTTGTCATGTGCGGTGGCGTGGTTTGCGAGCGGGGGGGATCGCTCGCGTTGGTAGTGAGGGCACTTCTTAATATTCGGATCGTGCCGATGCCGCCTGCTCCAGGCGCTTTCTCTTTTCGATAAAATACTGGTCGACACGTGCATCGTCGTCCTGATCAGGGAGCAGGCCGTCGTGTTGGCGCACGCGGCGGGCGATTTCCTGCATGAATGGCAGGAGGTCGGACCAGGCCTTGTCGCGCTGTCTGCGCAGCCGCTCCAGGGCTTTTATTCCTACTCTTTCGCCGGCGAGCACGGCACGGACCTCGGTATCCACTGCCTCCTCGCTGGCGCGCCAGCGGTGGTAGAAGTATTTGGCGCTGCCGTCGAGGGAGCGGAGGTTTAGTTGAGTGAGGTGTGTGGTGGATGTGGGTATGTGTGACATGGTGTTAGTGGATTTTGTGGTGGACTGATTTGGTGCACATCAGACTGCCTGCGGTATAGCATCGTCCATATTCATTATTTTGATATTGCGCAGCGTTTCACCCTTGCGCCAGGCGTTCCATGCGGTGACGGTGGCCATGAGGCGCATTTTGGGAGTGAGAGGGACGCTGCATTTTGCTACGCGCTCGAAAAGGGTGCGGATAGGCGATGTGGATGATACGTTTTCGAGCGTGGCCAGGCGCATGCAAAATTCTTCGGCGGCGGCGGGATCGGTTTGGTAGAGCAGCCAGTATATGAATGCCCAGTCGCCGTGGAGAAAAATGCTGGTTATCTGTGCTTTGGTGAGGCGGAATGCAAACCGGATATAGGGCTGGAGATCGTGGTTTTTGCAGAATTCGATGATGTCACGGTTGGTGATGGCTTCACCTTTCAGGCGTATGCGCCTGGATGACATAACATCGTTGGTACCGCCATTGAATGCGATAATTTTTCGCGCCAGCGCGGCAACGTTATTTGCGTTTTCAGTCATGCCGGTTATGGAGAGCGCGTCGGCAGCCGATCGGGATTTTCCAGTGTCGATGACTGACATTATACTGTTATCGAGGCCAGTAATAACAGCCATTTGGACCGTTTTTTTGCTGGCGACTACAGCACTTAGGCGGTGCTGACCATCTATCAGGCAACCGTTTTTGTCAAATTTAACGGCCTCTCCGGTTAGTTTCCATTCTCCTTTTATCATGTCGCCTGCATACCTACGGACTGCGTTTTGGCTGATGCGGCGGTTTTTGTCGGTATTGGTTGCCAGCCATTGGGCGGCGAGTTCCGGTGTTACGGATACTATTTCGATTTTCATGTTGCGGTGGTTAATAGTGAACAAATGCGGGTTAAATATCCTGCCTGTGCGGGGGTATGCACAGGACAGGAGGCGGGGTTAGGATGTCAATAGAATGCTGATGAACCGGATATCCTCTTTTTCATTTCGGACGTGCCAGATAGAGACGCCGGTGGTGTCGTAATGCACTCTGAATCGGCTGCTTATCATCATGCCTTTCCGGCGTTGTCGGGTTGCATCGTCGCAGATGTTTTGCATCCTGGAGGCTAATGCTTTTATATCTGGCTTGTCAAGTGTGGTCTCGAATGGCGCCGGGGTATTCAATGCGGCTACTTCATTCTCCACTTCTGATGCTACTTGCCTGGATGTGGAGCCCCAGGGCTTTATGTGTGTGCGTATTTCAATTACTTTTTTCATTTTCCTATTTCTGAGGGTGAAAGGAATAGCGTGCTTTGTGCAATCAGGTCGTTTTCGATGCCTCCATCCATTTCCAAAAGGCCATTTTTTACGGCGCTCTGGAATGACGAAATCGGCATACTGAACGGGATCACGATCTCTTGTTGATCGTTCTTTTGCATTATCACCACGTTGCCGTGTGCGTGGTCTTGGGCGATTTTGAAGATTTCAAAATAGATTTTCATTTTTATCGTGCTGTTTCAACCCCACCCCCAGCCCCTCCCCCGAATGGGAGGGGTGACTGTGAGCGGGTGTTGGGTGAATGGTTTTACCGCACCCGGTGGTGCCGGATGTGCGTGAGTATTGCTGTGTGGTGTGTGGAATTGAAGCGTGCCCGTGTTGTGGGCAGGGGATTAAAGCCGGTCGCGCAGTATGCGCTGCCGTCGCTGTCGTCGGAGTTTGCGGAGGTACGTTTCGCGGCAGGCGGTGAAGCCGGCCGATCCGATCAGGGCGATTATCGCCCAAACGATTAGTATTTTCATTGTCTCGCTTTTTGCGCCCGGCACCTGGGGGGTGAGGTGCGCTGTGGGCGAGTTATGGTATCGTCGCGGGTCGCCCTCCAGCCGGTGATTTAGAACCTGCTCTGTTGATTTGGTGCAGGCGGATGGCGACCGGCGACGGGGTGTGATTTATCTGGCCGGGGCTGTTAGGTGATAGGTGGCTTCGGATGCGATCTTGTAGATTATAAGTCCGGAGCCGAGTTTCCAGGCGATGTCGAGTAGCCGGGGCCGCTCTCCTATCGTTATGCTTGCACCGAGTGAAACACAACTGAGTCCGGTGACCATGAGCCCGGCGTCGCGGGTGATGTGATAACTGTCCCAGTTGCGGGTGGTGCCGTAGTAGCGGCTTTTCATTTCGGCCTTTCCGGAGAGGTAGCCACCGGTGGCCATGAGTGCGTAGCCGGCGACGGTGGTCCAGGTGCGGGCCTGTTTGGGGCTGTTGAATATGAACAGCGTTTTGGCCGGCTGCGGATCGGGCTGCATGAGGTCGGCGTGGAGGTTTGGAGCCTGGGCGACGGCAGCGGTAACGAAAAGGAGCAGCGCGATGATCGCTGTCGTTTTTGGGGCAGCCTTTTGTGCCAACTTGCGCAGATCGCGCTCCAATTGGTTTAATTCGGCCTTTTCTTTGGCCATTTGAAGTTTTTTGTCGGCGTAGGTTTTTTTATCGTTGGACATGAGTTTGTGATTTAGAAGGTTTCCCCACCATGCTCCGCCCGGATTCGGCCCTTCCGGTCGTTTCCGGACATTCCTCGGGCGGGCATAGCGGCGAATCGTAACATCTTAAAAACCAAAGTTCTTTATGCTTCCTGGTGCGTTATCACTTCTACGTTGGCCCTCCCTGCCCTATCGGCATGGACGACTGATCGGCCTGCGGGGAAAAGGGTCATGGCGTATTCCCATTTTTCAAGGC
>JAKOXM010000568.1 GCA_029781095.1 Bacteroidota bacterium
TATTCCATATCTCCGGACCGGATATTCGCGAGGATAAGGTCCGGCAGGCCATCGAACTTTCGCAGGAAAAATACTGCGGGGTGACGGCCATGCTGAAAGCGCATTGCCCGATTACATGGGAACTGGAAATCGGGCGCTCGTGAATGTACCGGCCTCTTCCGGAATTTCCTTTGAGGAGTGTTTTTCCCGCAGATCGCGCAGATTTCGCAGATTCTGCAAAGCGAATCGGAAAAAAATCTGCGTCATCCGCGTCATCTGCGGGAGACCTTGTCATTGAGGAGTGTTTTTCCCGCAGATCGCGCAGATTTCGCAGATTCTGCAAAGTGAATCGGAATAAAAATCTGCGTCATCCGCGCCATCTGCGGGAGACCTTGTCATTGAGGAGTGTTTTTCCCGCAGATCGCGCAGATTTCGCAGATTTTACACAGCGAATCGGAAAAAAAATCCGCGTCATCTGCGGGAAAACACTTCTTTATCGCCGAATCACAAATTTCGTGGCCTGCCGCTCGCCTGCCCGGGTTGAAATCTCCAGGAAATAAAGTCCGTCGGCCAGATCTTGCCGCAAACCGAGTTCCTGTGGCGCCGTGTCTGCAATCAGGGTAAAGGATTGGACCGCCTGCCCCTGGCCGTCAAATACGCGCAACTCCAGGCTTTCTCCAGCCCAGTCGGTAAGATCGGCGAACAAGGTTCCGGCGCCCGGATTGGGGAAAACGCTGAAACCCGGGGTTGCACCGGAATTGCCGGACATTTTATTCTGTACCGGCCCGGACTGTTCCGGACAATAAAACGTATTCAGGTGCGCTTCGTAAAAAATCTGCGGTACTACCCGCACGATTGCATGGATATAGGTCACCTTGGCAAAGGGCGGCAACGTAAATTCAAAAATATCCGATTCGCCGTTCGCGATGCTGTCCGTTGTGGATTTAAACCTGACGGAGTAGAAAGGCGAGTAATTCGGATTGACTACCTCGTATGAACGGCCGGCCGGCGAAACATAAACGGAATTATTGGGCGGATTGACAGCCACCACGCCGTTGGGCAACTGGAAGGCCGTGTATATCAATTTGTTCGGGCAATTATTCGTCACCCGGATACGATAGGTCCTGTTGTCTTCGGCGTCTCTGGCAATACTCAGCAGTTCGTATTTGATACAGGCGATTGTTTTAATGTCGCATGGAGGCGTTTCCTGCACATTTACTTCAAAACAACATGAGGCCGTATGTCCGCAGCTATCCTTTGCCGTATAGCAAATCTTTGTAGTACCAGTTGAAAAAGTGCTGCCTGAAGCCGGGCCTTCAGTGAGGTCGAGCGCGATACCGGGGCAGGGGCAGTCGCTCGAGGCAACGGGAAGGTTATAGTTCGCTATCGTCTGCGACCCGCCGGAAATCGTTATGGAGGGCGGACAAGTGATCTTTACGGTGGAAGGGGCCGGCGTAACATATTGTAACGTGTAGGTCACGAGGGTGTCGCAATCGCCGTTGATACCCGGCACCACAACATCGACTGTTCCCGGCTGGGTATATGCCGATCCGCCGATCAGCACGGTTTCTCCCGGACAAAAACCGATCGTCTTTGAAAGGCTCAGCTGGGGGAGCAAGGTCAAAGTATAGGTAACAAGGGTGTCGCAATCACCGTTCAGACCGCGTAAAGTATCCATAACCACAGCCGGGCCGGTATACACCACCCCTCCGATGGTGACAGAACCGCCCGGGCAAAAAGCGATCGCGTTGTTTTGGGTTTGCCTGGGCTGAACCTGCAACACATACGTGGCAATGGTGTCGCAGGAGCCGCCTATGCCGGGAAGGGTATCCGTTACAACACCCGGACCCGTGTATGTCATGCCTCCGATTGTAACAGAGCTGCCTTCACAGAATACGATGGTATCCGTGACAGCGGGCATTGGCAATAATTCCAGCACATACGTGGCAATGGTGTCGCACGAGCCGTTCAGACCGGGAAGCGTATCAATGACTACAGCCGATTCCAGATATGTTGAGTCGCCGATAGTTACCGAGCTACCCGGGCAAAATGCGATGGTATCGGTCAGTACCGGTTGCGGCAACAGCGTTAGCGTGTAGGTCACAATGGTATCGCATCCGCCGTTTATGCCGGGGAGCGTATCCGTCAGCACAGTCGACGACGAATAGGTGGAATCGCCGATTGTGACCGTGCTGCCCGGGCAAAAGGTTATCAGGACCGAGTCTTCAATCAGTGATTGTACGGATACAAGCGCCGAATCGCTTACCAGCTGGCCGCAGTTATCGGTGATTATTACGGAGTAAAGACTTGTTGCGGAGGGATTTACATGAATGGAAGCGGTCGTTTCGCCAGTATTCCACAAATAATTATAGGGCGGTATCCCTCCGGAAACGGCCGGCATGAGCGTAACGCCAAGGTTGCTGCAGGTAACCTGGTCGCCCAGGCTCGTCTCCATTGTCGTGTTATCCTGAATCAGGAATTGAACTTGCGTTTGAGAGCAGGCACAGGAATTGTCCAGCAGCAGTATCACACTTTCCTGTCCCTCGAGGAGCGTGTCAGGATGGACGATAACAGGTACCAGCACCTCGTTCTGACCGGCCGGAATGACAACCGGATTCGGGAGCGAATCATAATCAATGCCTTCCGTGGCGGTACTCGATGTGGAAACCGAAAAATGAACGTCGAGTGGCTGGCTGTTGTCGCCATTGCTGCGGGAAAACCGGATATAACCCGTGTCGCAGTTTTCAAAAACATGCTGCATTCCGGACGGGTACACGGGTTCCACGATTGCCGAACCACCCGCAGCAAATGAATTGGCGCGGAGAAAAACCCCCGAATCATAGATGCCGTCGCCCACATCGGCTATTTTGAGTTTGATGTGATACGTCTGACAAGGGACGACATTCGCTACGGCGGTCAGTTTTTTTGTAAAACCGTCGTATTGTACTTCATTGATGGCCTGCCCCGAGGCCGGCGGTACTTGTCCGTTGCAGTTATTGCCGCCAAACGGGGTATTGTGCGTGTAGAAAGTGTTATTAAGCAGGTGGTTTACGGTATTGATCGAAATGGGTGTGTTTGTACTGGGCAGCACGGCAAGGTTTTTCGTGCCTGCGATCCCGGGGCCGGAGATAAAGAAGCCGAAAACGTCGTTGTATTGCGTATTCACGTATTCACAGTATTCCTCCGAAGCAAATACAAATTCGAAGGTAACCGGCGTCTGTGTCGGCTTGAAATCGAATTCAATATCGGCCCGGTCATACAGCGTGCCGGCAGTAAGTGTCGACAAATTGGCGTCGGGCGTTTGGTTTCCGAAACCAGCACTGGCGTTGTCCACGTCATTCGGGCCCGGAGCGATCGATGCATCCCCGGTGGCAAGAATAATGCCCTCTGCAAACCCGATATTGCTGCTTCCATTGGAAAAAGTACCGATCTGTTCCGGTTGGCCGGAATAGGAAACGTTACTCACATCGTAGCAGTCGCCTCCGATCAGAACGTCCTTGACAAGCGTTTCGGCACTCACGCCGGTCGTTACCTCCAGCACCGACTGACCCGATTTGCCTAGTAATTTTTCTTTCCACGCGTTCGCTTCCGGGCAGCTCTCACATTTGACGGAGAAGAACATCGGAATAGTGGTTGCCTGCTCGCGGCTGTCTGCTTTGACTTTCAGATTGACACATTCCGACAATGCCTTGAATCGAAGGGCATTTTTCCGGTCGGTAGCGACGTCCGAAATTTCGGCTTCATCTGTAAAAAGCGGGCCGGAAGCAAATTCGAAATCCGCCTGCTGATTGTACGCGGCGCCGGTCAAAGTGACAAAATAGGTGTTTCCGGGTATTAAATTGCACAAAGAGACGGCATTGTCGCCTTGTTGGAGTTCCAGCGGCGCCCGCATTTTGGCGCCGGTCAAACTGACCGTCTTGTTTTGTTGCGCGGAAAGGGGAGTGCTGAAAATGGCTGCCGCCAACAGGAGCAGGGACGTTAAAAGGAGCGTTTGTGGCTTCATAAAAGAATTGTATAGGGTGAGTTTATGCTTTGGGTAACACTCCGTCAGGATGCGTTTTCACATGGACGCGACACAACAAATAATGCCCGGACTGTAAAAATCAGGGTAATTTTTGAACCGCAGTGATTTGAAAACTCGGCGAAACAGGCATACAAATGACTGTTCCTTGACATGAGAACTGTCAGGCAGGCAGGTTTTCTGATTATACTTTACAGGAGATGCGGAAACGCGCCCCGAATGTATGGGTAGTTTGTTCCATATCAAAATGGAAATATCCTGTTTTTTTGGAAAATTGACAAAATACTACAGAAAAGGTAGCCAAATTATCCAAGCAACATTTCCACATCATCCCTGTCCAGCGAAGGGAACTCCGATCCTGCGCTGAAAAGATCTTTGCCGAGTGCCCGTTTTCGCTCCTGTAACTGCAATATTTTTTCTTCGATGGTATCACGGGCGATGAACCGGATGGCCGTGACCGGGCGCGTCCGGCCAATTCGATGCGCCCGTGCGATGGCCTGGTCTTCTTTGGCGGGATTCCACCAGGGATCAAGCAGGAAAACATAATCGGCGGCCGTGAGATTGAGCCCGACACCACCCGCACCCAGCGTCATCAGGAATGCCTGCACAGATGCGTCGTTTTGAAACCGCTCCACTTCGCGGGCGCGGGCCTGCGCGGGCACTTCGCCCGTGAGCCAGGCAAAAGGATGTTTTTCCATCTCCAGGTTGCTGCGAAATAGCCGCAGATGCTGTTCGAAAGAACTGAAAAACAGAACTTTGTGTCCTGCCCGAAGAATAACATCCCATTGTGCCAGCACGTCGTCCATTTTTCCGCTCGCACCCGTGTATTCCGCATCGGTCAACAGCGGATGATTGGCGAGTTGGCGCAATCGGGTCAGGGCCTGGAGCGCCATGAGCCGGGTTTTCGGATCGTCGAACAACGACAATATCTCGTTGCGGACGGCCGACTTGACCTGTTCGTAGCGCTTCCGTTGCTCAGTCGCCATCTCGGAGTAAAATATCTGCCGGGTCAGCTCCGGCAAGTCGGGCGCGACTTCTTCCTTCGTTCGGCGGAGAAAAAAGGGTTTTACCCTGCTGAACAGGCGCGTTTTGGCGCGCTCGTCGTTTTGTTTTTCAATAGGCAACTGGAATTGCTCCCGAAAAAACTTGTAACTGCCCAGGGTATCCGGGTTGATGAACTCCATTTGGGTCCACAGGTCGGCCAGCGAATTCTCGATGGGGGTGCCGGAAAGCGATATTTTATGGCGCCCTTTGAGGCTGCGTACTACCCTCGATACCTCCGATTCCCGGTTTTTGATCTGCTGGCTTTCATCGAGCACGATAAACTGCCAGTCAATCTTGCCCAGCAATACCAGGTCCTGCCGGGCCGTATGATAGGTTGTCAAAACGACGTCGTATCCGGACAAGGCACGGGCATCTTTCAGCCGCTTCGAACCGACATGGGCATTTACGAACAGCGTGGGCGCAAACTTCGCAAGTTCCTGCTGCCAGTTGAACACAAGGGAGGCAGGCAGGATA
>JAKOXM010000569.1 GCA_029781095.1 Bacteroidota bacterium
TTCTAAATACAAACCACTGTCAAACACTCTTTTAAAGCCATGAGAAACGTAGCAATTACATTTATTTTCGTGCTTTTAGGCAAGTTAATTAACGCTCAAACCTGCGCAGCAGACGGCATATATTTTTACACGCAATCCGATGTCAATAATTTTACGTCCAACTACCCTGGATGCACCCAAATACTTGGCAATGTCACCATATTTGGTTTGCCGCCAAATACAAACCTCAACGGCTTGTCCGGCGTCACTTCCATTGGCGGGAATCTTTTCATTGGTCAGAATGACCTCACAAATCTGGAAGGGTTAAGCGCGCTTCATTCTGTCGGGGGAAAGCTTACGATCGAACATAATTCTTTTACAGACCTGACTGGATTAAATAACCTTGCCTTTATTGGAGGAACATTTTTGATTCAATTCAATGATCTTACATTTAAAAGTCTGACGGGACTGAATGGGCTTACTTCCATACCCGGTGGTCTTTCTATCTCATCCAACCTAGGTCTGGCAGATTTGGAAGGATTACATAATCTCACGTCAATCGGCGGAAGCGTTTCGGTTTCATACAACAATGCATTAACGGCATTAACGGGGCTAAATGCCCTCTCGTCAATTGGCGGAGGCTTTAGTATAGAGGGCAATAATGCATTAACCAGTTTAGAAGGACTGGAAGCGCTCTCTTCCGTAGGAGCCGGTATTGAAATTAGATTCAATCAAAATTTAATAGATTTAACCGGATTTGACAACCAGCTTGTATCCATCCCGAAAAGCCTTAAAATTGAATTTAATAAATCTTTATCAGCATTAACGGGGCTGGATTCGATCGCCATGATCGGTGAAGACGTTTCTATTATAAGTAACAATGCCTTGCCAGACTTAAATGGATTATCTGCGGTCACTACCATTGGAGGCAGCCTTGACATTGAAAGCAATAAAAAGTTATCAAATCTGAATGGTTTAACAGCAATCACTTCAATTGGAGGTAATCTTACCATTAAAAACAACTATGGCTTATCTAGTTTAAAAGGCCTGGATTCGCTTGTTTCAGTTGGCAAAGGCATTACGATTGGACGCAACTGGGCATTGTCGAATCTGGACGGTTTAAATGCACTTACTTCTGTCGGGGGAGAACTGAATATTTACAGCGACCACTCTTTGGCAGACGTAACTGCTTTAAATGCACTTACTTCCATCGGAGGGAAACTTACTGTCAGCTATAATGATACCCTGATGAGCCTTGCCGGGCTGGATAATATTAACTATTTAACCATTGCTGACCTTTCCATTGAAAATTCAGGAAGGCTTACGTTCTGCCACGTACCCAGCATCTGTAATTATCTGTCCAATCCCGCGAATCCGGCAAAAATTGCACAAAACTTTCCCAGTTGTTACTCACGGGTTCAGGTAGAGATGGCCTGCGCAGGGTTCCCTGTTATCAGTTCAAGTTCCGAAATCACTGATGATGATAAAATCAATGTATTCCCAAATCCGGCAACAGGAATTATAGAATTGATTTGTGAGGATAAAATAGAAGGCGTCGTAAGGTTGATTGATCATCTCGGCAGGCTGATTGCCGTGCAAAACCTGTCAAACTATTCAACGCAAATGGATATCAGTAATTTACCGGTTGGCATATACTTTTTGGAAATACGCACTGATAATCAATCCATAGCGAAGCGCATCATCAAACAGTAACATATTGCGGCAAGTCGACTCCGGCTTTTCCCGGGCTGAAAGCGAGGCGATAATTTGAGCATAAAAAACAAGGGCATGAGGGCTGTAATGCTTTTAATTTTTTCAACGGTATTCACTTCCTGCGATTGTTACCAGAACGTAAGCGGAACGGTTCTCGACGCTGCCACAAAGCAAGCGATTGACAGCGTCTATGTCCACAAGAAAAACAGGGATAGCAACGCCGCGTATACGAACAAGGAGGGCAATTTCAAGATAGTATCCATTTCAGGCGGACCATTCGGATGCCCTCCCATGACGGTCGTTTTGAGCAAAGCGGGTTACGAAACGGTTTCGGTTACAATCGGCAATGCGGAACATGAAACCATTTTTTTAAAAAAGAAAAACTGATACTGCCTTTTCCCGTATGCTTTTCTACACCCAACTCATTTATATCAAACCAGGCCGGGAAGAAACCTTTCTCCGGTTTGAAGACCACGTATTGCCCCTGCTGGAAAAATACAATGGCAAACTGTTGCTTCGCTGGAGGCAGACCGACGGCTGTGTTGTAGAAACCGGTATCGGCGACCCTTACGAGATACATCTGGTCTCTTTTGAAACCATCGAAGATTTCAGAAACTATGCAAATGACAAGACAAGGCTGGAATATCTGCCCCTGAAAGACGAATCAGTAGCGAAAATCGTGCTGATCGAAGGGAAACAACTCTGATTTACGACAGGAGTGTATACGCCAGCCAGGCCGCCAGGTACGCCAGTCCGCTCATGAATAAGAACTGGAATGCGGGCCATTTCCAGCTGCCCGTTTCGCGGCGCACCACGGCAAGCGTGCTCATACATTGCATGGCCAGTGCGTAAAATATCAGCAGCGAGACACCGGTCGCAAGCGTGTAAATGTGATCGCCGTTCTCAAATGTGTCATCCGTCATTTGCCTGCGCAGTCGGCCGTAGCGCTCAAAAGGGCTTTGGTTGGCGGCGTCGGCCTCCTCTTTGGCGCCAACACTTTCCAGGCTGTAAATGGTGTACATCGTACCATTAAATACTTCGCGCGCTGCAAAAGACGATAACAGGGCGATACCGATCTTCCAGTCATAGCCGAGGGGGCGTATGGCCGGCTCTATGCTTTTGCCAAGCATGCCGGCATAGGATGCCTCGAGTTTTCTGGCGGCAACGCGGTCGTCCAGTTCTTCTTTTGAGACGGACGCTGCCACTTCGGCCCGGACCTTGCTTTCGGCATTTGCCAGGGCCCCTGACGGTCCGGTATTGCCCAATATCCAGAGCGCAATTGAAATGAGAAAAATGATTTTTCCGGCCCCTGCAATAAAGGCTTTTACTTTTTCCCACACAGTAAGCCACACGTTTTTCCAGTGTGGCATCCGGTATTCGGGCAGTTCAAGGGCAAGAAAAGACGGGTCGCTGGTGCGCAATATTTTCTTGAAAACATAAGCGGCGCCCAGTGCGGCGGAAAGCCCGAAAAAGTACATGCCGCCAAATATAAGTGCCTTCGTCCACCAGCTGCTGTCGGGCAATGCCACCGGGATCAGGACGAGGTAAACGGGGATACGCGCGCT
Source organism: Bacteroidota bacterium (assembly GCA_029781095.1). Lineage (GTDB taxonomy): Bacteria > Bacteroidota > Bacteroidia > Chitinophagales > Saprospiraceae > M3007. Next base: position 3,258 of record JAKOXM010000569.1, read on the forward strand.
GCAGCTGATAAACGGGGTCACCATCACGGTGATAAGCCGTTCTTTCCAGTTGCTGATGGTGCGGGTACCCATAATGGCAGGCACCGCGCAGGCGCCGCCGCCGATCAGGGAAACGATGCTGCGACCGTTCATGCCGAAGCGCCGCATGGTTTTGTCAAAAATAAATACGGCGCGCGCCATATAGCCCACTTCTTCCAGGATGGTGATGAGCAGGAACAACAAGGCGATTTGTGGCACAAATACCAGCACGCCCTGAAGTCCGGGAAGCACGCCTTTTGTGAGCAACGACGAAAACCAGTTATCATTCAGCGCAGCGCCGATACCGTCGATTACAATGCCGGTGGCGTTTTCAACCCAGCCGCCCGTAGCGTCGTAACCGAAGAAAATAGCCATAAAAACCAGCAACATCACGGCAAAAAAGATCAAAGGCCCGCCTATCCGGTGCGTTAAAACGGCATCTATTCGGTCGGTTGTCGAATCCGGCGCAGCGCTCGGCTGCTGGATCGTCTGGCGTACAACAGGCGTGAATCGGTCAAACCGGTCAAGCGTTTCATCTACCTGCGCCCGCAGCGAAGGGAAATCCTTCGATTGTATGATACTTTCCAGTTCGGCCCGTTCCTGTTTTTGAAGAAAAGGCAGCCATTTATGGTGATGCGCTATCAGCAGGGCCCGGTACTCGTTTTCAATACTCATTTTAGTACGCACCGCTTCGACAACCTGTTTTTCCACCTCGCGCAAAGGATAAAACGCAGTGTTTTTTAGGTTGAAGGGTTGGCCGTTTTTCAAAACCCGCTCCAGTTCGTGCATCAGTTTCTGGATATTTTCCCCGGTGCGACCGCTTACGGGGATCACGGGAATATGAAACTGACCGGCCAGGCGTTCGATATTTACCTTGATTCCCATCTCTGTCGCCGTATCCGACATATTGAGCGCAAGTACCGCAGGTATGCCGAGATCGAGCAACTGGGTGAACAAAAGCATGTGCTTTTCCAGGTGCGTCACATCGGCAATGTATACCAGGGCATCCGGGTAGTAATAGTCTTTGGGATTGGTCAGGACGGCCGCAACAATTTTCTCGTCCGATGAGGTAGGATACAGGCTGTAAGTGCCCGGCAGGTCGATCAGTATGGCATCGAAACCGCTGGGAAACCGAAGCCGCCCCTCTTTCATGTCGACGGTAACGCCCGGAAAATTGCCGGTCTTTTGCCGCAGTCCGGTCAACTGGTTGAATACTGTGGATTTGCCACTGTTCGGGTTGCCAAGGAGGGCAACTTTTAAAACCTTAACGCTGCTTTCGCTCATATTTCCAACAAAATACATGCGGCTTCTTCCTCCCGGAGAGCCAGGCGGACACCATCCACTTTTATATAATAAGCCTTGCCGAAGGGCGCCGGGCGCACCAGTTCGATACGTGTACCGGGAAGGACTCCCATGGCGGTGAGTTTGCCCGCCAGGGCGGGGTCTGTTACGGCAATGGCAAGAGCACTTTCATTCAACCGGAGATCGGAAATGGTGCGATAACGGCGTTGCATATGCGGACTTTTCAGTTAGGCGACAGTATTTAGACAAATTCCAAACATGCAAATGTATCGGTTGTTCGCCAAACCCGGGTAAAAAATATAAAGATGCGGGCAGGGTATCAGGAAACATCGTCGTTTAGCCCTTCCGTGAGCCGCTGCACCAGTTTGAATTCGCTGAAAAAAGTACCGGCAATCACGCGCAATACCGTGTAAACCGGAATACCCACAACCATACCGAGTATACCGCCGAGTTTGGCGGCTACCAATGTCACAATGAAAATTTCGAGCGGATGCGCGCGCAGGCTTTTTGAAAAAATCATGGGGCCCACAAAATTACTGTCAATCAGATGCGTAACAACATATGCCCCGGCCATTTTCAGAAGCATTGGAATCAGCAACGTGAATTCCATGTCGAGGTTGGACGAAACGGTAATAAAGGCCCCGAAGGCAATACCCAAGATGGGACCGACGTACGGGATTACGTTGAACAAACCCCCGAATGCCCCGATCAGCAAGGCGTTGTCCACACCGAAGATCAACAATAAGAGCGTGACCACAACCGAAAAGGCAAATATCTGGACTACCAGTCCGCCGAAATAACGCACCAGCATTTTGCTGGATTTTTGCACGGCCTGGCGCACTTTCGGTTCCAGTTCGTTTGGTACAAGAGCATGCAGGATATCGAGAAACAGGTTATTCTCCTTGAGGAAGAAAAAAAGAATAAAGGAGACGGAGGCAAACATCACCAAAAGGTTTCCTGCCGCCGACAGAAAGGTGCTCAGAAAATCGCCGACCAGGGTTGGCCTAAACCATGTGCTCAGAAATTCCTGTATCCGGTTGGCGAGCGATTCGCCGGGAGAAAAAATGCCGATTTGGTGCAATTGCCGGTCAAGTTGGGAAAAAGGGCCTTTTAATTTTTCTCCAAGTGCTTCATAATCAACCGTTGAGAGGTTGCGGGCTTGCCCGACAATGGTCGGAACAAATGCCATCAGAATGCCGGCAAGAACCGCATAAAAAGTCATGATGGTGATAATGGAGGCGCCGGTGGGACCCAGGTGATAGCGGCCGATATGTACGCGTCGCTGCAAAAAGGCCATGATTGGTTGCCCCAACATGGAAAGCACCCAGGCGATCAGAATGTAGGTTACGATTTCGGAAAAATAATAACCGACTGCGATCAGAAAGGCTGCACCAAGCAACCATAGCAGATTTCGATTCAGGGCGCTCATAATGATGTGGTTTTATGTTTGGAATCGCTCACATTTTGCTGTAAACGATTTCGATGATCTCTTTTTCAAGACGGTCGGCTTCCCGAATCAGTTTTTCCCCTTCTGCCACCACTTTGCCGGCATATTCCTTGTCGTCGAGGCCTGCTGCGTTGGTCTTTACGTTTAAAAACGATCCATAAGCGGCCGCGCGTGCGCAGAGCGCGCCAACACCGGCATCCGATGCCGAATTGGGGTTGCCCGTTGCGGCCATTTGCCGGATCAGGGGTAGCGATTCGAGGGAAAGTTGCAAAACCCGGAACGGCACTTCGATGGCGCCGCGGGTAGCCGTCTGGATGGCAGCCTTGCGCAACGCTTTTTCTTCCGGGGTTGTGTTTGGCATTCCGAAAGCCGTCATGATAGCGTTAAAAGCGTCTGTATCCTCGTCTACGGAACGAAGCAAGGCGTCTTTAAGGCGCTGACCCTGCTCTGCAGCGTTGCTGAATTCTTCCCAACGATCATCCCATCCGCGTTTGTGGCTGCTGAGATTGGCCACCATGGTTGCCAGCGATGCGCCAAGGGCGCCTACGTAAGCGCTGATGGAACCGCCGCCCGGAGCCGGGCTTTCGCTGGCTGTTTCGTCGGCAAAAGCGCGCAAATCCTTTGCAATCAGTCGCTTTTGCGAGGCAGGATTACCTGCTTCGATGTTATATTCTATAATTTTCCGCAGCGGATCGAAAGGGGCGAGTTCGTCCAGCCCCATTGATTTTACGGCAATTTTGATCAGTTCCGCCTCACTTACGCCGGTACTTCGCTGCTGTCGGCGCAGGAAATATTTTCCCGCCTCCAGCATCACGTTGAGCGGCACGAGACCGACGAGTTCCGAACCCGTCACGCGCATACCGCGCCGGTCGGCGCTTTTACGACATTCTTCGAAGGCGATATGCAGCGGCGTTGCGCTTATATCCGTGATATTCATGGAAATCTGGGCGATACCGTATTCCTCGATGTACCAGCCGATGGCTTTGACGCCCTTGAGCGTACCGGGTTCGCGGAGGGGCTCGCCCTGCGCGTCTTTCATGGGTTTGCCGGTAGCCGGATCGTTGAGCACGCGGCCTTTTTCGCGTACATCGAATGCAACGGAATTGGCGCGGCGCACGGAAGTGGTATTCAGGTTGACATTATAGGCGATCAGAAAATCGCGTGCGCCGATGACGGTAGCGCCGCTTTTGGCGTTGAAAGTCGCCGGACCGAAATCGGGTTTCCAGTCGGGGTTGGCCAGTTTTTCCGGCAGACCTTCATATTCTCCTGCGCGGATAACGGCCAGATTCCGGCGCTCGGGGCGGCTGGCTGCGGCTTCGTACAAATAGACGGGCAGATTGAGATCGCGGCCCACGCGTTCGCCAAGTTTGCGCGCCCAGGCAGCGGTTTCTTCCATTGAGATATGCGCGATGGGTATGAGCGGGCACACATCGGTGGCTCCCATGCGCGGATGTTCGCCGCTGTGCTTGCCCATATCAATCACTTCGCATGCTTTCCGGATAGCCAGAAATGCGGCCTCGACAACCGCAGCGGGTTCGCCGACAAAAGTGACGACGGTGCGATTGGTGGCTTTGCCGGGGTCGACATCCAGGAGTTTTACGCCCTCTACCGATTCGATGACGTCGGTGATTTGTTTGATGACGGTCATGTCGCGTCCCTCCGAAAAATTGGGCACGCATTCAATCAATTGTTTCATGCCGCGAAGGTAAAACAAACTCGTCCTGCGACGACAGTCTGCAGGACGAGTAAAATATTATGATGGCATTTCAACCGGCAAAAAACATTGTTTGACTATTGCCATTTTGAATATGCCTCATCAGAAATGGATTTTCAGGGCTTTTTTCCATACCCCAGCACCCATCCGACAACACCGCCACCTACCGCGCCGAGCACTGCATTCACAACGGGGTCGACCAGAGAAGCCGTCAGAGTACCCATGTTTGTGGTGCCGAAAGAGATCATGTCATAACCCAGGGCCATGAGAAAGCCGATCCAGGCGCCTGCCGTTGCTCCGCCCATGAAGGTGGTAATACCAGCCCAACGCGAGTAAAGCAGCGCCAGCAGCAGCGACCAGGCCAGGTTGCCCACGAAAACAGCCCAGATCTGCATATCTTCGTCTCCGCGCATGACCCCCGTGGCCGAGCCCATGTTGGCTTCGAAAAAGCCTTTCAGCGCCATGCCGTAGAGTAGCCAACCCAGGAGGAACGTAGCGACTCCGCCGGCAAATGCAGCAAGTAAAACTTTGGTATTCATATCGTTTTGATTTTAGGTGAACGAATACGTTTTATTCTGCGAAAGTACACGATTACATAATATTTTAATAAAATTTTAAAATAACTGGAATTGTAAATTTGCCAAATTGATTTTGTGCGGTTTTCGAACAGGTAAATTTTTGAACACCTTTTGAACATCTTTTGGTCTGGTGTCTGAATACGTGGCGATCGCAACTTTGTATTGCCGTACGGGGTATCCCCACAAACGTGTTTCGCCAGCCAGTCTTTTTTTACCCGTACTTGCAGGGGCAATACGGCAATCCTGTAATGTACAGAACAATCCAACCACGAAGCAATGGAACAATCCGACAATCCGCTTATCCTTAATTTTTCAGCACCGTTACCACATTGGGAGGAAAAAGCCGCTTCGGCCATCCGCTCGCGCCGCCGTTTTGCCATACGCGACTACATCGCCACGCTTGATGCCCGGGCGGACTGCCAGGAAATCGCTTATCTGCTCAATAACTACGAATTTCCCTGGGATACCACCCGCTCGCTGGAATTCGCCCTGTTCCGTGTTTTTGGCGTGGCTAAAGGTTCACCCTTACTGGTGCAGACCGGCGAGTTTTTGCAACGCACGCAAAAACGCTACGACGATACGGTGCTCATACTTGCCGAAATCGTCGAAAACGGCTACGACAGCCCGCGCGGGCAGGCAGCGCTCGTGCGCATGAACAAACAGCACGGCCGCTTCCGGATTCCAAACGATGAATTCCTGTACACCTTGTCCACATTTATATTCGAGCCGCCGCGCTGGAACGAGCGATACGGCTGGCGCAAAATGAGCGATCACGAAAAACTGGCTGTTTTTTATTTCTGGCTGGAGGTAGGGCGCCGCATGGGAATTCGCGAATTGCCGGATGATTACGCCGTATTTGAGCGTTTCAATCGTGATTTCGAGGCCGCGCAATTTCGGTATTCACCTGATAATGAAGCCGTTGCGGTCGCTACGCGCAATCTGATGCTTTCCTGGGTACTTCCAAAATGGGCGTGGAAATGGGGCGCTCCCTTTGTGCATGCACTCATCGACGATCATTTGCTGGCTGCGGTGGGCATGAGGCCCGCCCCGCGCTGGATGCAACGACTGGTAAAAGGCTCGATAACGATGCGCGGAAGATTGGTGGGTGCATTGCCGCCGCGCCGGAAGCCACGGCTACTGACCCGTATCAAAACGCCGACCTACCCTGCAGGCTATACCATTGCCGATCTGGGAGCCAGCAAATGACCGTGTTAGAAATTTTCGAGATTCAGGCCCTCAAAATAGCCAAGCTGCCATAAAATCAGGATAATCGCCCCGACGGCAATCCGGTAATAGCCGAACACCTTGAATCCGTGTTTGGTCAGGAAACGAATGAACGCCTTGATCGCGATCATTGCAACGATAAAGCCGACAACATTGCCGACGACAAGCATCCATATGTCGTGCTGCGTAAATACGCCGCCATCGTCTTTTACGTAATCCCACAGCGACTTGCAGGTGGCTGCAAACATGGTGGGC
>JAKOXM010000574.1 GCA_029781095.1 Bacteroidota bacterium
TACAATCGGAAATCGAAAAAAGCGCAAAAAAACCAGCGGATAGGTAATGCCTCAGTAACCTGGGTGATAGTTTCTTACAACTAAAAACACTAATGGACACGAAAAAATTTCATGGCAAATACGATTTATTCTCGCAGACAAAGCCATTTCCATGAAAATTTTCGTACTACTATCGCCCAGAATCTTGTTGTTTGTGAAAGATTTTCAAAAAACAGATGCGCAAGATGCTGGCCTTGAAAACCTTTCTCATTTTTGAGAAAATTTTTGAGTTGTTGGCGTCAACTCACACCAAGAGATTCTTCTTTTTTCTCACAGAGGCACGTAGACACGGAGGTGGGGCATCTCCAGCTGGTCACACAAAGTCATCAGTTGATCCACCTTGGGCACAATCAATGTTATCCACTTCCATCCATCCTGTCACCTTTCCCTCCGTGCCTCTGTGCCTTTGTGAGGGAGTTTTTTGATTTTTCGGTGGTGGGAGAGGGAAGCCGGCTTCATGCCGGCGAGCCGCCGGCGCTCCATATCGCCTCCGACTGAAAAAGTAAAGCCGACCTTGGCACATGGCGAGCCGTCCGATCTGTCGTCCGTGTAAAGTCCGTGTCCCGTCTGTGTAAAGTCCGTGTGGGTTGCGGGCGATCAGTCCGTGCAAGTCCTTTTGTGTCTTCTCGTTGTTAAAAAATACTGTTTTCAGGCAATAACATCGAGAGCCGCCTGGACGTTGCCCAAGGGGGCGCTGACTTGAACCCCGGCTACCATTTCCCGTATCTGCGCTATGGCTTCGCGGGCGATCTGAATGCCGGTGGCAAGTTGTTCTTCGCGCGTTTCACCTTTTTCAATACGTTGAATAATATGGTCGGGAACAACAACCCCAGGAACCTCGTTTTTCATGAAGAGGGCATTGCGTAGACTAGCCAGCGGCCAGATGCCGGCAATTACCGGAACCTTCAGCGACTCAATGGCTTTGATGAAGCGTTCCAAAGCTGCCGGATCAAACACCGGCTGTGTAGTGACAAATTCGGCGCCGGCCTCGACTTTGCGGTAAAGCCGGTCGATTTCGCGTTTGAAATCGATGGCGTTAGGGTCTGCGCCGACTCCGATGACGGCAGCAGTTGGCGGTTGGATAGCCTGTCCGCCAAGATCAATGCCCTGATTAAGGTGTTTCTGCAAGCTGACCAGGCCAATCGCATCCGTATCGAACACGCCGGAAGCAAAACCATAGCCGCCCAATTTTGGGGGATCGCCGGTGATGAACATGAAATTATGCAAACCGTATGCGGCGCAGCCAAGCAGATCTGCCTGCAAGGCAAGAAAGTTGCGGTCTCGGCAGCACACATGCAGCACCGTCTCGACCCCGGTCAATTCCTGGAGTTTCAAGGCGGTAACTAGTGCTGAAAGGCGCGGCGCGGCGCGGGGACCATCGGGGATATTGATGGCATCGACGCCGTGCTCCTTGCAAAGTTGCCCGCTGGCGACGATTTTGCTGGTATCCCACCCCCGGGGCGGAGTGATCTCGACGGTCGTCACCCATTCGCCACGAGCCAGTTTCGCACCAAGGGCGGACTTGCTCTCGAGGCTTTTT
>JAKOXM010000346.1 GCA_029781095.1 Bacteroidota bacterium
AGCGTTTCGCGCACGCTGTCGATTCGCAGGAGGCGGCTTACATAGGTCTCCATATCGGTATAGTCGATAAGACCTCGTTTCTTTTTGTACTGTTCGTACTCATCCAGCGCATCCGTGGCAATATCAAACACCATCTCAATGTATCCTTTCACATCATCGCGAAACTGCCGGTGTTCATCGTGCCGGAGGGCGAGTGTGCGAAGTTCCTCCATCAGGTCGCGGCTTTTGGCGCCGGGGCTGGTCTTGACGATTTTCACCCATTCGTGCCAGTAGAGCTCGCCGCGGTATTTGAGCTGGTTTTGAAAATTGCGAAGCACCTCAGCGGCATCGCGGGTTGTTTTGGTGCTATCGGCTTCGTTGGCGTCGAGCGCCGCGACTGTCTGGTCGATAGCCGAAAGCAGGCGGTTGTGCCATGCAATTGCGTCGGTATCCTGCATGGGCGGAAGCAGCCGTTCAAATGACTGCCACGAACGCATTTTGCTGGTTTTCAGCACTTCTTTTGAAAAATTATTCGCCCGGGCCACGTCTGTGAGTTCCCGGATCGCGCGGCGCCAGTCGTATGGCTCGCCCTGTGTTTTTTTTGTCAGACCCAGCCGGTCGGCCAGCAGGTTCATCCGCTCGATGCGCTGCTCGCTGAGCACCTGTGACAGGGATTCGTTGAACATGCGTTGTCCGTCGTCTTCGGCGATGATCTCTACAAGAGGAGACACGCCGGCCTCGAACGCGAAGCGCTGCAACAGGCGCGTGCCGATGCTGTGTACCGTACCGATAAGCGCTTCGCCCAGCTCGTTGGCGGCTTCCGTCATGTCCGCTTCGAGCAGGCGCACACGCACGCGCTCTTGCAACTCGGCAGCCGCCTTCTGCGTAAACGTCGTCGCCATGATACCTGCCGGTCGCACGCCGTTTTTCAGCAGATCCACCATGCGGCCGGTGAGCGTATAGGTCTTGCCCGAGCCGGCGCCGGCGGAGATCACTTCGATATCAAGTACTTTTGATGGTGGATGGTGGTCGGTGGTCGGTGGCATGAACGCGGGTTGTATCGGCTAAGGTCGAAATTTGTTGGAAATTCATCGTTATTTGAAACTTAATACAATTTGATTATTTTTGCAATAAAAATATCATTGCTGTATGAACCCGGCGGAAGTAAAAATTGATCTTATCAAACAAATTAGCAGCTTGCCTGAAGCTTCCCTGCTTGAACTCCAGGAAATTATTAAAAAATTTGTTTCGCAACAAGAGGAATCAAAAAAGAAAAAAAAGCGCCAATTTGGGAGTATGAAAGGACTGGTCACGTACATGGCGCCTGATTTCAACGCCCCGCTGGATGAGTTTAAAGAGTATATGTGATATGGCTTACTTATTGGATACCCAAGCCTTTATCTGGTTTTTAGAAGGCAATCCAAGGCTCCCGTCAAAGGCACGCCAAATAATTTCAGACGTAGATAATTTAATTTGCTTAAGCATTGCCTCCCTCTGGGAAATTGGCATTAAGGTCAGTATTGGCAAACTAGTACTTGACCGGCCTTTTGAAAAAACCATCGATAAAATGAACGAAGAAAACATTGCTTTACTGGCGATTATGCCAGCTCATATTTTGAAGTTAATGAGTCTGGAGTTTCATCATAAAGACCCGTTCGACAGAATTATTGCTTCCCAAGCCATTGTTGAGGGTCTCGAAATAATAAGCAGTGATGACGTTTTTAAACTCTATCCGGTCAGTGTAAAGTGGTAGCCAATAAAGTTTACAACTATGGTAACATCATACAAAAACTGCCAAAGTTGCGGCATGCCCATGTCGCGCGACACCCAGAAGGGCGGCACCAACGCCGACGGCTCCAAAAGTGCGATGTACTGCTCGCAATGCTATCAAAACTGGAAATTTACCCGGCCCGACTTGACCCTTGACGGCATGAAAGACATCGTCAGGGGAAAGATGAGGGAAATGGGATTCCCCGGGTTTCTCGCCGGACTTTTTACGCGCAACATACCCAAACTGAAGCGATGGAAAGGAACGGCCTGACCGGCGAGATCAAGGCGCAGATCATATTCCGCATGGAAGAAAATACGCCGCGCATCGAAAAATGTCTGGCCGAACTGACGGAGGCGGAATTGTGGCAACGCCCCAACCCTGCCTCCAACAGCATTGGCAACCTGATCCTGCACCTGTGCGGCAACATCGGGCAGTACGTGATCTCCTCACTGGGCAATCGCCCCGACGCGCGCGAGCGCGACGCGGAGTTCGCCGCCAAAGGCGGATTCACCAAAGCCGAATTGCTCGACAAGTTGCGCGCCACCCTGAAAGAAGCCGTGGAAACCATCCGGCTGGCCGATGAGGCAGAATTGCTGCGCGTACGCACTGTGCAGGGCTTCGACATGAGCGGCATCGGCATTATGGTGCACGTTTGCGAGCATTACTCCTACCATACCGGCCAGATTGCCTTCTGGACCAAGTTATTGAAAAACAAGGATTTGGGGTTTTACGCGGGATTCGATTTGAATGTGAAGAATGCGGAATAGGCTATCGCCCTTACCGCACATTCAACACTTTTACACCCGCAATACGGCCCGTTCTGTTTTTCAAAACGACGGTGTACACGCCGGGACTCAATGAGCGCAGGTTAAGCCGTTCGGGCTGGTCGATGATATTTTTTTGCACCACCATCCGGCCCGACAGGTCGTACAGTTCAAGCCGCCCGCCACTCAGGTCTTCCGGCCATTCGATATTGACGGATTCCCGCGCCGGATTGGGGTAAAGAAGCCACGGATTCTGCGCCGATTCATCGTGGGTGCCGGTAGAAATGCTCTTCACCCAGGTCGCCGACTGCACGTGGTGCTCTATGTCGTCGGGAGCCATTTCCAGCTCTGCGAGCGGAAAAGTATAACCGTTTATCTTGCCCCACCAGCTGAAGTTGACGCTGGTATCCGGATAAGGAGATACGTCGAGCAGGAGCCAGAAACCACCGGCATAGGCATAAGTCGAATCAATGCTGGCGGCATGCTCTTTCACCCGCAGGCTGTTGAATTCGCCGGCGGGCGTTTTCACCATGCCGTACGCGTCGATTTTCACCACGCGATGGGCATTCGTTACGATACGGATGGAGTCGAAGAAAACGCCCAGCGGCAACTGGATCACCTGCCGGATATTTTCATCGAATGCCTGGTTGTACGTGGCAGGCAACTGGAGAAGTGTTTGCGGCGGGGAGAAAGGTACCGATACATCGAAAGAGGTGGTGTCGTCGATCTGATAATTGCCGGCCGTGCCGAGTATCTGAACGATCTGGCTTGTCAGTTTGATGTACTGATAAAAGCCACCCTGGTCGACTGCGAGGGTAGCGCCCGGAAACTGGCTGGAAAAAGGCAATCCCTGAGGAGCCCGGAAATACAGATTGTTTGTCACATGGTCTTCGAGATCGGAAAAATCCCAGGTGTTCGGCCCCGTGCCGCCGGGTTGCAGGCTGGATTGGGGCATGGTATCGACACCCTGCTCGATGTCAAGACCGATAACAGGCAGATCGCCTGCGTTGATCGTGATTTGTCCGAAAGCAAGGAGGGAATTGAGGAGCAGTGCGGAAGTAAAGATCAAGTGTTTCATATCATCGAATATTTAGGACACAGGGAGGAGGGCAAAAGCAAAATAAGTGCGATCCAGCGTGTTGATTATGGGTTGATTGCCCGACCGTACCAATTTTGCATTACCTGCATTCAACCTGATGGATGCTCTTTACAAAGTTGCAGGAAACAGATCAATATTTCCGTAACTTTTATCACAAAAACTGCTGATTTTCGTCAAAAAATATAGAAAACGACGCTGATCGATAAACCAAAAGATTCACTGAACATGGCCGTTTTTATCAAGCACCTTTTATCGCTGTTGCTGCTGGCAACGGGCATATTAACCACGCAGCCCGCAAATGGCCAGCCGGGCCCTTTTCCGACTGTCAATCGATTCAGTGACAGTAACGACGACAGCCTGTTGGCCACGGTTATTGCCCGATACGAGTATGCGTTTATTTTTGTGGAAGTACATACCGAAGCGAAAAACACGCCGTCTTCCTATCATTACAGCCGGGTGGTGTATCGGTATCACATTTTGGGATACAGCCCAAAGAAGGCCCGGCTGATGCTGGTTACCAGCGAATACCTGAAAAAGAAGCAACGAAACCGGATCAGGAAATCGGGACATCGCGTGGATAAAACTTTGGCGAAAAACTTTTTCGCAGCGCTCGACACAAGCGGTTTTATGTACCTGAGCCCGGCCATTCTGAATGATAAATGGGGACCGGTAAGGGCGGACGGGAGTGCGCGATACCTGAGCGTCAGCGATGCGGGCTCCACAGATGCGCTGGCGAAAACACCGGAAGGAGTCGCCTTCTACCAGTGCGATTACCCCGCCTCGCTCATTGAGGAATTTCCTGAAAAAAGCGAACAGCGGGTCATATTTTTAAACGTTTTGAACCGGTTTTTTGTCGAATTTCTGGGGTGGCCGGGGCATTTTTACCGGCTGGAGAAGAAAGAATGACCGCTCCGATATTTTAATGCTTTCCAACCTGAAAATGACGATATCCGCTACTTTCCGTGCTGCAATGCCTGCCGATCTGCCGCTTCTGACCGACATGGTCGCCTCACTTTATTCCGAAGACCCAAGCCCGCAAAACCCGGGCCCGGAGCATACGCGCCGCACATTCCTGGAATTTGAACAACACCCGGAAAAAGGCGGCATCCGGTTGTTCGAATACGAGGGGGCCGTCATCGGTTATGCCATACTCGTCCGGTTCTGGAGCAACGAATACGGCGGCGACAAGATCATCGTCGACGAGCTTTTCGTGCTGCCCGACTACCGGGGAAGCGGCATTTCAACAGCCTTTTTTAAAGAACTGGAAGCGAATTCCGACCCTCGGTCCGTTGCCCTGGAACTGGAAGTAACACCCGGCAACGCCCCTGCCAGGCGGCTTTATGAACGACTTGGATTCCGAAAAGCCAAAAACGATTATTTCGTAAAGCGGATAAGGCATGGAACATGATGCCTTGTCAGTTGCCGGCAAACCCTTCCCGAAGCATAAACAGCGACATGAGCAAAGTGGGTAAAAAATTGAGCGTTGCGAGGAGGATACCGTTGCGCATGCTGTCGGCTGTCATTTGACTTTTAGCATTCAACATGATACAATCGGCGATCACTTTGACGGATACATAGCCGCCCCAAAGCAGGAAAGCCCGGCTTGTCCAGACATTTACCTCACGCATAAAATCGGGCAAGGGTGTATTGGTTAGCTGGAAATACAGGTAAAGGCCGATGTAAAGGCACATAAAAACATACTGGAAAATGTACATGACCGTCTTTGTTAAATGAGAGGAAAAGCGGCTCCGATGCCCGATCAGTGCCAGTTGGTTTTGCTGCCGCTCAAAATCACAACCCCCAGCCATAAGACATAGGGAAGGGCCAATACGAGCGGCACGGCTGCAATCATCATTGCTGTCGATGGTTGTCCGTGATTTTTAAAATACAGACTGGCGCAAATGATCAGCATGGACACTGTCAGCAGTGTTACCCAAAGGGAAATGTATTTGGCCGAAGGCGCGGCATAACGGCCAAAAACGCCGCTGATAAATTCCCGGTAACCGAACAGGGTAATCAGTACGTCCAGAAGCCAAATGACCCAAAAGAGAACAAGCGTTGTTTTGGACATGATTTTTAACGGCAAATGAAAGGAGAAAACAGTTTTATTTCCTGATAAAATATACCGCCAGCACGAGAAATACGAACCCCACAAAGTGATTCCATTTCAGGGCCTCGTTCTTGAAAAGCACCAGGGTGAAGACCGTAAAAATCAGCAGGGTGATAACTTCCTGAATAACCTTGAGCTGGACGAGTGTGAAAGGCCCGCCGTTTTCGCGATATCCGATACGGTTGGCCGGCACCATGAGGCAATATTCCATAAATGCAATCAGCCAGCTGGCCAGAATCAGCGCAAACAAACCGTTTTTCTGAAAAAATTTCAGGTGCTGGAACTTTAAATGACCGTACCAGGCGAAGGTCATAAAGATATTGGAAAACACCAAAAGCGCGATCGTGTACAGGCCTCGCATGGAACGTAACAGGTAGTTTGAAATGGAACAAAGTTGATATTTGCAGCAAATATACCGGAGGAAAAATCGTTTGGGGCCCATCACTACCTTTGCGATCAGTTTTTGGAATTAATTGCTCCCGTTTCATGAAATACTTCCCTTCTGTTTTTGTCGCCATCGCGCTTTTGTCAGCCTGCAAAAACCAGCCACAAACCGGGATGAAACCCGATGAGGTAAAAACGACCGTCCAGCTGCCACAGGATTTCCTGGCATTTTACGACAAATTTCACCACGACAGCCTGTACCAGATGGAACACGTCGTATGGCCGCTGCAAGGCGACACCAGCGAACAGGTTGACAGTACCCATTACAAAAAAGTACCGGTGCGGTGGCAGCCGGGATCATGGCACATGCAGCGGCTCGACTACAACCCGAACGACTACCTGCGCGAAGTGCAGATGCTCGGCGATGTTTTGATCATCGAGCATATACGGGCAAAATCGGCCAATTACGGCATCGAGCGGCGTTTCGCCAAACAACCCGACGACGAATGGGCGCTGATCTATTACTCTGACATGCAGGAAATTAGCAAGTAGGACGCGCTGGTCCGGCACACCAAAAAGAACGGCTTCGGGGCGATGCCCCGAAGCCGTTTGTACGTGAGTCAACAAGACTGAAAAACGGTGCTTGTTATTTATTCACCACCAGTTTGCGTGTGCCGGACATTTCGCCGTTGCGCACCTGAACGAAGTAAACGCCGCTGGGCAGTTTGCCGAGATCAAGGTTCATGCGATTGTCGCCTTTCGTGAGCATTTTATGTTGCTGCACAGCAACTCTGCCGGCCGGATCCATAATTGAAACCGCCACATCGGCGTCGGCCTCCATCGGCACTTCTACCGTGAGCTGGTCGCTTGCCGGGTTGGGGAACATGCCGAATTCGGCATTTTCAAATATCACCGGTATTTCGAGCTCCTGTACATCTCCGTCGGTTGTAGTGCCGTCGGTACGCCAGTTGGTGGCGCTGAGGCTTACCTGCAGGGTGTAGCACTGCGTATTGCTGTTGGCGCCGGAATATCCGTAAACGTAGGCATAATAGCTGGAGGATACAGTCGTCGTGTTGTAAATGATCTGTTCCGAAGCCGTACCGCTGTTTTGAGAAACGGCGAGGTATGTGTTGCTGCGATAGAGTTTCAGATCGTAGTCGGCCGGCAGGTTGGTCAGGTCGATCTTGATCCTGCGCTGGGTAGACGTGTTGGAAAAACGATACCAGTCATTATCAGTCGAGGATGCAATCTGCGCATCGAAGGAC
>JAKOXM010000585.1 GCA_029781095.1 Bacteroidota bacterium
TGCCCACGTCAGCATGATACAACCCCATGCACAGACGAAGAATGACCTGCCTATCCGTATGTACGGTGTCATGCCGGTGAATGTGGAAAACCCTCAAACACACCTTAAGCCGCAACTGGAAATGCCGGACGTGCTTCGGCCGGGCGAGCCGTTTACAGTCAGCGTCCGCGAAACCTCCGGCAAGGCCTGCGCCTACACCCTTGCTATCGTGGATGACGGCCTGCTGGACCTCACGCGATTCAAGACCCCCGACCCCTGGGAATCTTTTTATGCCCGCGAAGCACTTGGCGTAAAAACCTGGGATATTTATGACTACGTACTGGGCGCCTACGGTGCTGAACTCGAGCGGATCCTCAGCATTGGCGGTGACGGTATCAACCAGAAAGCCCGCAACGGAGCCCAGGTCAACCGTTTTAAGGCTGCTGTCGTACACATAGGGCCGTTTTACCTGGAAAAAGGCAAAACCGCAAAGCATACACTGAAGCTCGATAATTATGTAGGATCTGTGCGCGCCATGCTGGTTTGCTCTTCGCCTTCTCCCGGCAGTAAAGGCGCATACGGCATGGCCGAAAAAACCTGCCCGGTGCGCAAGCCGCTCATGATATTGCCCACACTGCCCCGGGTTTTGGGACCCGGCGAGACACTCCGCCTGCCGGTGGACGTATTTGCCATGGAAACAAAGGTGAAAAATGCCACCATTCGGGTGAAAGAGAATTCCGGACTGGTGAGCATTTCGGGCGAAGGAGTAAAAACGCTGAATTTCGATCAACCCGGAGAGCAGATGGCCTACTTTGACCTGAAAGTAGGCAACAAAACCGGTGTGGCCAAATTTACCATCACCGCACAGGGTGGGGGAGAGAGCGTATCGCAGGATATTGAAATACAAGTCAGAAATCCCAACCCGGTCGTTTCCAACGTTTGGGAAGGCACCATAGACCCGGGGCAGGAGTGGTCGCAATCTTTCGACCCCGGCCAGTACACTGACCTTGCATCGGCCGTGTTGGAGGTAAGCGCCTTGCCGGCCATCAACCTGAGCCGTCATTTGGAGTACCTGTTGCAATACCCGCACGGCTGTGTCGAACAAACCACCTCCGCTGCGTTCCCGCAACTGTATGTAGACCTGCTGACACCCCTTTCGCAAAAACAGAAGGATGACGTGACAAAAAATGTGACGGCAGCCATTGACAAACTGCGCAATTTCCAGCAATCGGGCGGCGGTTTCTCCTATTGGCCGGGTGGCTCGGAGGTGAATGACTGGAGCAGTACCTATGCCGGACATTTTCTATTGGAAGCAAAAACCAAAGGGTACTCCGTGCCTGCAGGTATGCTGGAGCAGTGGACCGCCTACCAGACACGCACGAGCCGTCAATGGAATGGCAGCAGCAGCAATTACTACGACAATGACCTGACACAGGCTTACCGGCTTTATACCCTTGCGCTGGCGGGCAAACCCGACCTCGCAGGTATGAATCGACTTCGCGAGAAAAAAGACATGTATTCGCAGGCGGCCTATTTGCTGGCAGACGCTTATGCCCAGGCCGGTAAAGCCGAAGCCGCGAAGGAAATCGTTGGCAAGAAATGGCGTGATGACTGGCGCTACGACTGGTGTGGCTATACATACGGCAGCGACCTGCGCGACCGCGCGCTCATACTCGAAACCTATACGGCGATCGGCGACGGCGGCCGTGCCCAGTCGATGGTGAATTACGTATGCAACGAGCTTGGCAAAGAGCAGGGCTGGTATTGGAATACCCAGAGCCTGGCGACTTCCCTGCGCGCGTTGTCGAAGTACGTGACTAAAAATTTCAGCAGCCAGGGCGGTGCCTTCGCCTACCGGGTGGGCGGCGGCTCATTTAAAAACGGCGACAACAGCAAACCCGTCAGCACCGTAAACTTCACCGGCAACGGATCATCGGTCGCCGTAAAAAACAGCGGGAAAGCGCGGATGTATGCACGCCTGATCGTCAACGGGCGCCCCGTGGTCGGCAACCAGAGCACGATGGCAAGCAATATCGCGATGAGTATCCGGTACACAGATACCAAAGGCAACGCGATTGATATCGGGCGCCTGACGCAAGGCACCGATTTTGTGGCGGAAGTGACCGTCAGGCGCAACACTTCTTTTGCGTTTCCTTTTAACGATATGGCTCTGTCACAAACATTCCCTTCCGGATGGGAGATACTCAACGCCCGCATGACCGGTATTGCGGGTGCGGCCAGCAGCCCCTCCGATTACCAGGATGTGCGCGACGACCGGGTGTATACCTACTTTGACTTGCCGGGCAGTCATGGCAACCAGCCCGATACCCGGGTTTACCGCATTCAACTCAACGCAGCCTATGCCGGTCGCTATTATTTGCCGACCGTGGCCTGTGAGGCGATGTATGATAACAGGGTGCGGGCGACAGAACCGGGGAGGTGGGTGGAGGTGATTTGAGGTTTCCCGCAGATCGCGCAGATGACGCAGATTCGGGTTTCGACGCTGATAAAATCTGCGTGATCTGCGCGATCTGCGGGAAAACAACTTTTGAACCCATGCCGCACTTGAGTAGACTATATTGTCTTTCCCTTTTAATGCTTAATTTGGTTGCAGGTTATTCAACTAATACACCATGCTTACGCGCGAAAATGTCATTCAGCACATAAAGACTATGCCTGAAAATTTTTCGATTGATGAACTCATGGACAAATTGCTTTTTATCTATAACGTGGAGAACGGTTTGGAACAATCTCGCAACGACAAAGTCACGCCACATGAGGAGGTTAAAAAGAAATATAAAAAATGGTTGCAATAGTCTGGACAGACAAGGCGGATGAGGATATGGAGCAAATTATTGATTACTGGGCTGCCATTTCTGAAAACAACGCCCGCCTGCAAATCAAACGGATATTTGACAAAGTAGAGATTTTGAAAACGTTTCCCCGTAGCGGGCGGGGCGAAAATTTTTAAAGAAAATGAGCGAAATAATACGGTGATTGCCAGTCACTTGTTTCGACGATGGTAAAATCTGCGTCATCTGCGCGATCTGCGGGAAAACAACACATATCGAAAAAAAACAAACGGCTGCCCGGTACATGCCCGGCAGCCGTTTTTTCATGAAACCCGAAGGAATGGATTATAGAATCACTGGTTTTGCAGCGGTTACGGACCTAGCGGCGGGAGCCGGTGGTCAGATAGGACGCAACTTTTGGGATGGCACGTACCAAAAGCAGCGAAGCAACCGTAACGTACACAATTAACATAATGGAGGAGGATTTAAAAAATGTGTGATGAAGTATTGTAAATTAACCAACGATTATTCTGTGTTGGCGCCCAAAGGTGATAATTTTATTTAAAGTATCATAGAATAACAGGAAAAGTTTTTGTTAAATGCTTGTTTGCAAAAAGCGCAGCCTGCTTTTGGCAGGATTGAATTACTTTTGCCTCTGGTTTTCCGGATTATTGAACAGACACGATTGCTTTTGGGGCAGGTATTTCGATTTTTAAGCCTTTTAGGTGCCCAATTGTCTTGTGTTTGCATAATTTTCCTTTTTCCTTTTCGAAAACCTGTATACTTTTCGGAAATTCAATTTTACCCGTATTTTTCTCAAGCCAGCAAAAGTCACCGGAGTATGGTATTTAACAACATACTTGAAACCATTGGTAAGACCCCGCTCATCCGCCTGCAGTCCGTAGTCTCTAATATACCGGCCGCCGTTTATGCAAAAGTAGAGGCATTCAACCCCGGGTTGAGTGCAAAAGACCGCATCGCCCTGCATATGCTCGAACGCGCTGAACGTCTGGGTCAACTGAAACCAGGTGGTACCGTCGTCGACGCCACGAGCGGCAATACCGGTTTTAGCCTCGCCATGGTTTGTGCCATTAAAGGATACAGGTGCGTACTCACCGTCACTACCAAGATTTCGGAAGACAAGCTCAATAACCTGCGCGCCATGGGTGCGGAAGTCGTCCTCTGCCCCCAGGATGCGGCGCCCAACGATCCGCGTTCCTATTACCGGCGGGCCGAACAACTGGCCAAAGAAATTCCCGGCGCTTACTACGTGAACCAAAATTTCAACCCGGACAACGCCGATGCGCATTACCTGAGCACCGGCCCGGAGATATGGGAACAAACGCAAGGGCGTGTGACCTGGCTGATCGGTAGCGCCAGCACCGGCGGCACTCTTTGCGGTTCCGGACGATTTCTGCGCGAGCAAAACCCCGACATTAAAGTAATTGCGGTAGATGCATACGGATCCGTATTGAAAAAATACCACGAAACGGGCGTTTACGACGAAAACGAGATATATTCTTACCGGATAGAAGGTACGGGCAAGAATATCATCCCTGCCAATGTTGATTTTGAACTGATCAATCGTTTTGTTAAAGTAACTGACCAGGACAGCGCCTTGCGCGCGCGCGAAATCGCACGCAAAGAAGGCATGCTCGTAGGTTATTCCAGCGGCGCAGCCCTGCAGTGTCTCGTCCAGATCAAAGACGAATTAAAGGAAGATGACGTCGTTGTGCTCATTTTTGCTGACCACGGATCAAAATACGTCAGCAAGATTTTCAACGATAAATGGATGCAGGAACAGGGCTTTTTGCCCAAGGAAGCGTTTGTGGAAGCCTGCTGATAAGCCTCCGGTCTTATATTCATAAGCCAATCTCGTTCCAGATCATCTCTCGGTACCCATTTGCCCGCCGTTTATCGAACGTATCCTGAACCTGATATAAAATTGACATTCGCCTGAATCATATGTTCGCCTGAAGCCCAAACTTTGTACTGTTTTTTGCCTTTTACCATATAAGGTAAAATGAATTGCGATTTTCTCAGGACAAATTTTTCAATCGAATGAAACTCCTCCCAATCGAACGACGCACGGGCCTGACCCGTGACGAATTCCTGGACCAGTATCTCAAGCCCAAGCGTCCGGTTGTATTCACGGACCTCGTCAAAGACTGGCCGGCCACCACCAAATGGACGTTCGACTACTTCAGAAATGAATACGGCCATCTCGACGTCCCTATTGTTGGCCCCGATTTCCATAAGCCGGGCCCGAACTACATGAAAAGCCATTTCACGATGAAATTCGGCGAATACCTCGATCTCATTCAAAAGGGGCCGACGGAATACCGGATATTCCTCTGGAATATTTTCGAACACGCCCGCGAACTGATCAATGACGTGTCGAATCCCTCCATTTGCGACGGCTGGATAGACAAATTTCCGTTTATGTTTTTTGGCGGGGCGGGAGCGGTTACCAGCCTGCACTATGATATTGATTGCTCCAATGTGTTCCATACGCATTTCTGGACACGAAAGCACATTGTATTGTTCGATCAGCAACAGAACAACTTTCTTTATCAGCATCCGTACACAGTGCAAAGCCACATAAATCCCCTGCAACCGGATTACGAAAAATATCCGGCATTAAGCAAGGCTACAGGCTACGAAACCATTTTAAAGCACGGAGAAACGCTTTTTATCCCGGCCATGTGGTGGCACTATATTGCCTATGTCGACGGCGGTTATTCGATCAGCCTGCGCACGCGCGACAACGTATTGTCGCAAGCGAGGGGCGTCTGGAATATTGCCAGGCATTTTGCCATCGACAAGGGCATGAATGCCTTTTGGGGATCGGGCTGGAAAAAATGGAAAGAGGAACAATCGATAAGAAGGGCCCGCGAAGCGATGCAAGTGGCTTGATTTCCCTCCGTCAGACCGGTGTTGTTGTATAGCAAATTGCTGTTTCGGAAAGGAAGCGCGGGCATCGAAATCTTTCGAACATTCAGGGGCCCGGAAGTAATGACAGAATGATGCAGCCATTACCGTGCTTGTTCGCGAATATGTAATTTTGCGGCGGAATACGCGCTTCCTTTAAAAGCTGCGTATATACCGAATTAGCACCTTTTCTGTAAATGACACAAAACGCGGAATAGCATTCTGCAATACAACAAATGGATTTATTCGATCGGATTCTCAAACAGGCCGGACCGCTGGGCAAATATGCCGAAGTGGCAGAAGGCTATTATATGTTTCCTAAATTGGAAGGCGAACTGGGCAACCGTATGATGTTTAACGGGAAAGAAGTCGTGTGCTGGAGCATCAACAACTATCTTGGCCTGGCCAACCATCCAGAAGTGCGCAAAACCGACGCCGAGGCTGCTGCCCGCTGGGGGCTTGCATACCCGATGGGAGCGCGTATGATGTCGGGTGAAACGAAATTGCACCAGAAACTGGAGCAGCAACTGGCCAATTATGTCGGCAAAGAAGCCGGCTATCTGGTCAATTACGGTTATCAGGGGGTGCTGTCTGCCATCGACACCCTCCTCACCCGCCACGATGTGGTAGTGTATGACGCAGAAAGTCATGCGTGCATCGTTGATGCCATGCGGATGCACATGGGCAAGCGATTCGCGTTCACCCACAACGACATTGCGAGCCTGGAGAAATGCCTTGAGCGCGCCAAGCGCCTGACCGATGGCACAGAAGGTGGCATTCTGGTCATCACCGAAGGGGTGTTCGGCATGCGGGGAGATCAGGGCAAACTGCGTGAGATCGTGACACTGAAAGAAAAATACGGCTTCCGGTTGTTCATCGACGATGCGCACGGTTTCGGCATGCTGGGTAAAACCGGCGCCGGCACTGCCGAGGAGCAGGGTGTGTCGGACGATATTGATATTTACTTCAGCACTTTTGCCAAAAGCATGGCGCTCATTGGCGGTTTCCTTGCTGCAAGTCCGGAAATTATCCGGTTTTTAAAATACAATATGCGCTCACAGATATTTGCCAAATCGTTGCCGATGCCGCTGGTGGAAGGGTTGATCAAACGGTTCGAACTTCTGCGCGACCACCCGGAACTCCGCGAAAAACTCTGGCGCAACGTCAGCCTGTTGCAAGGCGGCCTCAAGGCTCGCGGCTTCGACATCGGCGACACAAATACTTGTGTGACACCTGTTTACATGCACGGCGATGTGGAAGAGGCAATGGGCCTGGTGAAAGATATGCGCGATAACTACGGCGTGTTTTGCTCTCTTGTGGCCTATCCCGTCATACCGAAGGGCATGCTGATCCTGCGCCTGATTCCGACGGCCGAGCATACCGAAGAAGATATTCAGGTTACCCTCGAGGCATTTACCGCAGTCGGGGAAAAACTGAAGGCGGGCGTTTATAAGAATTTTGTACCGGAAGTGATAGGGTAGCGCTCTCAGGTGTGGCATGAATTCCGGCAAGAATGTTTTTTTTCAAAAAACATTCTTGCCGGAATTCATGCCACACCTCATGGAAAAGGGTAGGGTAGCGTTGAACCCCCTAATTTTTTTGGGCTTAGGGCTTAAAGTCGAAGAAATAAAGAAGCCCCCGCCGTGGTGACCACGGACGGGGGCTTTTGTTATATTGAGTTGGCACCGACTTACTCTCCCGGGACAACAATCCCAGTACCATCAGCGCTGGCGGTCTTAACTACTCTGTTCGGAAAGGTAAGAGGTGAACCCCGCCGCAAAAGGCACCAACATGTCTTTAAGAAACGGACGAGAGCCGTTTCGGA
>JAKOXM010000035.1 GCA_029781095.1 Bacteroidota bacterium
TCTTTTTGTGTATTCAGGTATTCATTTGTCACCTTCAGCGACGATTTGCCGGCGGCATTGAGGGCCCGTACGTAGTTGAGCATAAATTCCGGGTCGCGCTTGCCTTCGTTGTATTCTTTTTCAAAATCGCCGGATTTATCCATTTTCCCAAGCACTTTCTGGGCAAATTCGAGCAACTGGTCGGTGCTTTGAGCGCCTACGGCTTTTTGTACGAGTTTTCCCGAACCGTCGAGGAACATCAGCGTCGGGTAGGCACTTACAGGATATTTTCCGGCAAACTCTGCGTTTTCCGGCTTTTCCATGTCAATTTTCAGGCAGATAAAATTGGCGTTGAAATAGGTGCCGACCTTTTCATCCGGGAATACGGTGGCAGCCATGCGCTTGCACGGACCGCACCAGGAAGCAAACGCATCTACGAATATGAGTTTCTCTTCGGATTTGGCTTTTTCCTGTGCTTCGGCCCAGGTACCGTGGAAAAATTCAATGCCCTGGGCACTGAGTGCTGCGAAGGAGAGCAATAGCGTAAAGGCGGTGAGTAAACCTTTCATGTTTGGCGATACAGTTGAGTGGTAAAATGCAGGCCGGGCTTCCCGGCCCTGTGCGGTGTAAATGCCGCGGGTTTAAAATTTCCGCAAAAATAAGGGTAAAATCGGGTTAAAGCGGCATAGCCGGTTGGTCAACGTTTTGCAAATACTCGAAAAAGACGCCCGAATGCTTGCCATGAAAGGCTGAACAGTAAAGGGCAGCATGCGGCCCATGTGTATATCCATAGATTTACTGCATAAAAAAACCAACTTCCATGAATATCGTACAAACCGCGCAAAAAACAGAGCCCCGCAAGCGCCATGCAACAGATACCGCAACCGCAACGCCGCCTCGGGCCAGGGCACTCGTTATTGCGGCAAGGGGTATGGAGTCCATACCCTTCCATTTCCGGCAATCGTTGGGCAATTTTGCCGATGCAGACTACCTGGCCAATCTCGAACCGCTTGATTCACGGACTTTTATAACACTCGCGAGGTCCTTTGATTACCTGGCTCTTACCCGCAGGGCCATTGAAAAAATATATAGCGGAATAATCGAATCCCTGCCTCAATTGAAGGGTATCTCGGTCTATTCCACGGGACTTGAATGGATAGATCAGGAATGCCTGCGCAAGCGAAATATCCGGCTGCTCGGCCTGCCCGATTATTGCAGCAATGCTGTCGCCGAAACGGCATTGGGACTGGTCCTGATGGCGGCACACAGGTTGCATCTCCGATATATGAAATCCATTGCTGCGATCCCGGGCAGCGTATCCCTGCGTGGTTTCGAGTTGCAACATCGCAGCGTCGGCATCATCGGCTTTGGCAGGATCGGGCGCTTGCTGGCGCAAAAAGTGCAACCGCTTTGCAAGAAGGTGCTTGCGTTCGACACGAACGAAAAGCAATTTGAGTATCCGCATGGCGTCATGCGGACGGGGGTGGAACCAATACTCGCCAATTGCGATTTTGTAGTGTTTTGCGCCTCGCAGGAATATGAACCCCGTCAGATTATTGCCCCTGATCAATATGCCTTGTTGCGCCCCGAAACTGTAATCGTCAACGCAGGCCGCACGAGCCTCCTGCATCACGAATTGCTTGTCAAAATGGTAAAACGTCGTCAGATCGGCGCATATATTTACGACGATTTGATGCGTGACTCCGACTGGCCCAATGAAAAAGATTATGGCAGGATCATACCGACAGGCCATACCGCCTGGTATACGGACGAAGCCATTTCCCGGGGCACCGAATCGTGGATTAATAACCTTATAACACTCTGTAAAACAACATGAAACGAATTCTTGTGCTCGGCTCGGGCGGCTCCGGAAAAACGACTTTTTCGAGAAAAATGGCTGAAAAAACCGCCCTGCCCCTCTATCACCTCGATTCGCTGTATTGGAAACCCGGCTGGATAGAACCGGAAAAGACGGAATGGCGGGCCAAACTGACAGATCTCGTCGCACAGGAGGAGTGGATCATCGACGGAAGTTACGGTGGCACGCTCGACCTGCGTGTCCCCCGTGCGGAATTGATCATTTTCCTCGACATTTCTCCTTATCGCTGTATCTGGAACATCCTGAAACGGAGAATAAAATATGCCCGTTTTACCGGTCTGGCCCGCCCGGGGATGGCCCCCGGCTGCCCGGAAAGCATCTGGTTCAGTTTTCTGATATGGGTATGGCGCTACCGCAGGGTAAGCAAACCCAAGGTGCTCAATACCATCAAAAACATGAAGAATGAACAGGCGCAAGTGCTGATTTTCAATTCTTACCGAGCGATGGACGTATTTTTGAGTCAACTTCATTCAACTCCGATATCAGTATGAAATACCTGAGCTTTCTGCTCTTGCTCGCGATGTCACCCGCCCTCAAGGCCATCGATTACTTTCAGCCGGGCGACACGCTTTACGTGTGGGCCGCATCGGGGCTCGTGCTCCGGAAAACACCTTCGCTCGACGGCGCCAGATTGAAATCCATCCCGTATGGCACGCAGCTGCTTGCGCTCAATTACTCCGGAGACAAACGTACCGAAGTAGAAGCCGTGCCGGGGTTCGCAGCGAAAGGCGTAAAATATCCGGCGGTCAGGCTGCGGGGCGATTTTGCACGCGTCGCCTTCGGGGGCGATACCGGCTACGTGTTCAACGGCTACCTGTCAAAACTGCCGCCTTTGCTTCGTTTCCCGGCTGCTCAAACCGACCGACCGACCGTTTTTGAAAGTTTTGAAGCGTGGGGGAAGCGAAATTTCGGGGTCATTGCGAGGATCGAGCGCGGGAAAATGGAATACGGAACCCCCTATTCTCTCAAAACGGTGTTCGGGAACGGCATTATTACAGATACCTGGACGGAAAAAGATGCCGAGGGACGCACAATCCTTCCCGACAT
This sequence comes from Bacteroidota bacterium, assembly GCA_029781095.1. Classification (GTDB taxonomy): domain Bacteria; phylum Bacteroidota; class Bacteroidia; order Chitinophagales; family Saprospiraceae; genus M3007. The sequence continues at coordinate 2,906 of JAKOXM010000035.1, forward strand.
TTCCATGGAAGAAGCATTCCTGATATTCAATTATATGGAACAATATGAATGGGAGATCAGGCACATCCCGCAGGAAGAAACCGAAGACCCATGGAGTTTCAACCGGGCAAGCGACCAGGAATGGGGCTTCAGCGAAGGAGGATCCGAGTATAAAATCCTGTATCTGCAGGAAGAAAAATTGGCTGTAATCACCTCACATGCAATAGAATAAACCTTATGCAACGGATATCTGTCATACTCGCCTTCATGCTGGCCGCCATTCCCTTGTCGGCCCAGCGGCAGTACGATTTTATCCGGTATAGTATTACGGAAGGTCTCCCCCAATCGCAGGTATTTGCAGCAATGCAGGACAGCAGGGGCTATATGTGGTTCGGTACGCAGGGCGGCGGCGTGTGCAGGTTCGACGGGATCGCATTTGAAACGTTTACCGATGAGAACGGGCTGCCTTCAAACTATGTGAACACATTGTTTGAAGATTCAAAAAAGCGCATTTGGGTTGGCACCAATCGCGGTTTTGGCTGGTACGACGGCAAAAAATGGCAAACGCCCGGGGCCTTTACAGAACCTGTCAGCGCATTCGGCGAAACGGCAAGCGGTGAAATCCTGATCGGTTACAACAGCTGGATAGCCGTTTTTCATACGAAGGGTTTGACCGACTATCCACGGCGCGGCATCGCATCCCGCCCGCCCGTATATGCCTTGCACCAATCGTCGCACGGTCTTTGGGTTGCAACCAATAAAGGGGCTTTCCTGCTTGACAAGCCCGGCCAAAGCCTCAGCACTTCCAACGGACTCCCTTCCAACCTCGTACGCGCGCTCGCACATGACGGGCAGGGCCACCTCTGGCTGGCCACGGCGGGCGGTATCGTTGTGGCCGACGAAACACAACTCAAAATACTGGCCGTTTACCAAAGCCCCCTGCTCAAAAACGCTCTTTGTCTCCTGCCTGACAGCGAAGGAAACATGTGGGCAGGCACCTCTGACAGTGGCATCTCCATCTGGTCGCCGGCCGATTCTGCCTGGACGCATATCTCTGAACAACAAGGGCTTCCGCACAACCACGTGCATGCGCTCGTGCGCGACAATACAGGTAACATATGGGCAGCCACCTCCGGAGGGGGCGTCGTACGTTTCGTAACGCAGGATTTCAGACACTACGACCGCTCGGACGGTCTGACCGGTGACCGCGTCTACGCCGTGCTGGAAGACCACCGGGGGCGCATCTGGATGTCAATTTCACAAAACGGCTTGTGTGTGTTCGATTCCTCGGGCCTCCGGCTCTTTGGCCGCGATAGCGGCTACCTGAACGTAAAATGCCGGACCCTGGCCGAGGATACATCCGGCCGGATATGGGCAGGTACGGAAGGTAAGGGCATTGCGATCTTCGACACGTCCGGCATGCGGGTGCTCACAAAATCAGGCGGTTTGCCGAGTGATTTCATACAGAAAATCGTACCCGATCCTTCGGGCGGCATGTGGGTCGCGACGGCGGCGGAGGGCATCGCACACGTCACATTCCGGGAAGGGAACGCATTTTCCATTAAAAATTACGGAGAAAAGGACGGTTTGACGGAACGACGCATTGCTACCATCGCAGTCGATAAATTCGGTTATTTGTGGTTTGCCACGCAGTCGGGAAAAGTGGGCTGGTTGAAAAACAGGGTCGACTTATACGATCAAAACAGCGGCCTTGCCGGCACACCCGTTCGCTGCATCACTTTCGACTCCTCCGGCCAGTATGTATGGATCGGCACAAAAGGCGAAGGAATATATGTCGCCGACAGATACGGAGAACACATCAGGTTTCGGCCTTTGCAAAGCCCGCGTTCACTATCTTCCAAAAATATTTACCTGCTTCAATTTGACCCGGCAGGACATCTCTGGGCAGGCAGTGAAAACGGTGTGGACAAAATCAGTTTCGAAAAATCGGGGCTGTTGGCCAAAAGCATAGAGCATTTTGGCAAAAACGAAGGCTTTCTGGGCATCGAAACCTGTCAGGATGCGGCA
>JAKOXM010000593.1 GCA_029781095.1 Bacteroidota bacterium
CTGTAATGACGGGGCGCGGCCAGTTTTGCCGGACCGTCCGGCAAAAGAAAAGGATATCGTCGGCTCCCAGTTCGTGCTGGCACATATAGTAATCGATGACCTTTTGCTCGCGGCGCGGGTCGCGGAAATTGCCGCCCGAGAGCCTGCCGCGCTCCGCGATATTCGGCACATTTGCTGCTGAAAATGAAGCGCTTGTGTCGCTCCACGCCTGCCGGAGATTTTCTTCGCTGCCGTATTTCGTCCGGAGCCAATGTTGAAAATGTCTTTGCATGGGCTCTCCGAAATCGGCTTCCCATTTGAGAAAACCCCACTGGTGCCATTCGCCGTAAATGCCGCAGGCAACCTGGATGCCGGCGAGCGAACGGCCCTCCGGTGTTTGGGCGAATGCCCTGCAAAAACGGGCGAGCTGGGCGCCGGATTCCGTACGCCATTTTTCAGAGGCAAGGCTCGTGCGGAGCGCGTTTCGGGGGTCGGCTTCCACGAGCCGCGACAACCCGTCGGCGATGTCAGGCGAGTAAGCGGAAGTATCGATATCGCCAGTGTTGTCGGGCTGTGACTGCCGGTCGTCGCCCGACCCGGCGTATCGCACGTTTTCCCCGGGGTATTTGGCCGTCCACCAGCGCGGCGCATTGACGTGGAACCGGAAAAAGACCGAGGCTTCCGGGCAGACTTCCTTGATGCCCTGCACCTGTTTTCGGGCGTATTCGAGGTTTAAGGAGCCGTCCTCCTGCCAGAGTTGTTCCAGAAACACATCCACCTGGTAGAGCCGGATACCGTCGGCGCAAAAACGTTCGATGTTGTGCTGGGGTACCTCGTCCCAGCTGCGCCGCCCGCCGGGTACGTCGGTAAGGGCATACAGAATGGGTGACACGGGTTCTTCGTTGATAAAAATGGTGGGTCGCCCGCGGTAATCAGCGACTTTGGCGCGGAGGCCGGGCGGTGTGGGGTGGAAGGAGGCAAGCGTCAGGAAAAGGAGCAGAAGGATTGATTGGCGCATGGGTTTCAGGCTTGGAAGTTTTTTGAATTATTCTGCCGAAAGCAAAAGAGCAGGTTTTCAAGTCAGATAAGACGGTTTTTGCGAGGGAAAAAGCTGCAATATTTCTTGAAAAAATGCCCACTTAACCCGGAAAAACGCACTCAAGTACCCACTTGAAGTTAGTTATCAGTCTCAGCGGGAGCGAGTCTCCGAATAATGCTGTTCATTTTATGAAAGCATAATACATCTCCATCTCCATCTTATTCTTCGTCGCGATCTTGCCCCTGTATCGCCACTCGAATTCCGGTTTCACAACCTCGTAGGCAGGGCCGCTGACGTTGACAAGACCCGGTTCGCAGGCTTCTTCCATGCGCGCGGCGGTGTTCACGGTGTCGCCCCAGATGTCGTACGCGAATTTTTTGGTGCCCACCACGCCGGCAACAACAGGCCCGAAATGGATGCCGATACGCGCCTCGAAGTAGGGCCGCCCTTCGGCAATGCGTTTCTCTTTGAGTTTTAGCAGAAAATCCTGGATTTTCAGGGCAATTCTGATCATGTCGGCGGGGCGTTCGTTGCGGTCGGACAAGCCGCTGGCGCAGATGTAGGCATCGCCGACCGTTTTGATCTTTTCTACACGGTTGCGCCCGATCATCTCGTCGAAGCGGGAAAAACAATAGTCCAGTTCGGCGATGAGTTCCTCGGGTTGCAGGCGTTCGGCAGCGATGGTGAAGCCTACAAAATCGATGAACATAACGGTAGCGTGTTCGTATCGACGGGCGGCGACCTTGTTGCGGACGGTCAGTTCGGCTGCCACGGCCGGCGGCAGAATGTTGAGCAGGAGTTGTTCGCTGCGCCGGCGTTTTTCCTCGATCATGGCATTCTTTTCGGCCAGTTCGCCGGCGATACGGCGGTTGGCGCGCTGGCGTGTGTAGTAGAATACCATCATTACAGCCAGTAGCCCGGCGAGTGATGCGAGGAGGATCTGGGTTTCGCGGTTTTTTTGCGCAGCCAGCGCTTCCTGCGCAGCTTCGTGCTTCTGGCGCTGCTCATCGGCATACCGGCGCGTGTTTTCCTGTACCAGTGCAGCCTGACGTTCGCTCCATTCGAAGGCGGCCTTGTAATTGCCTTGTTTCGCGTTGAGTTCTTTTAGTTTTTCAACCGATTGTTGCACAATATCGGAGGCGCCGGCGGCAACGCCGTTGTCGTAGGCGCGGGCATACAAGGAAATTGCATCTTTGAAACGTCCGCTGCGGACTGCGATATCTGCCGCTACGCCC
>JAKOXM010000597.1 GCA_029781095.1 Bacteroidota bacterium
ATAGTTTGACGGACCTCAGGTTGAACATATCGGTGCGGCTCCCATTGATCCCTTCTTCGATCCCTCTTGCGCTTCTGAACCGGTTGCTGATGAATTTCTTGATCGGACGTGTTTGAGAACCAAATGGATATGAAAAATTTTCCAGCTTGGTGCCCGGCGCTATGTTTTGCATTTCCAACTGGTTTTTATCGATGTCCTCCATTCCTTTTTCCAAAGATACCGTGTACAATTCGGTATGGCCATACGTGTGACACCCGATTTCGTGATTCCTTTCAATCGCCTCCCTTACATGATCGGCAGTAAATCGCACAGACGGATCAATATCGTGCATCAGCGAAAGCGAGATGTAAAAGGTGCCGCACATACCGTATTTCGACAGAATATTCCCGCCGTTTACAAATGCGGACCCAGGTGCGTCATCAAACGTAAAGGAAATTACCGGCTCGTTCAGCCTTAGGTCAATGGGTCTTTTGTAACTGATACTTGCCCATTTTCTCCTAATATACTTTTGATACCTTTTCATGCTGGTCTGAAAGCTGATCATTCGCAAACGTGTAGGGTTTTATTTGTCCGACGAGATGTTTGGTAAAGAGTTGCGCGCCTTCAACGTTCAGGTGATCGGGATCGACGAAGAATTCAGGCTTTGTGATAAAGGAAGTGTCGTTCGAATAAACGAATAACGGAATGTCGTTTTCGCGTGATGTTTTGCGCAAATACTCGATAGCCGACGAGTTGCTGACCGTCCTGCCGAAATTGGGAGAAACAACGAGAAAAACCTTTGTTCCCCGTTCCCTGAATTTATGGATGATCGAATCGAACAACGCAACCGATTCCTTATTCAGATTCACTTTCGGGGGTTCCGGCTCCACGGGGCCGCGGATATCGACCGCCATTTGGTCGAGGCGGGGTTTCCAGCCTTTGTCGCTTGTTTTGCCGTCCATACCCCGCATGAAATAAGGCCGGATGAGGTAGTAAAAACTGGAGTTATAGGCATACAGGCGCGATTTCATCAACAGCCATTCGAATTTTGAGGTTTTATCGATGATGGGGCGGATCTGGGGGCAGCTGTTGTAAAACGGCCTCAGCACGCCTGCATGGTCGTAGTTCGGCGGTAATTCGAGATCATTGTCGTCAATATTCAGTATGACCACCTTGGGAGTATACCTCGACAGTATTCCTTCCTCCATTGCCTTGAAAAAAGGCGTTCCCTGCCCGCCGCGCCCGGCATTCCAGCAGCTCATGCCGAGGGAATCTTCAATGATCTGCGAGACGTAGTTGATTTCACCCCTCGAACTGCCAATGACCACAACGTCTTCCTTGCACATTTGCAGGGAATACCTGGTCTTGTAGTAACGGCCGTCAGGCGAATGATCCAGCAGCCAATCGAGCACTGCACCCCCCAGCACGTCGCAAGCCGCGAGCAGGATGAGCACCAAAAAGATTTTTGCAAATAGCTTTCTCATGGAATGGAATGAATCGGAGACTAGAATTGGAAGTAAATAAATTGGCTGCCGTCGAATACGCCCAGACTGATAATATATACCAGCATAAAGAGAATAGTGGCAAAACGGACCGGAGCCAAACGGTGATTGAGCAGGCTGAAATCAGGGTGGTATTCCATCGTGTATTCTATGGCGAACAGGAAAAGAAGACCTATTATCGAAAAAACAAAAATTCCCTTGTCGCCTATGTGCAGACTTTCTCCCGGATTTGTGAACATGGTCCCGATGATGTGGAAAGCGTCATGAACGGTGGCGGCGCGAAAAAATACCCAGGCCAGGCAAGTAAGCACAAATACCAGGATAATGCCTGCCGCTTTTGGCAACTTGAACTTTATGATATCGCCGGCGGATCGTTCCACGATCTGATAGGTGCCGTGCAGGGCTCCCCAGATCACGAAGGTCCAGTTGGCGCCGTGCCACAACCCGCTGATCAGAAATGTCGTGAACAGGTTGAAATTGGTACGCGCCTTGCTGCCGCGGTTTCCACCCAGCGGAATGTAGAGGTAATCCTTAAACCACGTTGAAAGGGAAATGTGCCAGCGGCTCCAGAACTCCCGGAACGAACCGGAAAAGTAAGGGCGCCTGAAGTTTTCCATCAGATCGAAGCCGAACAACTGCGCACATCCGATCGCTATCAGCGAATAACCGCCGAAATCGCAGTAGATCTGGAAGGCAAAGAATACCGTTGCTACCATAAAGGACCAGCCTGTATGATGCTCCACATTTCCGTAAACGGATTGTACGTACAATGCGAGGCGGTCGGCCACGACCACTTTCATAAACAATCCCCACAACATGATCTTCAAACCCTTCGTAGCCAGTTCGTAACTAAACTGTTTGAGGTGTGTGAATTGCGGAAGCAGGTGAGTCGCTCTTTCAATCGGCCCCGCCACCAGTTGCGGGAAGAAACTGACGAATGCCAGAAACTGTATCAAATCCTTTGTCGGCGTCAGTCGCCCGCGATAAATGTCTATCGCATAGCTCATCGACTGGAATGTGTAAAAACTGATGCCGACGGGTAAAATGATATTCAGCGAAGAAGGATTCACCGGCTGGCCGAAAAAGGAAAACGCCGTGGCAAAGCTGCTCGCAAAAAAATTGTAGTACTTGAAAAACCCGAGCAAGCCCAGGTTTACGCCCATGCTTACAAGAAACAATACTTTCCTTTTCTTCAGATCCGTTTGCCGGTAGAGCGCCGATCCCACGAAGAAATCGAGCACGGAACTGAATGCGAGCAGGGATAAAAAACGCCAGTCCCACCATCCGTAAAAAATATAGCTGGAGACGAGCAAAAGCAGGTTTTGCAGCTTCAGGTTCCGGTTGGTTACAAACCAGAACAAAAAGAATACGATGGGCAGGAAAATCGCGAAGTCAATGGAATTGAAAAGCATAACCCAAAGATTTTCAATTGTTTATTGGTGTGAGATTGGGAGATGGTTTATGATTTCCATACCTGTTGACGATGAAATCATACAGGTAGTCAGTCACATTTACTTTGCTTTTCAGCAGCAGTGATCTGCCTTTTCGGAATTCCTCGCGGTCCTGCCTCAGGATATGATCGATCAGTGCGAATACCTTTTCCGAGTCGCTTGTGTTGTAGACAAGACCGAATTTTTCCTGTTCCTGGCAGTAGCTTCTGGCGATGGTGTTGATATAAATCGTCGGTGTGCCGAGCACGCCCGCTTCCGAAGCAATGGTAGCGCCTTCGCTCACTACGATGGACGCGAAACTCAGCGCATGGTGGAGTTTTTCCGGCGCAATTTTTATCTGGTAAGGTTTCAACTCGTCGGACAATGCCCTTTCTGAAGTGATGAACACCCTCATTTGTTCCGACAGTTTTTTCACCAGTCTGGTTTTGTCCTCGTTGGTCAGCCCTTTGTGGCCGGCATCGTGCGTGGCATTCCAGGAAACCAGGCGCACGATGGCGTATCGTTCTCCGGGATTCAGGCCGAGCCAGTTGTACACATCCGGATTGGGGGTGAAATATTCCGGGTGCAGGTAGGCGATTTCGTGGTAGCCGGCATACCGTATCTGTTTGGGCCCCAGGTCTTCCGGCAATACGTCGGGCGTCAGGATGACGTCGGTGAACGGGCGATACAACACGATCTGCTCCATATTGCCCGAATCTTCGAGCGACAGGTGTTTTTTGCCCAGCAGAAACGCGGCATGGGCGGCATATATGGAGCCGTGGCTGATGAACAGATCGGGCTGAAACCGCAATCCGGTGAAAAACATCTGAACATCGAATTTCAACAGCCCCCAGATCTTGCCGTAAATCGTTTTATAGTGTTTCCCAAAACTCTTGTACCGGAATCCCTCTGTGCGGATCAGTTCCAGTTCAAATTCTTTCTCTCTTGCCGTAAAAAGCACCTCCGAGCCCTCCCGAATAAAGCGGTGCGCCAGGTGCTTGAATAAATGAAGGTGTCCGGGATGTCCTATATCGATCAGAATACGCATTATTTGATGCTTTGATAAACTTTCAAACCAATTTTTCCCACTTTATACAGTGATTTGTTGACCACCATCTCGTATCTGCCGAAGCAAACTTCATCGCCGCCGAAACGCGCCTTGAACTCGCGCACACCGTAATCTTCGTCGGGTCGGCCGGCGCCCATGAAGTCGAAATGATCGAAGCCGTTTTGATAGCCGTATTCGATAGGGGCCCAGGTAGCAAGTACACTGGGATGCAAACCCTGTGCCAAGCCATCCTCACCACAGACGTACCATTCGTAAATTACTTTATTGTCGAACACCGGACACATGATCCCGCCAATCACCCGGCCTTCCAGTTTGATCATGAAAAACTTTCCAATTCCTGCCTTGAAGAAGTTGAGGAACAAATCCGGGGCCGGGAGGGGCTTTTTCACCTTCTCTTTGTACAGTTTTTGCAGAATGGCGTAGAATGCCAGCACTTCTCCGGCATCCGCGGCTTCCTTTATCTGCGCACCCGCTTTCAGGCTTGATTTGATCTGCCTGATCCGGCTGCTGCTCGTTCTTTTTTTAACAGCTGCTTCCTCATCCGTTTTCACCAGGTAATTGAGGTGCGCCCTGTATTCAAAACCACAGGACTCGAAAGCCTGCTTTTGGTCCGTCGTATCAAAAAAGTTTCTGAACTCCACATAGATGGCCCGTCCGTCGGCATATTTTATCAGTTCTTTCAGGAGTTTTTCGGTCACACCGGCCATATCGGCTCCGGCAGCTACGAGCGGACCTCCCCAAACGATCAGGCGGCGCGAAAGAAATGATTTCAGCCCCGAGCCATTGGACTGGATCACGCCAAGCAAGGAACCGATGATCTGACCGGAGTCGTCGGTGGCGGCGATCATTACGGGACTGTAACCTTCCGTAGCGCCGATAAACTTGAAAAAATCGGTGCCCTGAAAAAAATTGCCGTTCGGATGGCCGAGCAGGTGCCGTGTCACTTTGTCCGCAAGACCGCTTTGGTCCAGTTCCTTG
>JAKOXM010000614.1 GCA_029781095.1 Bacteroidota bacterium
ATAGTTGTCATGCACTTCCACGTCGTTGGTGGCAAGGATCATGATCCCGGTACCGGGGGGCACTTTCCCCACGATGTTGCCTTTGGGCGCAAAATTCCTGTAGTTGTTTTGTACGACCTTGTTTTTCCAGACCTTGACATGCCCGCCTCGTTTTTTGGGCAGATCGGGCAGGTCGAATACAAGGATGCCGCCGGTATTGTAAGCGGCGAAATTCTCATAGACCCATGCGTTGGTGGTGTTTTCGATTTCGATACCCGCCACGTTGTTTTTGGCGTAGCATTTTGTTACCCAGACACTGTCGGATTGCCCGATATACAGCCCGGCATCCGATGCGCCGATGGCAGTGCAACGCTCCATCCGCACGTTTTGGCATTGGACGGGATAGAGCGCATAGGAACCGTTTGTTTTACTGGGTTTGCCATTCCACCTGGCCGTAATATCGCGAAATACCAGACCTTTGACGGATTGGGTCTTGATCAGGTCGCCTTTTGAATCTTCAATGGTGAAATTCTCCAAAACGATGCCTTGTGAATTTGTAACTTTCAGTCCTTCAGCCCCTTGTGTTTGATTTTTAAAGGACAGAATTGTCTTGTCCTGCCCCGCACCGCGAATGGTTATGTTTTTCTTGTCGTCGAGCCAGAGCGTATTGCCAAGATCAATTTTTCCAGCCGGAAGCTCAATTACATCACCGTCTTCTGCGAGGATCAGTTGCGTCTGTATTTTTTTTTCCAGATCAGCCTGCGCTGCAGCCAAAAGCGGCGATAAAACGAGAAAAAGGGAAAGGATGCGGTTCACATGCATTGTTTTCACAAAAATACGGGTAAAAGTACCGGGAGAAATAAAAAAACTCCGGCAGTAGACTACCGGAGTTCCGCACTGATATCATTACAATGCCCTACTGTCGCTTTTAGGCGAGTTGGACATTCACTGCATTCATGCCTTTTTTACCACGTTGGGTTTCGAAAGTGACGGTGTCACCTTCACGGATTTTGTCAACCAGCCCGCTGACATGGACGAAAATGTCCTCTCCGGATGCGGAATCAACAATGAAACCAAAACCTTTGGTTTCATTAAAGAACTTAACTGTTCCTTTTAACATTACTGAAAAACTTTAAAAAATGAATAGAAATCGGCATTTGCCGGCGCAAAGATAAGGAATATGATTAAATGTCAAAGATTTTATTGAATCAATAACGTTTTACCGATTCAATTATGTATAACGGCCTGTTTTTTATCTCGCTGTAGATATTGGAGAGGTAGATGGACATGATGTACAGGTTCAGGCAGGTGATGGCAAAAAACACGGAAATCAGCACCACCAGAAACGCCCAGCCCGAAAGACTCTCGGCGTGCTCGCCAAAAATATCCACATTGGTCAGTTTTACTTTGATCGCGTTGAAAATGGCTATTCCCGCGACAACTACGGAGAACAGGAATATCCACAAAAGGAGGGTTCGCAGAAAAGATGTGAATGAGGTAATGGCCACGAGAGAGGTGCGAAATTGCTCTCCGAAACCGGCCTCCGGATCGGGATGAAGGGGCTCTTCCACATCCAGCCAGGCTGTGTTGTAGCCCACAAGCGCATAGTTGGCTTTGAGATAACGGCTGTTTTCGCGGAGGCGCAACAGGGAGTTGAGGGCTCTGCGGCTGATGATTCTGGTATGATGCGCGCGCGGATCGAGCCGCAGACCGGAATAGCGCTGCATGATGCCGTAAAACATTTTATATAGCAGGCGATGCGCCAGCGGCAGGTGTCGTTCGTGCGCGCGCAGATACACGATATCGTAGCCGGACTGGCTTTTTTCCCAAAGCCGGGTGACCAGTTGCGGCTTGGCCGTGAAATCGAATTCAAAAATAAGCGTGTAATCGCCATTGCTTCGGTCGAGTCCGGCGAGCAGTGCGTTGTCGCGGCTAACGGCAGCGCTCAGATTCAGCAGAAAAATATTCTTCCGAAGCGTTTCCGGCAACGGATTCACGACTGCGTCAATAGCATCCTGGTCGCAGTGATTATTGACTACAATAAACTCGTAATCAGAGAATTGACTGGTCAGTTCCGCGTATAAGCCCTCCAGCCAGGCAGGTAATTTCCTGATATAACGATGCGACTGAATGACGGTAATGACGGAAATAAAGGAATGACGAACGGTTGTCATGCGGCAAATGTAGGGGCATTCACAATAAATGGCTCATACCCACTCAAAATCATCCGATTTTGGCGCGTTTCCCATTCCTTCCGCTACGATCGCGGGCGGGGTGGCAAGTTTGCGTAGTTGTGTGTCGATCCAGGCGCCGTCTACGTTCATCGTGGCGCAAAGGGTACCGTCCTCGCGACTGAGCTCGTGGCGGAACGAAAACCGCGAGGCATCGCGTCTCATTTTTGTGATCAGGACGTTGATAAAAAGATTGTCGCCGGGCCGCACCTCGCGCCGGAAAATGGCCTCTTCCCGGAAAAGGATCGGACCAAAATGCTGTTGAATCATCAGACGGGTGGAAATGCCCATCGCTGAAAGAAATTCGACCCTGGCTGTCGCTGCAAAGTCGTAATACACCGAATGACGCAGGTGAAAATTGGGGTCAAAGTCAGCCCAGCGCAAGGCGACAGGCATCTTGAACTCATTCATAAGTGATTGTGATTGGGTGGCACTTAGACATTTTTCACGCAAAGACGCAAAGTTTGCGTCTTTGCGTGAAATAAAATACTGTCCAGCAGTATGGTGATTGACCAGCATTTACGGTATTCCCTTTGCCGTTTCGATCATAATACCGAGTTCATCGGCAAGCGCGTCGGAGTTGCCCGAGAAACCGACGCTTTTAAAGCGGATTTTGCCGTTTTTATCGACGATAAATTTGGTCGGGATGCCCGTGACACCAAAGGAAGAAACCACCTTGCTGTCGTTGTCCATCAACACATTGAATGTGTAATTTTTGCTGGCAATGAATTCGGAAGCGTTCTTTTCCTTGCTGTCCCCGTTTTCCCAGGTATCCACGAAAACAAAGGCCACGTTCGGGTCGCTTTTATAGTTGTCGACGGCTTTTTGCATACCCGGAAATGACGCTTTGCAGGGGCCGCACCACGTTGCCCAGAAATCAACCACCACCACTTTGCCGCGGAGCCCTTCGAGGCTGACATTTTCTCCGTTCAGGTTTTTGAGTGCGAAACCCGGCGCCGGTTCGTCGAGCATCTTCTTCAGCATTTCTTCTTTCATCGACGCCAGAGCCACTTTTTCGAGCCTGGCGAGGTATGCATCGGCTCCGTTATCTGATTTGTCTTCAGCGGTGTACAATTTTCTGAATTTTTCTTTCATGGCAGCCGTGGCAGAACCCTTCAGGATAAAACCCTCCAACTGATAGCGCAGATCGGGCGCAGCGATGCGTTCCAGGTAACCCACATACCGTTCATTGAATTCTGCATTCATACCTTTATGGATATCCACAATTTCGCCCTGGTATTTGGCTGCGGATCTCGAATCGCCCGTTTTATCGAGGATAAACGCATAGGTATCGGCATACATGGCATACGTGTACCGGCGGTTTTGCTCCCAATCGCTGCGGCTGGCGGTGGCCGGCTTTTGCTTCGACGGGGCCACCATTTCCATATGCGCCCATTCGGTCGCTTCGGCGGACATTGTACGCGCACGATCAATATCTTCTCCTTTTTCGGCCATGTCCCAGGCGAGGTTATTATACATACTTGCCCGGCTTTCAGGTGATGCACCTGCAGAAAAAAGGGCGAAGGCATCCCAGTTTTTGGCGCTTGCCGCAGCATTCATTCCAGCAAAGAAGGCGTCGTTTATCAGTGCCTCATCGTTTTCATTCTGCACCGGGTTTTTCTGGACATACTCATCGATCTTCGCCTTCCGCTTGACGAGGTCTGCTTCCATTTTGATAGCGTTCAGCTGGTATGATTTGGCGATTGTGCTGCCCGGGTAGGCTGCTATTATCCTGTCAGTCAGCGCCTTCGACTTGTCCTGTGCATAGCGGTTATAAAAATTACTGATCGCCACAAGTGTTTTTTCATCCGCTTTTGGATTAGCCTCCAGTTCGGCCAGCGCTTTCAGCATTTCGGCTTTCGATTCTTCGCTTCCGCTTTTGGTGCCAATAAAAGCATTGTAATACGTTGGAAAATAAGCGCTGTTGCTACGCAATCCGGGTTTCCGGGCGAAGGCCGCGTCCATCCACTCCATTGCAACGCTTGCCTTCCGGGTGAGATCAAAATTATAACCGAAGTTGCGGTAAATTACTGCGGAAGCTGCCATGCTTTCGGGAAGGGGCTTCCCGGCGGCATCATGCATCGGGATATAATATCCTTCACCGCTATTATTATCCCACCGTTCGCCACCCTGAAAGCAGACAAAGGCGACAACGGCGCCCGGGCTGGTTGCGAATGAGCCAACCAGTTTATTGCCAATATTTTGCAATGAAACTTCCTTGCCGACAGGCTTGTCGCCGGCATATTCAAAAGCAACGATCTCGATCTCTTCGGATTTTGCCAATGGTCC